>NZ_WTYS01000001.1:1677634-1980255 GCF_009827545.1 Pontixanthobacter gangjinensis | reverse complement strand
TTTTCTTGATCGGTCCCGAGCGGTGACAGAGCGTCCAGCCATTGATCGCTGGCTTTGGCCTTTCCAGTTTCAGCCCCGTAGAATTCGCGCTCTTCTTGCTCGGCGGCTTCGCGAATTGCCTGTTTTTTATCTGCAGAAGATACTACCGTAAAATGCCATGGCTGGTGATTGGCCCCGTTGGGCGCGTTGCCCGCAGCTTTGATGGCGGCTTCGATGATTTCACGCGGCACCGGCGCATCCGAGAAATAGCGGCAACTGCGCCGCGTTGCGTGTTTTTCTTGGTAGGCCTCAGCCCTCGAAATACGTTCGGCATCGGCGATATCGGGCAGGCCATAGGGTTCGGTTTCGTGCGGCTTCATATCTCTCCTATCGCTCGGTTTAACCCCAATGAAAAGGCTTGAAGATCAGCGAAGCTCTCTGCCAATGACAAATTCGATCCCTGAGCAATTATAATCCACCGCGTATTTCTTCGTGTTGAAAAACTCCAATTCCAATCCCGCAGAGCGAAGATTACATTCGCCGATCTCGGTAAGGCAGTTTTGAGGGCTCCTTTAGCTAGCCTACCTAGGCTTGCCCAGTGAGTTGAATGATTGCTCGCAGGTTAGCTAAAGGCTGAATCAAGTGAGTTGCCATCATTACGGAATATTCGTGGCATCTAGTGGTTTCTGAACATTCTTATATTCGACCAAGATCACGGCGGAATCGGCAATCTCAGCGCGGATAGCATCGTGCATAGCGCCGAACTACAACCCGCGAACCATCTTTGAGCACTAGCTTCTTAGCGGACGGCGTGCCCGAGTATCCCGCCCCCGATGAAGCCGTGTCTCGCTCAATCCTCCATCCAGATTTTGAAGAAACTTTCATTCGCTGCCGTCAAATCAGCGACTGGAATATCGACGACGATGGTGTCTTCATCGTCTTTCCATGTCAGCTTGTCACCGCCGGTGAACCCTATCCAGTCGGCGCTAAAACCGGCTGCTTCACATTCTTCCTCGAAGGCTTCCCACTCTTCGCGTTCTGTAATTGAAAGCGTGATGACATACCGAGACTGATCTTCACCAAACATATCGAGCAATGTGTCGCCGAGCGTATGCACTTGCGCGCCAATCCCGCTGGCCATGCACATTTCAGCGAGCGCCACTGCAGCACCACCGTCGGAAATATCATGAACGGTATTGCAGCGATAATTTTGAACCAGATCGCGTACGAATTCTCCGACGCGGCGCTCCATGGCCAAATCGGTTGGCGGGGGGGCGCCATCTTCCTTGCCACGCACCTCGCGCAGCCAAGTCGATTGGCCCAGATGCGATCCGATTGAGCCAATTGCACCGTCGGCACGCATTGCTGCAAGGTCTGGCTCGTCCGCCTTGGCATTCCACAATACATCGCCATTGTCGGTAAAGCCGCCAAGGACGATAATCGCCTGGCCTTCTTCCTTAAAGGCGATGGTGGCCATCACATCGTGATCTTCAAGCAGACCGACACCGCCGATGGCTGGCGTCGGCAAAATCGCGCTCCCACCGCCCGTAGCCTTGCTTTCATTATACAGAGAAACATTGCCGCTCACGATCGGAAAATCGAGAGCGATACAGGCCTCGCCCATCCCTTCGAGACAACCGACGAATTGGGCCATAATTTCAGGGCGCTGCGGGTTCCCGAAATTCAAACAATTGGTGATCGACAGAGGCCGCGCACCCACTGCGGAAAGGTTGCGGTATGTTTCCGCAACCGCTTGTTTGCCGCCTTCATATGGATCGGCATAGCAATAGCGGGGGTTGCAATCGGTTGACATCGCCAATGCTTTGTCGGTGCCGTGAACGCGGACAACCGCCGCATCGCCGCCCGATTTCTGCAAGGTGTCTGCGCCTACCTGGCTGTCATATTGCTCCCAAATCCACCGGCGCGAGGCGAGGGCAGGTGTGCCCAACATATGCAGCAATTCAGCGCCTAGATCATCGCTCGCCTCGACCTTGTCGATCGATGGAATCCCGGCCCATGCTTTATATTCGTCCTTCGAGATATAGGGCCGTTCATATTCCGGCGCATCCGACGCGAGCGGTCCAAGCGGGATGTCGCACACAACCGCGCCATCGAATTCCAGCACCATATGACGCGTGTCGGTGACTTCGCCGATCACAGCGAAATCCAACTCCCATTTCTCGAAGATGGCAGCCGCCATGGCCTCTTTGCCTGGCTTGAGAACCATCAGCATCCGCTCTTGGCTCTCGCTCAGCATCATCTCATACGGGGTCATGCCATCTTCGCGGCACGGCACCTTGTTCATGTCGAGACGGATACCGGTCTTGCCATTGGTGGCCATTTCGACGCTCGATGAGGTCAGTCCAGCCGCTCCCATATCTTGAATAGCGACGATGGCATCTGTGGCCATCAATTCGAGACAAGCTTCGATCAGCAGCTTTTCAACAAATGGATCGCCAACCTGGACAGTGGGGCGCTTCTCTTCGATGTCGTCGCTGAAATCGGCGCTGGCCATAGTCGCGCCGTGGATGCCGTCGCGGCCAGTTTTGGATCCGACATAGACAATCGGATTGCCGATACCTGTTGCTGCGGAATAGAAAATCTTGTCTTGATCAGCCACCCCTACAGTCATTGCATTGACGAGAATATTGCCGTCATACGCTGGATGAAAATTGGTTTCTCCGCCGACCGTCGGGACGCCAACGCAATTGCCATATCCGCCGATCCCCGCAACCACGCCTTTGACAAGGTGCTTCATTTTGGGGTGATCAGGAGAACCGAACCGCAGTGCGTTCAAATTGGCAACTGGGCGTGCACCCATGGTGAATACATCGCGCAATATCCCGCCCACTCCGGTCGCCGCGCCCTGATAGGGTTCGATATAAGAAGGGTGGTTGTGGCTCTCCATCTTGAAGATAGCTGCCTGATTATCCCCGATATCTATCACGCCGGCATTCTCGCCCGGGCCGCAAATTACCCACGGCGCCTCGGTCGGAAGTTTCTTCAGGTGGAACCGCGATGATTTGTACGAGCAATGCTCTGACCACATTACCGAGAAAATTCCGAGTTCGACCAAGTTGGGCTCGCGGCCCAAAGCGGCCAGAACGCGCTCATATTCTTCGGGGCTAAAACCGTGCGTTTCGACGACTTCGGGCGTAATCGGGTCGGGATTCTTTGACATGCAGCGCCTTTAGCGCCGCCTACTGGCTGCCGCTAGTCCCCGTTCATGGATATGCCGCCTTGTATCCCCCACCCAATGGGCAATCCAAGCTGCAAGGCCGAACGAGACCAAAGCTGACAGATATAGCATCAAATTCGCTTCGGTGGGCTGCGGGCCGAACCAATTGACCGCCTGTATGACGAGCAGGAACGCGAGCAATATCCACGGTGGCATAATAGGGCCGGTTGTCCGCTTGAGATACCATAAGAACGCAGCAAATGTGATGCCAAGTTCCAACGCAATTGCGACGACGGGATAATTCCAAAGACCAAAGCCATAAGAAATATCGCCGCCAGCTAAGGTCAAATCGGGGCGATGTACCAGCAAATCGATGAACCAGTGCGACATAACAATCAGGCCGCCTATCAGCGCAGTCACCATGTCGCGTTTCGCCATCAACAGGATAAACATGAAGCCCATTGCCCAAAAGGCCGAGCCGACCAGACTATGAGTGAAGGGCATATAATAAAGGTCGAGCGGGTTCATTTCCGTTGTTCCGGGCACCACGCGCATCTTTTCCACACCAATTGTGGCTAGCGCGAAGAAACCCCAATCAACCAATTGCGCTGCAATAAACAAGGTGCTGAGTTTAGGGGCGCGCTTGCTGGCAGCTGCGGCAACTAAGGCCGGTGCCCAATGTCCGATAAACATCTATTTCAACCCAATTTATGAACCAGAAATGTTGCTACGGTGGCAGCAACGGAAGTGGCAAACGCACCCCAGCAAATATCAGCGATAGTGATGTAAGTCGGCCAGACTTTTAAAGTGGCTTGATTGGTCATGTCATATGTAGCGTAGCACAACGCACCAAGCAGCGCGCCGTTTAATGCTGCAGCGGGCAAGCCATTCTCCAGTCCCGGCCTAATTGCGAACCAGACGATACCGGCGATGTAGAGAAGATAGAAAATTGCCGCTGGCCCGACTCTAAAACTGTCAGCCATCAGTTCACCAATTGCTGGGCGATAAAAATTAGGGCCAGCCCAGCGCAACCAAATCGCATCCAGCGCGCCAAACGAAATCGCCGCGCCGACATAGGCGATAATCCACTTCATAATTCTGCCCCTGTTGATCAGATGAGCCGAAACCCGTTCGCCGGAACTAGCCACCCAAAATCAATTGCGCAACTTGACCAAGGGAGCGGTGCCCGTCAATGCTCCCTCCATGAATGAGCTATCTAATGACATTGCCGAATTGACGTTTGAAAGCGCTCTGCGCGAGTTGGAGGAGGTCGTCAGAAAACTCGAAAGTGGCGAAGTTCCTCTCGACGATTCGATTGACCTTTACGAGCGCGGTGAAAAGCTGCGCCAACATTGTCAGGCGCGGCTAGATTCTGCGCAGGCGCGGATCGAGAAAATCGTGGCGGGACCGGACGGGAAGGCTGCCTCCACAGTTCCCTTCGATTCGGACAGCTGAGATGTCCGTAGAATTGGCAGCTTCAGATGTTTTGGCTGAGGGCCTCGCGGCGATTCAGGCCGATGTTGATTCTGCATTTGATGCGTTTATGCCGGTGCCTGACGATACTCGAGCGCGGTTGGTTGAGGCAATGCGCTATGCGTCCATTGGTGGGGGCAAGCGTGTCCGGCCTTTGCTCGTTGCTGCGACGGCACAAATGTTCGGTGTGGATCGTGATGCCGCCGTGCGCGCAGGATGCGCGGTCGAGGCGATCCATGTCTATTCGCTGATTCACGATGATCTTCCGTGCATGGATGATGATGATTTACGCCATGGCAAGGCGACTTTGCATAAGCAATTTGATGAGGCGACCGCCGTGCTCGCGGGGGATTCTCTTCATGCGTTGGCATTCGAAATTTTGTCGGACGAAAGCATCAGCGGGGATCCTTTTACCAGGGCCGAATTGATCGCGACTTTGGCCAGAGCTAGCGGAATGAGCGGGATGGCAGGCGGCCAGATGATGGACATGGCCGCCGAACATTCGAATTATGATCTACAGGCCATAACCCGTCTACAACAGCTCAAGACGGGCGCTCTTTTGGCCGCCTCGGTCGAAATGGGTGCAATTCTGGGTCATGTCTCGCCCGAAGGTCGCGCGCATTTGCGGGCCTATGCTCGTGATATTGGGCTGGCGTTTCAAATCGCCGATGATCTGCTAGATCATGACGGCGATGAGGCAAAGGCGGGCAAGGCGCTGCGCAAGGATGATGAGCAGGGCAAACAGACTTTCGTGACCCTGATGGGGGCGGATGGCGCACGCAACCAAGCCAATGCGCTGGTCGAGCAAGCAAATGGCCACCTGGCAAATTACGGCGAAGAGGCGACGCTGCTAAGAGCGCTAGCGCGGTTTATTGTGGAGAGAGATCGGTGAATGAGAGAATAGGAATCTACCCCGGCACTTTTGATCCTATCACGCTGGGCCATGCCGACATCATCCGGCGGGGGGCCAGTTTGGTGGACCGATTAATCATCGGGGTGACCACGAATCCCTCAAAGAACCCGATGTTTAGCACTGGTGAGCGGATGGAAATGGTCCAGCGCGAAGTTGCAAATCTCGGGATTGAGAATGTCGAGATCGTCGGCTTCAATGCTCTGTTGATGAAATTTGCGGCCAAGCAGGGCGCGAACGTTATTGTACGCGGACTTCGTGCGGTCGCTGATTTTGAATATGAATATCAAATGGCGGGGATGAATCAGCAGATCAACGATGAAATCGAAACGGTGTTTTTGATGGCTGACGTTTCCTTGCAGCCTATTGCCTCGAAGCTGGTTAAAGAAATTGCCCTGTTCGGCGGCGATATTACACCTTTTGTCAGCGCAGACGTGCGCGATGATGTCGTTGCGCGGGTCAAAAAGCTCGGGCAATTGGGCGACTATTAGACGGCTTGATGTTTTCAGCTCGCCTTGCGTGAAGATCATTCATTGAACCGACAGCCGCGCCCCGCTAGACGGCGTTTGTCCAATTTACAAATGACGGAAAAACCATGTTCAAACGCCTGATCGCCGCTGGCGCAATTTTCTCGCTGGCCCTGACGCCATTGCTTGCGAACGCTCAAAATGTCGCGGAAGCTGAAGCAACAGCAACAGAAGATGCAACGCCAGCACCGGCTGTGAGGAAGGTTTACGAGCCGATTAATTACAACGCGCAGGAAGATCGCGACAATATTCTCGTGCTCGACCTTTCGAATGGCAAGCGTGTTCAAATCCGCCTGATGGAACAATGGGCTCCAGCCCATATTGAACGGGTAAAAGCACTCGCTCGCCAAGGGTTTTACGACGGGATTATTTTTCACCGCGTAATTGAAGGCTTCATGGCCCAGACAGGGGATCCGACCGGCACTGGTCAGGGTGGATCGCCGCTTCCAGACCTCAAGGCTGAATTCAATCCGATGCCGCATTTGCGCGGGACCGTTTCGATGGCGCGTGCGCAGTCGGATGATAGCGCGAACAGCCAATTCTTCATCAGCTTCTACCCGCGCTTTTCGCTCGACAAACGGTACACGAATTTCGGTCGGGTTATCTCGGGTATGGACGGTGTTGATGCAATTGTCCGCGGCGAGCCACCCGCGAACCCGACGCGTATTTTGCAGGCCTCAATTGCGGCTGACAATAAGCCTGTGCCAGCGCCCCAGCCAATTGCGCCTCCGCCCAGCTTGAGTTTGCCGACTGCACCGGTCGCTCCGATTAGCGAGTAAATTCTTCCTCGCGCTGCTTTTTGCGCCATTCAGTGACTGGTTGAACCAACATGCAAGTTGATCTGTTCGACTTTGAATTGCCGCAGGAATTGATTGCTTTGCGGCCAGTGTCGCCGCGACATGCTGCAAAAATGCTGGTTGCGCGCTCTGGTAATGATTTCGACAATCGATCGGTGATTGATTTGCCGTCGATCCTTAAGCCAGGCGACGTGTTGGTATTCAACGACACCCGTGTAATTCCTGCCCAGTTGGAAGGAAAGCGTGGAGAAGCGAAGATTGGCGCGACGCTGCATAAGCGGATTGATCTGCGCCGCTGGCAGGCGTTCATTCGGAATGCAAAGCGCCTTAAGAACAATGACATTATCGAATTTGGCGGCGGGGTCAGTGCCGTAGCTGAACAACGCCATCCTGATGGCTCGTTCACGCTGAAATTCAATGGCGAAGAACCTGTTGAAATATTGCTTGAACGGGCCGGGCGGATGCCGCTCCCTCCCTATATCGCCAGCAAGCGGCCGACTGACGAGCGTGACCGGTCTGACTATCAAACAATCTTTGCAGAGAAGGATGGCGCCGTTGCAGCTCCAACCGCCGCGCTTCATTTCACTCCCCAATTGCTCGATGCACTAGATGCCCGAGGGGTTATTCGCGAGACGCTAACCCTCCATGTCGGCGCGGGGACCTTTCTGCCAGTAAAAGTAGACGACACCGACAATCATCAAATGCACGCCGAATGGGGCAGAATTGAGCAGGTTGTCGCTGACCGATTGAATAAAGCGAGAGCCGCCGGAAATCGTGTCATTTCTGTCGGGACCACTAGCTTGCGATTGCTCGAAAGCGCTGCCACCAAAGACGGGATCATCCACTCGTTCGAGGGTGATACATCCATTTTCATTACGCCGGGGTATAAGTTCAGAGCCATTGACGGGTTAATGACCAATTTTCATTTGCCTAAGTCGACTCTGTTTATGCTCGTTAGCGCGCTGATGGGCCGTGAGGTGATGCAGGATGTCTATGCTCACGCAGTAGCCGAGAAATATCGCTTCTACAGTTATGGTGATTCGAGCATTTTATTGCCGTAATGCGTATCGAGCTTGCAATAGTTTGACCTAGCCCCAAGGTGCACCAGTGAGCGAAACGATTCTAGAAATAGTGGGCCTGAGCAAGGTCTATGCAGGCGGCCATAAGGCGCTTGATTCAGTTGATTTGACGATCAAGCAGGGCGAGATTTTCGCTTTGCTCGGTCCCAACGGCGCAGGAAAGACCACCTTGATCGGGGCGGTCTGCGGATTGGTGCGGCCAACCGCCGGAACCATCAGGGCCTTTGGTGATGATTTGTCGCAAAACTGGCGCTCCGCCCGCGCAAGGATTGGCTTGGTGCCACAGGAACTGGCCACCGATATGTTCGAACAGGTGGAACGGTCTGTTGCCTATTCGAGAGGCCTGTTTGGCCTCGCCCCCAATGCAACGCGAATTGAGGAAATACTTCGATCACTTAGCCTGTGGGAAAAGCGATCCGAACAAATTCGTGCGCTATCCGGCGGTATGAAGCGACGGGTTTTGATCGCCAAAGCTCTCGCGCATGAACCGGATCTGTTGTTTCTCGACGAGCCGACTGCCGGAGTGGATGTCGAATTGCGCCGCGACATGTGGAAATTGATCGGCGCGATGCGAGAGCTTGGCGTTACAATTATTCTCACCACCCATTACATCGAAGAGGCTGAGGAAATGGCTGACCGTGTCGGAATTATCCGGGACGGAAAGATCCTGATGATCGACAACAAGGCGGCGATGATGCGCCGGCTTGGGCGGACCGAGGCGGCGATCGTCCTGGCGTCCAAACAATCTCAATTGCCTGCCAGTATTGCCGCACTGCCGGTGCATTTGTCAGACGACGGGATGGAAATTATTTATCGCGGCGGCGACGGTAGTGGGAAGGGTAAAGCTGAAGTGGCGGAACTCACCAAGGCGCTGACCTTTGCAGGTATCGATTACGTCGGTATCGACATCAAGGAATCGAGCCTCGAGGATATTTTCGTGGACCTTGTCGAACAGCGCGAAGGGGAGTCAGCCTGATGGGCTTTAATTTCCGCAGCGCGTGGGCGATTTATACCCGCGAATTAATGCGTGCTATGCGTACGGCTATGCAGTCTATCCTTGCGCCTGTGCTCACGACATCGCTGTATTTTATCGTTTTCGGTTCGGCAATTGGTAGCCAGATGCCAGATCTGGGCGGGGTCAGTTATGGCGCGTTTATCGTGCCCGGCTTACTGCTGCTGACGCTGCTAAGCGAAAGTACATCGAACGCCAGTTTCGGGATCTATATGCCGCGTTTTACCGGCACAATTTACGAGTTGTTGTCAGCGCCTGTGGGAGTCGCAGAAACTCTGGTCGGATTTGTCGGTGCAGCGGCAACCAAATCACTAATCCTTGCGACGATCATTCTGGGCACAGCAACGCTGTTCGTCGATTATACGATCGCCCATCCGTTACTCGCGATTGGCTTCATAATGCTGGTTGCAGCAAGCTTCTCGCTGTTTGGATTCATCCTCGGCGTCTGGGCTGATAGTTTTGAAAAGCTCGGCATTATTCCGCAATTGTTTTTGCTGCCGCTGACTTTTCTTGGGGGCACATTCTACTCTATTGAAATGCTGCCAGAGCCATGGCGCAGCTTGGCCTTGTTCAACCCCATAGTCTATCTGGTGAATGGCCTTCGTTGGACCTTTTACGAAGTGTCCGATATCAACATTTGGGTTTCATTCGGGATCACGATGTCATTTCTGGCTCTTTGCGTCACCATTATCGCATTCATCTTCAAGACCGGTTGGCGATTGAGAGCGTAGCGTCAAGCCGCGAACAAATCCCAAATTAGCTTGCCGGTCAGACCCAGCGAAGCGACAATCATCAACGGCCGGATTATTCGCGCACCGTGTTTAATGGCGAAGCGTGAACCCAGAAACCCACCAAGCATGGCGCCAACTGCCATAGTCAGCCCAAGCACCCAAATGATCTTTCCGCCAAGTGCAAAGACCAAGACAGACGCCCAATTGGTTGCCGCATTGAATAGCTTTGCATTGCCCGTTGCCCGGGTCAGGCCATGACCTCTTAATCCGACAAGGCTGGCGGTGAAGAATTGACCGGTTCCCGGCCCGAAGAAACCATCGTAGAAACCAATCCCGCCAGCAACAGATGCATATCCTTTACGCGATAGCCTTTGATGCGCGTCCTCGTCGGTCATGCGCGGCGAAAAAATGACATAAACGGCCAAGCCCAGCAGAAAAACCGGTACGATGTAAGAGAGGACAGTTGCGGAAATCTGCTGGATCAAGATTGCACCGCCAGTCGCCCCGGCAAATGCCAGCGCCACCAATGGCAGGTTCTCCCGCACTTCGACCAAGCCACCCTTCCAGTAATTGCGGCAGGCCATGCTTGTTCCGAAAACCGATTGCGCTTTGTTCGTGCCTATCGCCAAGTGAGGCGGCAATCCTGCAGCGAGCAGGGCGGGCATCATGATCAACCCGCCGCCTCCTGCGATTGAATCGATAAAGCCTGTCAAAATCGCGACACCGAACATCGCGATCAGCAGCCAAACCTCCGGTTCAAAGCTCTCGATCATTTGCTCGCTGTGGCCGCTCCGGCTAAGGGCTGCAAGCTTTCAAGACACATCCTTTGTGAGACAGATCATTTCCCACCGATTTTCATTCAACATCGCCGCGACAGATGGCAGGGCGCGCACCGGATCCATCCTAATGCAGCGCGGGGAAATCCGGACGCCAGCATTTATGCCAGTCGGGACTGCGGCAACCGTTAAGGCGATGAAGCCAGAGACAGTCCGTAAAACTGGCGCCGACATTATCCTTGGCAACACCTATCATTTGATGCTGCGTCCGGGTGCCGAGCGCGTCGCCAAGCTGGGGGGGCTGCATAAGTTCATGAATTGGGACCGGCCCATTTTGACCGATAGCGGCGGCTATCAAGTCATGAGCCTGTCGGATTTACGTAAATTGACCGAAGAAGGCGTGGAGTTTCGCAGCCATCTTGATGGTTCAAAACATATGCTCACACCAGAACGCTCGATGGAGATCCAGCGATTGCTCGGCTCTGACATCGTCATGGCTTTTGATGAATGCCCGCGGGCGGATCAACCGCGCGAGATCATCGCAAGTTCGATGGAAATGAGTATGCGCTGGGCTAAGCGCAGCCGCGATGGATTCGATAGCGGCGAGGAGCATGCAGCGCGTTCTGCGCTATTCGGCATCCAGCAGGGCGCTCTAGATGAGGAATTGCGCAAGCGTAGTGCTGACGCGCTGACTGATATCGGTTTTGACGGCTATGCCATAGGCGGGCTTGCAGTTGGTGAAGGGCAAGAGGCGATGTTCGCCACACTTGAATTTGCACCTCAGCAATTGCCCAAAGATAAGCCGCGCTATCTGATGGGCGTAGGCAAACCAGATGATCTCGTCGGCGCGGTGGAGCGCGGTGTGGACATGTTCGATTGCGTTTTACCAAGCCGATCAGGCCGCAATGGCCAAGCCTTCACTTGGAACGGTCCGATAAACTTGCGCAATGCCCGCTTTGCCGAAGATACGGGCCCGCTCGATCCGCGTTGTAGCTGTGACACCTGCGGCATTTACAGCCGGGCCTACGTCCATCATCTGGTAAAATCAGGCGAGATATTGGGGGCGATGCTGATGACAGAACACAACATCGCATTTTACCAGCAATTAATGCAGGCCATGCGCCATGCGATTGGCGTAGGGGGATTTGACACGTTCGCCGCAGAATTTCGCCGGGACTATCTTGGCTAGAACGAAAAAGGGCGGCCCCGCAGGGCCGCCCTCGTGAATTCCGGAATGCCGAAAGCTTAGCGCGAATAGAATTCGACGACCAAGTTCGGTTCCATTGTTACAGGATAAGGCACTTCGTCGAGCTTTGGCACGCGAGTGAAAGACACCTTATCGTTGCCGTCAACTGCGACATAATCAGGAATGTCACGCTCTGGCAGGCTCTGTGCTTCGATAACCAGCGCCATTTCTTTCGCCTTGTCACCCAAGCTGATTTCATCACCGACATCACAGCGACGGCTTGCGATGTTGCACTTCACGCCATTGACGCGAATGTGACCGTGCGAAACAATCTGACGCGCTGCAAAAATCGTTGGTGCGAATTTTGCGCGGTAAACAATCATATCCAGGCGGCGCTCAAGCAGGCCGATCAGGTTCTGGCTCGTATCGCCCTTAATTCTGGTCGCTTCTTTGTAGGTGCTGCGGAACTGCTTTTCGGTCACGTCACCGTAATAGCCCTTAAGCTTCTGCTTTGCGCGAAGCTGCAGACCAAAGTCACTGACTTTGCTCTTGCGGCGCTGGCCGTGCTGGCCGGGGCCATAGGAGCGCTTGTTTACCGGGCTGTTTGGACGACCCCAGATGTTTTCACCCATCCGGCGATCAAGTTTATGCTTCGATGCTTTACGCTTCGACATAGTCGATACTCCATTCTGCAATCGCTGCCTCTCCAACCTCTGGAGCGCTAGCGCTTTAACCCGGTATCGCTCCGTCAGATCGATTTACCTGACGCGGCTGCCGCTTCACCGGGGTGCGGAGCCAAATTGCGAAAGCGCGCGAATAGCAGGACAGCGCCGTAGGTCAACCAATTAATGCCCCGCGCGGGTGGATTTGAAGAAGCCACAACCCCCTCGACAAATCGGGCAAGGCAAGGCAGTGGGCGGGCCCATGACCGAGCCTGTCAAAAATCCCGAAATATGCGAGTCGATGCTGGATGTCCGCGCTGGTGTTGACGAAACGGACCGTCAATTGGTGAAGCTGCTTGAGCTGCGTTACGGTTACATGAGAGCGGCAGCACGAATTAAGCCGGAACGCGGCCATGTTCGCGACGAAGGTCGCAAATCAGCTGTGATCAAAGCGGCCGCACAAGCTGCTGGTATTGCGGGATTACCCGAACATGACATCGCGGAGATATGGGATAAGCTCGTCGAAAGTTCCATCGCTTATGAAATGACCGAATGGGACCGCATCCGGAGTTAATCCGCTCGAATTTTTCGTGCCAAGGTGCTGAGTACCCCGCGCAACGTGCGAATTTCCAAATGATTCCACCCCGGCTTGGTTAGTATATTGCGCAACGTACGTTTAGTTGCATCTGCGCGATTGGTTGGGAGAAAATACCCCTTCGGTTTAAGCATACCTTCGAGATGATCAATCAGCCCATCCAATTGCTCCTGCGGGGCAGGTGGCAATTGATCGGTCACGGTAGGCTGTGACAGGCTCTGGGTCTTCGACCACTCATAAGCGCACAGGATCACCGCTTGCGCCAAATTCAACGAGCCGAACTCAGGATTGATCGGCACGGTCAGGATGGCGTTCGCCATATTCACATCTTTAATATCAAGACCCGACGCCTCTCGCCCGAACAGATAGGCGCTGCGCCCGGGCTGGGAAATCACTTCCAATGCCGCTTCTTCAGGGGTGACAACGCGCTTCGTATCCTCTCGCAGGCGCACCGTTGTTGCGTAGATATGCGAGCAATCGGCCACAGCTGCAGCCGTAGTGTCAAAGATTTGCGCTTGGTCTAGGACGATGTCAGCACCAGCCGCAGCGGGGCCTGCACTTGGATTGGGCCAGCCATCGCGCGGCGCGACCATCCGTAAGTCTACCAGCCCGAAATTGAGCATTGCGCGGGCGACTTTGCCGATATTCTCGCCGAGCTGGGGCCGGACCAGTACGATAACCGGCGGTTCAGCTGTCTGCGGCATGTTCGCCACTTGCGTCGCCTTCCGCGACCTGTTGGACGGAGCTGGCAAATTCCTCAAAATCGCGGGCTTCGCTGAAATCACGATAAACGCTGGCGAAGCGGATATAGGCGACGCTGTCGAGTTGACGCAGGCCGTCCATAACCATCTCACCCAGGCGGGAGGAGAGCACTTCGTTCTCTCCGGCGGTTTCAACCTGCCGTTGGATGCCCGAGACCAGCTGGTCGATACGGTCCTGCGAAACGTCACGTTTGCGGCACGCTAGAGAAACTGACTGCTCCAACTTCGATCTGTCAAAAGCCTCGCGCCGGTCTCCGCTCTTAACGATGGTGACCTCGCGCAACTGCACGCGTTCGAACGTGGTAAAACGCGCACCACAACTAGAACATTGACGACGCCGCCGGATGGAGGCGTTGTCCTCGGTCGGCCTGCTGTCTTTTACTTGGCTGTCTTCATGCGCGCAAAATGGGCAGCGCATCTATTTTCTTATCCGTTTGTAGAACACCGTGCCTGCACCAATCGCGAGGCCTATAGGCCAAGTTACAAGCGGGAGAATCGCCGCTGCCACTGCTCCTACAGCTGCACCGGTAAGGACCGGTTTTGTGGAAGGATGATGCATGCCTTCTTTGGCCATGCCGGAAAGCTCAGCCTTTGCATCATCAATTATGTCGTTTGGTGAATCATTCATTTTACATCCCCGGATAGACTGGGAAGGACGAGCACAATTGTTCGACACGGTTGCGAACGCTTTCTTCCACTTGGGCGTTGCCTTCTGGCCCGTTCTTCGACAGCCCTTCTACCACTTCGGCAATCAATCCGCCAATAATGCGGAATTCACCCGGACCGAAACCCCTAGTGGTGCCCGCAGGCGTTCCCAAACGTATGCCGCTGGTCACGAACGGACTGCGCGTATCATAAGGAATACCATTCTTGTTGCAGGTGAGCCATGCACGGTCGAGGCCGTTTTCGGCTGATTTCCCAGTGACATCCTTGGGCGTAAGATCAACGAGCATCGAATGGTTATCCGTGCCGCCCGACACAATACGCAGACCGTGTTCTTCGATGCTCGCCGCAAGTGCTCGGGCATTTTCGACGACGCTTGCGGCGTAGACTTTGAAATCGGGTCGAAGCGCCTCGCGGAATGCAACGGCTTTTGCCGCCACGATATGCATCAGCGGTCCGCCTTGCATGCCCGGAAACACGGCCATGTTAATAGGCTTTGTCAGATCCTCGTCGTTCCACAATATAATGCCGGATCGTGGGCCGCGCAGCGATTTATGCGTGGTGGAGGTAACAATATGGGCGTGTGGGAACGGTGAAGGGTGCGCGCCGCCTGCAACGAGACCGGAAATATGACTCATGTCGCAAAGCAAATAGGCTCCAACTTCATCCGCAATCTCGCGAAAACGTTTGAAATCCCAAGTGCGTGAATAGGCGGTTCCGCCGCAAATAATCAGCTTTGGCTTGTGTTCGCGAGCGGTTGCCGCGACTTGGTCCATATCGATCAGCTCATCATCCTCTCGAACGCCGTAAGCGACGGGGTTGAACCATTTGCCCGACATATTAACCGGCGAACCATGGGTCAGGTGGCCGCCTGAATTCAGATCGAGCCCCATAAAAGTATCGCCGGGACTCAATAGAGCCAGAAACACAGCCTGGTTCATCTGGCTACCCGAATTGGGCTGAACATTGGCAAAGTTGCAGCCGAACAGCTCTTTCGCACGGTCAATCGCTAGCGTCTCGATCACATCGGCATATTCGCAGCCGCCATAATACCGCTTGCCCGGATAGCCTTCTGCATATTTGTTCGTGAATACTGACCCAGCTGCTTCCAGAACGGCTTTTGACGCGATGTTCTCGCTTGCAATCAATTCGATCTTATTGCGTTGACGGGCAAGTTCCTTGCCAACCGCTGCTGCAATCTCGGGGTCGGCATCAGCGAGGCTGTCCTGCCAGAAGCGGCGCATAATATCAGTGTCATTTGCGGGTGCAGTGTTCATCAAGACTACTCAGCAGCTAGGATTGGAAAGTTTGGAAACGCGGCGCTGGTGGCGCCCATCAGCATTGCCGGCATCGGCGAATTCGGTCTCTAGAAAGGCAGTGATACAGGCTTTGGCCATCTCGATGCCAGTCAAGCGTGCACCCATTGCGATGCAGTTTGCGTCATTATGTTCGCGGGCAAGAGCGGCGCTTAGCGGTTCGGATACAAGCGCGCAGCGAACGGCAGTGTTCCGGTTGACCGAAATGGAAATGCCGATCCCCGACCCGCACAGCGCGATACCGCGTTCGGCAGTGCCATCGGCGACAATCGATGCGAGCTTGTAACCGTAATCAGGATAATCGACGCTTTCGCCAATATCGGGGCCAAGGTCCGCCACTTCATAACCCGATTCAATCAACCAATCACGCAATTCGGCCTTCAGGTCAGTGGCAGCGTGGTCTGATGCAATCGCTAGGCGCATGGTCATGTCCGGCTCGTTCGATGGGATAGGGGCCACATACGAAAAAGCGGGCGGCTAGGCCACCCGCTTCATCGACTTTTCGACGGACCGCTTTGCCTATTGGTCCAAGAAGCTCCGCATTTTGCGGCTACGGCTAGGATGCTTCAGCTTGCGTAGCGCCTTTGCCTCGATTTGGCGGATCCGTTCGCGGGTAACCGAAAATTGCTGGCCAACTTCTTCCAGTGTGTGATCGGTGTTCATGCCGATACCGAAACGCATTCGCAGCACACGTTCTTCACGCGGGGTGAGGGAGGCCAGGACGCGGGTCACAGTTTCCTTCAGATTGGCCTGAATGGCGGCATCTACTGGAATGATCGCGTTCTTATCTTCGATGAAGTCACCGAGATGTGAATCCTCCTCGTCGCCAATCGGTGTCTCAAGGCTGATCGGTTCCTTGGCAATCTTCATCACCTTGCGGACCTTCTCAAGCGGCATCGATAGACGCTCGGCCATTTCTTCCGGTGTTGGCTCACGGCCTTGCTCGTGGAGGAACTGACGGCTTGTCCGGACAAGCTTGTTGATCGTTTCAATCATGTGGACCGGAATACGGATTGTCCGCGCCTGATCGGCAATCGAACGCGTAATCGCCTGGCGTATCCACCAAGTCGCATAGGTGCTGAATTTGTAGCCACGGCGGTATTCAAATTTATCAACCGCCTTCATCAGGCCGATGTTGCCTTCTTGAATAAGATCAAGGAATTGCAGGCCGCGGTTGGTATATTTTTTGGCGATCGAAATAACCAGGCGAAGATTCGCCTCAACCATTTCTTTCTTGGCGATACGGGCTTCGCGCTCGGCCTTTTGCACCATGTTCACAATGCGGCGGAACTCGGGCAGGCTCATGCCGGTCTGGCTGGCGATATCCGCAATTTCAGCGCGGATGCGTTCTACCGAATCGGCTTCTTTCTCGGCGAAGGCAGCCCATTTTTTGTCTTTCTTGATTTTATCCTGCAGCCAACCATCATCGAGCTCGTTGCCGATATAGGCATTAAGGAAATCGATCCGCTTAACCTTGTGACGCTCCGCAAGTCGCAGCATCTGGCCACCCAGCGCAGTCAAGCGCCGGTTAAAGGCGTAAAGATTGTCGACCAGAAACTCGATTTTGGTCGCGTGGAATTGCACGCTTTCGACCTCGGCAGTGAGGTCTTCGCGCATTTTCTCGTATTTCTTTTCTTTTGCGGCAGGAAATTCATTGCCTGCGCCAAGAGTATCGACGCGTTCCGCTTGCAGCTTTTCGAATTTCTTGAACATGCTGGTGATGCGCGCGAATGTTTCGAGAGCTTCCGGCTTTAGCGCGGCTTCCATCTGTGCAAGCGAGAGGGTGTTATCCTCTTCCTCATCATCGTCGCGCTTCTTGGAAGTGCCTTCTTCGCCGTCTTCATCATCCGAATCGCTGTCCGAATCGTCGTCTTCATCCTCATCATCATCACGTATGGTGGGGCCGGCGGTTTCTTCCGAAATCTCGCCGTCATCGTCATCTTCGCCCTCTTCCATCTTGTCGACGGGAGGCTCTTTCGAAAGCATTGCGTCAAGATCGAGAATCTCCCGCAATTGCATTTCTTCCGCGTTCAGCGCTTCGGACCAATGGATAATCGCGTGGAAAGTGATCGGGCTTTCGCAAAGGCCGATAATCATCATATCGCGCCCGGCTTCGATTCGCTTAGCGATTGCGATTTCACCTTCGCGGCTGAGCAGCTCGACAGCGCCCATTTCGCGCAGATACATGCGAACCGGATCATCGGTGCGTTCACCGGCAGCCAGCTTGCGCGTCGCGACGACAGGTTTCTTGTTTTCCTTGCCGACGCTGATTTCTTCAACTTCGGATTCTTGCTCTTTTTCCGCTTCGGCTTCTTCGTCATTCTCGACGATATTGACGCCCATCTCGCTGATCGCCGACATCACGTCTTCGATCTGGTCGGTGTCCATCTTATCCTGCGGCAAAGCCTCGTTCAGCTCATCATAGGTGATGTAGCCTTTTTTCTTGGCTTTGGAGAGAAGCTTCTTAATCGACCCCTCGTTGAGGTCGATCAGAGGAGCATCTTCTTTGTCTTTGGTCTTCGCATCGGCGGCCATAGAATTGATCAGTCCGTTTCTGTGCCGTCTTGACCCGTATTGGGTGTTTGACGATCTGAATCATTGAGGGCCGCTCTCGCTGCCCTTTCGCTTACCATTTGCCCGAGTCGCGTCTCAAATTCCAGCTTTCGTTTCAACAGACGTTGCTGTTCGGCGAAAGCGCCTTCGGGATCGGTTTCAAAACGCGCAGTGGCGGCCGCGAGCGCGGCTTCCAGTGCGGGTCTTTCGACCAGCAGTGACACGGCTTCAGCAAGATCGTCACAAGCCGCTTTCGGATCGATACCTTCACGAAGGAAGGAGAAACGGGTTTCATCCGAGGGTGGAACGATACTTTCTGGGATCAATATGGGGGATATGTCGCCTACTTCAAGCGTTTCTGCTGCTTCTATCAACGAATCAATTACAGGTCCGAGGCGCTGGTCGCTTTCTGCATAGCGACCCAGCGGCTCTGAATGACGCAAAACCTGATCGGGAAAACGTGCTAAGCCTGCCACGACAGCTGTGGCCAAGATGTCGCGGCTACCCCCGCTGCTGGCGCGTTTTAGGCGGGTTGACGCCTCTGGTGAGAGCGATGGATTGGGCTGCTTGAAACCACCGGGCCTCCAATCGCGTTTTACCCAAGGTTTGCGTTCTCGTGGTGGGAAAGCAAATGCAGAAAAACGCTCGAGTAATTCCCGTTTATAGAGTGCACGGATGTCTTGGTCCTGAATCGTATCCACATGACCGAGGAGGCGTGATTTCAGTCCTGCTTTGTCTTCCGGAGAATTAAGCGGCTGAAGATCCCGTTCATATGTCCACAAAGTGTCAAGCAAAGATGCCGCATTATTCAGCAAATCATCCATTGCCTTGCGGCCTCGCTGGATCAGCAGATCATCGGGGTCGAGGCCAGCTGGTAGGCTGACAATGCGCAACGAGTGGGAAGGGCGCAGCATTGGCAAAGCCCGCGATACAGCGCGCATGGCAGCACGTTGTCCGGCTGCGTCGCCATCAAAACACAGCACTGGAGTTTCTACCATCCGCCACAGCATTTCGAGTTGCCGTTCAGTTAGCGCCGTTCCCAAGGGAGCAACCGCATCTTCGATGCCTGCAGCCGCCAGCGCAATCACATCCATATAACCTTCCACCACGACCAAGCGGTTGGTCTGACGTGAGGCAGGGCCTGCACGGTGGAGATTGTAGAGCGTGCTTCCTTTATCGAACAACGGCGTGTCAGGGGAGTTGAGATATTTCGGCGCTTTGGTGTTCGCCTCCAAGATCCGTCCGCCGAAGGCAATCACGCGCCCCCGTGCATCATGGATCGGAAGCATCAGGCGCGACCGGAACCTGTCGTAAGGCTCCTTATCGTCAACAACGATGCGCAACCCGCCTTCGATCAGCATCAGTTCTTCATAGTGGGACAGTGCCAACTTCATCGCCTGACGCTCTGAAGGCGCAAAGCCAAAGCCGAAGCGCGAAACCGTATGCGCATCAAATCCGCGGGTTTTCAGATAATCGCGCGCTCCTGAACCACCGTTGCCTTGCAGATTTTGAGCAAACCAATCTTGCGCCGCCTGCATAACGTCATGCAAACCTGCGCGTTGTTCGGCGCGCTGGGCTGAGCCGGGGTCTGCTGCGGGAACTTCCATTCCGGCTTCCGCCGCGAGTTCCTTGACCGCGTCCATAAATGACAGGCCCCGCTGGTCGGTCATCCAGCTAATTATATCGCCGTGCGCCTGACAGCCGAAGCAGTGATAGAACCCTTTTTGGTCGCTGACGGTGAAGCTTGGGGACTTTTCATTATGGAATGGACAGCACGCTTTCCATTCATGCCCTGCTTTCTGCAGCTTGACCGTGCGCATGATAACGCTCGAAAGCGTCACCCGCGCACGGAGTTCGTCAAGCCATTGGGGAGAAAGCGCCATGCTTCTCCACTATGCCCAAAATCTGCTTTTCTCTAGTCCGCCAATCAAGCTGCTCACAGACAAGCGTTGGTCGTGCCTGCTTTATCTGCCGGATATGGTCCGGGGCCGGTCGCTTTGGCGTAGTTTGCATCAATCGCATATGCATCGGCCGGACCAGCAGGAGGCAGCGTCGATTGCCAATAAAAGGTAATCGGTTCAGCTTGTTCCCATTGGTCACCGCCGCCGCCAGCTTCAACTGACCAGATCAGCGCGCCATCCTTACAGGTGATGACAACGTCAGCTTTTGCGCCAACCGCCGCCAATGCCTCTGCTTTGGAATATCCGACAGTGCCCGTGAAGCCATGTGCGGCGCGCATCATCTTGAACGCGCTTGCCCGTTCAATATCGGAAGAATCATTGCCAGCGCCGCTGCCTGTGTTTTTCTCGTTATCCTCACCTGGATAGATTACATGGACATAAGTGAAGACCGTGCCTTCTGGCGCGGTTTTCGGATCGCACGGGTCCATTCCGGCAGGGCAGGCGACGAAAGAACGGATGTCGGCAAAACTGCCCTCTGCGTTGCTGAGCGTTCCCGTCACCTCAGGCCCCTGCGGCCCGACGATTTTCGCGCCCAATTCTAAATCCATAAAATCGCCAGCAGGCAGGGCCGCAGCAATTGCCGCTGCTTCGCCTTCGGATTTGGCAGGGCCTTCAATATCGGTCACGTCGGTATCTGGTTCTGCCGAACAGGCTGCCAACGACAGGGCGGCAGTTGCGGCGAATAAGGTTGTTATAGTTTTCATGTCAGGCTCTCCTTCACCAGCGCGCTGGCTTTGCTCATATCGAGTTCAGCGCTGTGGCGAGCCTTTAGTTCCGCCATAACTTTGCCCATATCCTTAATGGAATCAGCGCCTAAGGCCGTTTTGATGTCCTCGATTGCGGCGCGGGTTGCATCTTCGCTCATTTGCTGGGGCAAAAATTCCTCGATTACCGCCAGTTCGAACTGCTCCTTTGCAGCAAGCTCAGTCCGGCCACCTTGTTCAAACATGGTTATCGATTCGCGCCGCTGCTTGCCCATTTTTTGCAGAACTTCGATTACTAATGCCTCGTCATCGACCTCTTTGGACGAAGTCCGCAATTCAATATCGCGGTCCTTGATCTTCGCGCCGATCAGGCGGAGCGTGGCGGTGCGTTCCTTGTCACCGGCTTTCATGGAGGTGATGGTGGCGGATTTGATCGTATCGCGAAGCATTTATGGGGCATCCTGTGGATTATTTGGCCGAATATGGCTCAAAGCTGGTGATGCATTGCCAATAACGTAACATTCCGGCTCTGCACAGCTTGACGGAATCAACGCCGGTCATTAGCCGCTAGGTCTTAGCAACATCGCCGGAAATCTAAGCACTCGGAGCGCCAATATGGCCCACGCCGCCTCAACGCCTGCGCAACCCAAAGACGCGACTGGCGTATTGGTATTGGCCGATGGATCGGTCGTCTGGGGCAGGGGCTTTGGCGCCGCTGGCGATGCGGTGGGCGAAGTGTGCTTCAACACTGCGATGACCGGGTATCAGGAAGTGATGACCGATCCTTCCTACGCCGCGCAGATCGTGACTTTCACATTCCCGCATATCGGCAATGTCGGGGCAAACGCCGAAGACGTAGAAGGCAAAGTCGAAAGCGCGGTTGGCTGCGTTGTGCGCGAAGACATAACCGCACCAGCCAATTTTCGCGCCGAACAGACCTTCAACGAATGGATGGAAGCAAAGGGGAAGATCGGCATTTCAGGTGTCGATACGCGCGCATTGACCCGCCGCATCCGCAAATCGGGCGCGCCCAACGCCGTGATCGCCCATTCGCCAGAGGGTAAGTTTGATATCCCTGCGCTTCTCAAGCGCGCTCAGGAATGGGCCGGGCTGGAGGGCATGGACCTGTCTCAACGCGTGACGCGGCATCAGGACGAGAATTGGGAAGGCGGATCATGGACGCTTGGCAATGGATATGGCCGCTCCTCCCGCGATGCTATACCGCACGTGGTCGCAATAGATTACGGGGCGAAGGACAATATTTTCCGCAATCTGGTTAAGGCTGGCGCGCGGGTTACGGTGGTTCCGGCGAAAGCGACACTGGAGGAGATTATGGCGCATAATCCCGATGGCGTGTTCCTTTCCAACGGCCCCGGCGATCCGGCGGCAACGGGCGTCTATGCGGTGCCCGTCATCAAGGCGCTGCTTGATCAGGATGTGCCACTGTTCGGCATCTGCCTCGGCCACCAGATGCTGGCGATTGCGGCGGGCGCAAAGACCACCAAAATGCATCAGGGCCACCGCGGTGCAAACCATCCCGTTCAGCGGGTCGGGGATGGGTGGGGCGAGACAACTGGCCTCGTCGAGATCACCAGTATGAACCACGGCTTCGCGGTGGATGCAGACAGCCTGCCGGATACGGTCGAGCAAACTCATGTCAGCCTGTTCGACGGGTCCAACTGCGGCATTGCGTTGAAGGGCAAACGGGCGTTCGGTGTGCAATATCACCCCGAGGCATCGCCGGGACCAATGGACAGCTTCTACCTGTTCGAGAAGTTCGTGGGGATGTTGGGGTGAATCTAATTCCAAATCTCTCGAAGCGTGAAAAGTCTATCTTTCTAGCGATATATCAAAGCGACATGAATCAAACGCCCCATTATGTTTATCCGCTTCCGCCGCTGGTTGATCAGCTGAACTCTAGTCAAGCTAGCGGCTACGATTTGGACGAACTAATACTCGCATCTCAACGCTTTCAGGAACTTCAGTTAGGTAGCTATTACGAAAAGATAGAGAATTCAGATAGCCCGCGTGGCGCTAGTCGATTTCAAATATCTCCGCGCGGGGTAACTGTCGCGAATGCACTACTGGATGCTAAGCAAAGACCAATTTTCGATCGAATTTCCAGCTGGCGTTGGTGGATGCCGATCGCCGGATTGGCAAGCGTTACAGCGGTTGCTTTAACCCTCTTTGAATTGGTGAATAATGCCTAAACGTACTGACATCTCCTCCATCCTCGTCATTGGCGCTGGTCCGATCATCATCGGGCAGGCGTGCGAGTTTGATTATTCCGGCACTCAGGCGATCAAGGCGCTGAAGGAGGAGGGCTACCGCGTCATCCTCGTCAATTCCAATCCGGCCACGATCATGACCGATCCGGAATTTGCCGACGCGACCTATATCGAGCCGATCACGCCCGAAATCGTCGCCAAGATTATCGAGAAAGAGCGCCCCGATGCGGTGCTGCCGACGATGGGCGGGCAAACCGCGCTCAACTGCGCCTTGTCGCTGGAATCCTCGGGTGTGCTGAAGAAATTCGGCGTCCAGATGATCGGCGCGGATGCGGAAGCTATTGATAAAGCAGAAGACCGCCAGAAATTCCGCGATGCGATGGACAAGATCGGCCTAGAAAGCGCGCGCAGCGGCGTGGCGCATTCGGTCGAAGAAGCGCAGGAAATTCTCAAGCGCACTGGCTTGCCCAGCATCATCCGCCCCAGCTTCACACTAGGGGGAACCGGCGGCGGAATCGCCTATAACAAGGCCGAGTTCGAGAAGATTGTTCGCGACGGTCTCGACGCGTCCCCCACCACAGAAGTTCTGATCGAAGAATCGCTGCTCGGTTGGAAAGAGTACGAGATGGAGGTCGTGCGCGACCGCAAGGACAATTGTATCATCATTTGTTCGATCGAAAATGTCGATCCGATGGGCGTGCACACGGGCGACAGCATTACCGTAGCCCCCGCGCTGACGCTGACCGACAAAGAATACCAGATCATGCGCAATGCCAGCATCGCTGTGCTGCGTGAAATTGGCGTCGAAACCGGCGGCTCGAACGTCCAGTTTGCGGTTAATCCTGCTGATGGCCGGTTGATTGTGATCGAGATGAACCCGCGCGTGTCGCGTTCATCCGCTTTGGCATCCAAAGCCACTGGTTTCCCCATAGCGCGCGTCGCGGCGAAGCTCGCGGTGGGCTATACGCTCGATGAAATTACCAACGAGATTACCGGCGCTACTCCGGCCAGTTTCGAACCTACTATCGATTACGTCGTCACCAAGATCCCGCGCTTTGCTTTCGAGAAATTCAAAGGTGCGACTGACGATCTCGCCACAGCGATGAAGTCGGTCGGCGAAGTGATGGCGATTGGCCGGAATTTTCAGGAATCGATGCAAAAGGCCTTGCGCGGGCTGGAAACCGATCTGGATGGCTTCAACCGCGTTACCGAGCTGGCGGGGGTGCACCATGATGTCATCACCGCCTCGCTTTCGCGACGGACACCAGACCGCATTTTGAAAGTCGCGCAGGCGTTCCGCGAGGGTTTAAGCGTCGAGGAAGTGAACCGCATCACTGGCTACGACAGCTGGTTTTTGCGCCAGATAGAAGAGATTATCGATGCAGAGAAAATCATCTCCCGCGATGGCCTTCCCGGCGATGCGGCCGGATTACGCCGGCTGAAATCAATGGGCTTTTCCGACAAACGCCTGGCCACATTGGCTGTGCGCTCGGTCGGCGTTGCAGGTGGGATGGGCGAAACACAAGCGCGCCGTTCGGGCCTGCTGCATGACGCCTTGCAAGCAATGGCCGGCGCGACATCCGAAAAAGAAGTCCGCGATCTTCGTCATAAGCTCGGCGTGTTGCCAGTGTTCAAGCGTATCGACAGCTGCGCCGCTGAATTCGAGGCGATAACGCCTTACATGTACTCAACCTATGAAGCCCCGACATTCGGTGCGGCTGAGTGCGAGGCGGATGTTTCCGACCGGCGAAAAATCGTCATTCTTGGTGGCGGTCCTAACCGGATCGGGCAGGGCATCGAGTTTGATTATTGCTGCGTCCATGCCTGTTTCGCGCTGGCCGAGGCCGGCTTTGAAACCATCATGGTCAATTGCAATCCAGAGACAGTCTCGACCGATTATGACACCTCCGACCGCCTTTATTTTGAGCCACTGACAGCGGAGGACGTCCTAGAAATCCTTCGCGTAGAGCAAAAATCTGGCGAACTGGTAGGCGTAATTGTTCAATTTGGCGGCATGACCCCGCTCAAATTGGCGCAGGCGCTGGAAGATGAGGGGATTCCGATCCTCGGGACCAGTCCAGATGCAATCGATCTTGCCGAAGACCGCGAGCGCTTCGCAAAGCTGGTTGGCAAACTGAAACTGAAGCAGCCGGACAACGGCATCGCTTACAGCCGCGATGAAGCTGCCGCAGTTGCCTCGCGCATCGGCTATCCAGTTTTGCTACGCCCGTCTTATGTGCTTGGCGGACGTGCGATGGAAATCGTCGACAGCGAAGCCCAGCTGGATGATTACATCAAAACGGCGGTGAATGTGTCTGGCGAAAGTCCGGTCCTGGTCGATCAATATCTCCGCGACGCCATCGAATGCGATGTTGATGTGATTTGTGATGGCACCGATGTCGCGGTCGCTGGGGTAATGCAGCATATTGAAGAGGCGGGTGTCCATTCCGGTGACAGCGCTTGCACTATTCCGCCATATTCGCTGCCCGCTGAAATTGTCGAGGAAATGGAGCGTCAGGCGGATTCTCTGGCGCGCGCGCTGGGCGTAGTCGGTTTAATGAATGTCCAATTCGCGGTGAAGGATGGCGAGGTTTATCTCATCGAAGTCAACCCGCGCGCCAGCCGGACGGTTCCCTTTGTGGCCAAAGCTATCGGCCAACCCATCGCCAAAATCGCCAGCCGCGTAATGGCGGGCGAGATGCTGGCAACATTCCCACCATTTAAGCGCGACCTTCCCTATATGGCGGTGAAGGAAGCCGTGTTCCCGTTTGGCCGTTTCCCCGGCGCCGATCCGGTGCTTACTCCCGAGATGAAATCAACGGGCGAAGTGATGGGTATCGACAAGGATTTCCCGACCGCGTTCCTGAAATCGCAATTGGGAGCAGGAGTAGTTTTGCCCGAAAGCGGCGTGGTGTTCGTTTCTGTCAAGGAAGGCGATAAGCCGATTATCATCCCTGCGGTCAAAACGCTGATTGATTGCGGCTTCACGATTATCGCGACTGGCGGCACGCAGCGGTATTTGACCGAGCAGGGCCTGCAGGTTGAGCGGGTGAACAAGGTGGCCGAGGGGCAACCGCATATTGTTGACAGAATGATCGATGGCGAAGTGGCATTGGTGATAAACACTACCGAAGGCTGGCAGAGCATGATCGACAGCAAATCGATCCGTGCAACGGCGCTGCAAATGAAGATTCCATACTACACAACAGCGGCTGCATCGCTCGCCACGGCAGAGGCGATTCAGTCGGTAAAGCCGAGCGAGCTTGAAGTGCGGTCAATGCAAGACTATTATAGCTAGGAAACAAACGGCTTTTTCCGACATTGCATCAGGATCAGGGTCGCTCCACACGGGGCGGCATGGTCTAGAATTGTCATTCGGTTCAAGACTTTAGCAGATTGAGAGTTACGATGGATAAGGTTCCAATGCTTGCCGAGGGCTATGAGCGGCTCACTACCGATCTCAAGGCTTTGCGTGCAGAACGCCCCAAAATTGTCGATGCAATCGAGGAGGCACGTGCCCACGGCGATCTTTCCGAGAACGCGGAGTATCACGCGGCGAAAGAACGTCAGGGACAAGTCGAAGCGATGATTGGCGATATCGAGAGCAAAGTTTCTCGCGCCCAGATCATCGATCCCAAGACGCTTTCAGGCGACAAGATCGTGTTCGGCGCGACGGTCACTTTGCTTGACGATGATGACAAGCCAAAGAAGTATCAGATTGTCGGTGAAACCGAGGCTGACGCCGCAGGCGGTCGGATTTCATTTAGCTCGCCTTTGGGCCGCGCATTGATTGGCAAGAATTTGAACGATGAAGTCGAAGTGACTGTCCCTTCAGGTGACAAATTCTACCTCGTCAAGAAAATCGAATATATTTAATCGACGTGGTGAAGCGAGCTTAGCCGATCTGCTTCACCATAGCGAAATTATGTATCGGGACTTTTCGGCCGCCGAATTCGATCTCGAAATCTCGCCTCTCAGTCTCAATATATCCTGCACGTAAGAATGCGGGGCGAGCGAGAACGCTGGCCTCCGTGTGAAGCTGTCGGGCACCATTCTGACGTGCGATCAGCTCCGATTGCGCCAGTAGCTTGTCGGCCAGACCTTGGCCGGTATGCTCGGGGTGGCAATATAGGTGATCGAGATGGCCGCCGGGTCCGAGTAAGCTATAACCGATAGCACGATCTGCAGTATCGCATGCGACCGTAATCAGATCGCCATTCTCGAAACGCGCTAGCAAACCTTGTGCATTCCCGACCTTGGAAGCCCAGGCCTCGACTTGGTCCTTTGAATATGCGGAAATACCAATTTGCTCGATCGCTAATCGGCGCAATTCGATCAAATTGTCCGCGTCACTTGGGTGAAATGGCCGGAGAGAATACGCCAAGAGACTCCTATGCGCCGACCTATTGTGCGGGAGTGAGCAGTTTGTGCAGTGGCACAATCACATATTTCATCTCAGCATCGTCAACGGTCCGTTGTGCATTGCCGCGCCAAGCCTCGACCGCATTGTCATAATCGCTGTAAACGCCGACAACGTGGATACTTTCAGGGTCCTGAAATTCCATCGACCGAGGATCTCTAACCTTTCCGCCCATAACGAGGTGTAATGGCTGGGTGAATTCAGTCTCTTTCATCAATTCGGCTTTCTCAGTTTATCGGGAGCTTGTGCCAGCGCGCCATAAAGAAAATGGCGTGGCAGGCAAGCCTGTCACGCCATTCTGTCATTTTGGTAGAACCCGAGTTTACTTGCCAATGCGGCTCCGAATGTCGCGTGCGCTTCGTCCCGCCTTTTTCCCGGCATTGCGAGAAAGTGCTTTCGCTGCCGCTGCCGCATTACCACCCGTGAACGTCGCGCGGCGCTTTAGCGCGCCAGCATTATCACCAATTGTGTCACTGAAGTCTTCAAGCTTGTCCTTACCTGTCGCAGCGGCTTCGCCGGCAGCATCTAGCAGGCCAGTGGCATAGGCCATGCCTATTTCAGACGCATAGGCCGCCAAGGCGCTAGCTTTCTTTCCTGCTTGACGCCCAGCATTGCGTCCCGGTTTCGTCATTGCACCAATTGCCAGACCAATTGCCGCCACGCCTGCGATTGAAGCAATCGGATGTTCTTTGACGAAGTTAGTCGCTGTATCGGTCGCTTCGCGGGCGATGTTGCCGATGCCGCGATCTGCATTGCGGCTTTCAGCCGCCTCGATTTTGGCTTTAAGCGCTTGACGCTTTTCTTCGCTAGACATGTATTTACTCCTAAAGTTTGTTTTGGCGGGATCAAACCTGTTGAGGGTCCTCGCCGGGTATAGTTTCTGTTTCTATATCTTCACTCTGGTCCAAACCATCGTTGAACAGGCTCAGGATTGGATTGCGCGCAAACCAAACGCCGACGGCGGCGATCAGGGTTATCAACACGCCCTTGTTATCATCGGCGGCCTGGGTTGCCTCTTCAAACACATCGACTGCGCCCTCAGTAAGCCGATCGGCAACGCGGCCACCTATGCTTTTCGCCGTCAAATCAAGTTTGAGATACGCCAGATCGGCTTTTACCAAGGCGAGCGACGCGTTTCTGAGCGCTCGATCTTCTTTAAACCGGATTTCAAGCGAGTCTGACATCAGCCTTCATCCTTGAATGCTGCAGACACGCTCGAAAATTTGCCTCTGGCGGCGAATAAGAATCCCGCCATTCCGATTAATAAGATGCCTACAACCACTAGCATTGCCCCGACCGGTCCCATCACAGGTATTAGTGCTACAATGCCGCCGACTACCAGTCCGATTAACGCCAGATGTAGAAACGCAAGCGCAGCAAGAACCAACCCGATTCCAGACTTGCTACGATTGGCCACGAGAGCCAAGCGAGTCTTTTGAAAGGCAAGCTCCGCCTCGACATAGGTCTTACCGTCATCAACCAGAGCATTGATGTCGTCAGTTAGGGAACGAACGGGCGGGGGATCGAGGTTGTCTAGTTCGACATTGTTGTCATCCTGCCGGTCGGGCAGGTCTGTATTTTGCATCCCCGGATCCCCCGACTAATTCTTATTATTCGCTTTTGCCGCGGAACATCCGGGCAATCATGAAGCCTAGAACGGCTGCTACACCGACAGCAACTCCCGGGCTCTTGCGAACGGCTTCGCGTGCCTCTTCGCCAAGTTCTTCCACACTTTTGCTTTCGAGCTTGGCAGAGGTTTCCTGCAATTTACGCGACGCAGTGCGGGCGTAATCGCCATATTTTTCGCCGAGTTTCTCATCGATCACTGCAGCGTTTTCAGAAACAACTTTTCCAAGCGACGAAATGCCATCGCTTGCCTTGGATTTTGCTTCAACAGCGAGGTCAGCAGCACGTGCTTTTGCGTCGCCAGCCCAATCTTCCGATTTACCCTTAGCCTGCTCACGATATGCGACTGCACGGGTTGATGCTTCATCCTTCAATGCAGCAGCGCCTGCCTTCGCTTCGTCGAGCGCCGCGCTGAAGCGCGTTTTCGCGTCGACTGTACTGCTGGCTTCGACTTTTTTGGCGGCGGGCTTCTTGGTCGATTTGGTCTTATTGGTGGTTTCAGTTTTAGAGGCGGCCATGGTTCTTCCTTTAGCGAGTCAAATATTTGCGAGTCAGAATGCCGTGCATACGGTTTCTAACCCTTCCGTATTGCAACGCAACTTGCGCCGTTTAGTTCCTGCGAATAAGGCCTAAATTGCGTACTCATACACTGCCAATATGGTGGTGTGTTAGCAATTTACAACACCAATATATTCGGAGCCCGAACATGACAGGCATTATCGACATCCATGGCCGCGAAATCCTCGACAGCAGAGGCAATCCGACGGTTGAGGTCGATATATTGCTCGAAGACGGCAGTTTTGGCCGCGCCGCAGTCCCGTCTGGTGCTTCCACTGGAGCTCATGAGGCGGTCGAATTGCGCGATGGCGATAAAAGCCGCTATCTGGGCAAGGGTGTGACGAAGGCCGTTGAGGCGGTGAATGGCGAAATTGCCGATACCCTCTTGGGCCTCGATGCTGAAGACCAGCGTGACCTTGACTTGGCTATGATCGACCTCGACGGGACCGACAATAAGAGCCGTCTTGGCGCTAACGCAATCCTCGGGACCAGCCTGGCGATTGCAAAGGCAGCGGCCAACGCTCGTGGTTTGCCGCTCTGGTCCTATGTTGGCGGCGTGTCCGCTCATGTGTTGCCCGTGCCGATGATGAACATCATCAATGGCGGGGAACACGCCGACAATCCGATCGACATTCAGGAATTTATGATCATGCCGGTCGGGGCTGACAGCATCGCTGAAGCAGTGCGATGGGGCGCAGAAGTATTCCACACGCTCAAGAAAGGCTTGTCGGACAAGGGGCTTGCCACAGCGGTTGGTGATGAAGGCGGCTTTGCGCCGAACCTCGCCAGCACCCGCGACGCGCTCGACTTCATCATGGCCTCGATCGAGAAAGCCGGCTTTAAACCTGGAGAGGACATTCTGCTCGCTCTCGATTGCGCTTCGAGCGAGTACTTCAAGGACGGCCAATATGTTTTGGCAGGCGAAAATATTTCGCTCAACCCTACTGAAATGGCAGATTACCTCGCCAAACTGTGCGATGATTACCCTATCCGCTCAATTGAAGACGGCATGGATGAGGACGATTTTGTGGGCTGGAGGGCGCTGACCGATAAGATTGGCAAGGATGTCCAGCTGGTCGGCGATGATCTTTTTGTGACCAATCCGGCCCGTTTAGCGATGGGTATCGAGAAGGGCCTTGCCAATTCGCTGTTGGTGAAGGTCAACCAGATCGGCACGCTTTCCGAAACGTTGGAGGCGGTCAATATCGCCCACCGTGCAGGCTACACAAGTGTGATGTCGCACCGCTCGGGTGAGACCGAAGATGCTACAATTGCCGATCTGGCAGTCGCGACCAATTGCGGGCAAATCAAAACTGGCTCGCTAGCTCGCTCAGACCGGCTTGCGAAATACAACCAGTTGATCCGGATTGAGGAAGAGCTGGGCGCGAGCGCGCATTATGCCGGAGCCACTTGCTTCGGCTGAAAAGAGCGCATTGATGCCTGAGGCTTAACTCGCGAATCTGGCCTGCAGGTCGAGCATCGCCAGTGCCGCCTTAGCCGCTTCGCCGCCCTTGTCTTTTTGCGCGGAATCGGCGCGAACGAGCGCTTGCTCTTCATTCTCGACGGTCAATATACCGTTGCCGATCGCAATACCATCCATTGTCAGCGCCATAATACCCCGTGCGCTTTCACCGGCGACGATTTCAAAGTGATAGGTTTCACCGCGGATAACCACGCCAATGGCAACAAAACCGGAATAGTGATCGGTTTCGGCGGCAAGAGCAATCGCGCCAGGAATTTCCAATGCGCCCGGTACGGTCAATGTTTCGACCTCGTGCCCGGCCTCTTCAAGAGCGGCACGCGCGCCTGCAATCAGCATATCATTGAGCTCATCGTAAAATCGGGCTTCGACAATTAGAAAACGCGCCATTTGGTAACTCCGGTAATATTGTGCGGCTCGCTTAGCGGTCTGTTCGGGATTGGGAAACCGGCTTTTTATCCGCAATGATCTCGAACTGCACGCGGAACACCCGATTAGGGATAACGCGGTTTAGCGAAGGCAGGGGATCATCGGTCGTATAGACAATCTCACCCATTTGCCCGGCCTCTGCATCCAGCTCTAAAGCAAGGTCAAAAATGAATAACGACTCCATCCCGTCAATCCGGTCTGGCGAATAGACCAGCGTTTTACCCAGCGGTACGACATTCCGGCTTTGCTTAGCGTCAAATGTCCAAATTGCTGGATTACCGGGCAATTGCACTTGAATCGGCCACCCCTTGCGGATTTTCTGTCCTGGTTTCCCATTGTGTTGCTGCACGAAAATATATGGCTGCCGTTCTGAAAGTTCAGATCCACTTGCTTTATAAACTTCGCTTGCATTGCCGGGGAGGGCGAGCAGACCTGCCAAAGCGATAGCTTCTGCAAGCATTCGGTTGCGGTGTGCACGATTCATGTTCTTGGCTCCCCCTTGGCATCGAGTTCTGTCCCTTCCGGGTGGATGAAGACGTTTGCCATCATCCCATTATCCTCGTGCGGCAGAATGTGGCAGTGATAGACAGTCTTGCCCGTGATATCCGGCCGGAAGTAAGTGCGAATTGTGACACTGCCTTTCGACGGCAACGGAAATACATCCCACCAGGTCGGATCGTCGACCGGCTGCCCGTTCATCGCAACAATTTGGAACGGATTCACATGGATGTGGAACGGATGCTGGAACACATCAAGATTAACCAGGGTCCATTCCTCGACAGTACCAGCTACGACATGTTGATCTATCCGATCGAGATCAAAGACTTTTCCGTCTAGGGTAAATTTTACCGGCGGCATTCCGGTCATGGGTTGCTTAGGTGCACATGCAGCAGGTGCCGCATCGCAATTCGCTGTAATACCGAGCATTTTTCTTGGAGTAGCGGGTTCATGATGCATCATTGGCATTTCATGATTGCCTGAAATCTCTCCTTTGAAGGTGATCGTTCGACGGCGAGCAATGGGCTGGTTGGGCATTTTGGGCGGATTGACCAGCCTGCCCGGAATGGGATCATCTTGCCTTGGACCGGACGAGCTTATTGTCGCGAGCAACCTCTCGGGCCGCGCACCGCCAGGGTGTCCTTGTTCATATTGCAAAGCGCGCAGACGGTAGATTCCAGCATCTCCGCCTTTGACCATAAATTCGGCGCGATTACCGGGGGCCATCAATATTCGTTGGACCGGCTTGCTATGGGCAAAGGGTATGCCGGATGCACGGTGCAAGGCTGGCGCACAACATTAAGCGGGGCACCGCCCACCCCAACTATAAGCACGGACGAGAAACGCAGGGGGCGAAGGCCGAGCGCAGCCGCAGTCTTGCAAAAATTGAGGATATTGGAGCAGACATCCTTCGTACTTGGGCTTGCAACCGGGCCAAGGTGGCCGGGCAGGAAACCGAAGGGGTAGGGGAACCGTTATGACCATTTGGATGGTAATCGCAGGCATACTTGCCTTTGTTTTGGGCACTTGGGGCAGGATGTGCATCTACTATGAAATGACAGACTCTTTCCAAACACCGAGTATTTGGAAATCAGGTGGAGTCCAAGTTGGCACTTGGGTCTTAACTACTGGGTTTTCTGTAGTTTTTGCATTCATCGCAGCAGGTTGGGTCCGTGAGAACTATGGCGAATTTTTAGGAGCATTTTCATTCGGTGCATTTCTATTCCTACAATGGGCTGCAAGAGGCATGGCCGCCGGGGCGACTTGCGTGAACCGCCAAGATTGTCCTCACTGAATTGGAAGGTTTAAGTGTTTTGGGCGGTAGATCATCGGACGCGCAGAATAGTAAATAGGGGGGATTGGGTCCCATTTGCCAGAATTGGGGGGTGCCACCCCGGTGGGGTCTAGCTTCGCAGCAATTCGATGGGGGTACTTTGCTTCGGTGCAATTTGGATGGCACCCAATAGCCATCCGCTCATATAAAGTTTTTGACTGATGCGTCCGGTCAATGTCCGGTTCGATTGAAAGATTTCCCTTCAATCATCCACTAAGTTATTGAATTTATGGTGGACGCACCAGGGTTCGAACCTGGGACCCGCTGATTAAGAGTCAGCTGCTCTACCAACTGAGCTATGCGTCCATCGGCCGACTGAACGGCGGTTCGCGAATCAACATTGTGATTGCGGAGCGCCGCATATAGCGGGGCGACTGCCGATTAAAAGAGCCAAATCGTCGCATGGCTAATAACCGCATGAACATGAGGCGTTTTCATACAGCATTTCTTGCTGACTGCCGGAACGATAATGGGTTGCGCCATACCGGTCTGCAACCTGTTGCTTTTGTATAGATCAGCTAATTGCCGCGTCGTATTTTCTATGGGAAGTCTTTAATGCGATTGGAGCAGACTGATCGCGGCCAAGGCTGATGACTACGGGCCCTTCTGACCCGTAACTATGTTCCGGTTACAGATCTCCAAAGCCAAGACTATGGCTTGCTATTCTAAGCCGACGCGGTTGTGTTCGCGGTTCCACCGGTTGACCATCATTAGCGTGCCGATGCAGATCATATTTGTCATCATGGACGAGCCGCCATGGCTCATCCATGGCAGCGGGATGCCAACCACCGGAGCGAGTCCCATAACCATCATCAAATTTATGCAGACATAGAAGAAGATTGTCGCGACCATTCCTGCTGCGAGTAACTTGGAAAACCGGTCAGGCGCGGCTTTTGCAACGCGAAGTCCCCAACGCAGTATTAAGCCAAACATGATGATAACGAATAAGCCTCCGATGAAGCCCCATTCTTCCGCCATGGTCGAGAATACAAAGTCTGTATGCGGTTCGGGAAGATAATTCAGATGGCTCTGTGAACCTTCGTTAAAGCCTTTGCCCGAGAATCCGCCAGATCCAATTGCAATTTTTGATTGCGTGATGTGATAACCAGCGCCCAGTGGATCGCTTTCGGGATCCATAAAGGTGGTTACGCGGCGTTGCTGATATTCCTTCAGGCCGAAGAAAAATGCGAGCGGGGCGGCGACAGCGGCAGCAGCTCCGCCTGCAAGGAACCAGCGCAACGGCAGGCCCGCAAGAAACATCACAACTATACCGCCGAATACAATTGCAAGCGAAGTTCCCAAATCAGGTTGGAGCAACACTAGCCCCACTGGCAGGGCGATAAGGCCGCCAGCTGGGATTATGGCCCGCCATCCTTCGATCATTCCGCTAGGCAAGCCCTCGTAGAACTTGGCCAATGCTAACACTACAACTGGTTTCATCAATTCCGAGGGCTGTATCCGAAGAGGGCCAAGTTCGAGCCATCTCTGGCTCCCGCCTCCAATCGCACCCATTGCCTCCACGCCGAGTAGCAGAAGCAAAACTGCACCATACGCGGGGTAGGCCATCATTTTCACAAAATTGCGCGAAAAAAGCACCATGATCGACGCCATCACGAGAGTGACTGCAAAGCGCAAAAGGTGGGAAGACGCGAAGGGCTGAAATGCGCCACCTGCCGCAGAATAAAGAACAGCCGCTCCAAATGCGACCAACAGGAAAAGTGGTATCAGCATTTGCCACGGTTGGCGCGCGACCGGGGTCGGAATAATTGAATTCATTCCTCAGTTCCGCCGGAAATAGAATCGACATTGGTCGAGCGGTTGATCGCTGCGTCCGTTGCTTGTGCCACTGGCGCCGTCGCTGCGGCTCTTGCCTCTGCATCCACCCGCGCGAAAATGTCTTCGTCGCGTTTGGGTTGTGGCGGGATATCTTCGCCAGCTTGCGCGGCGTAGGCCGCGTATTTTTTTTCAAGCCGTTCTTGCGCTGTGCCGCCCCATTGCTTCTCCAGCAATTCCAGAGCGGCGAGACCTTTCGCAGGATCGAACAGGAATGTCATGACATCGCGGGCAATCGGGTAGGCCGCACCGGAGCCGCCTCCATGCTCGATAACAACCGCCCCGGCATAGCGCGGGTTATCAAACGGAGCGAAGAAGATGAACAAACCGTGGTCGCGATATTTCCAAGGACCCGATTTACCATCTGATTTGCTCAGCGAAACCACTTGCGCAGTGCCGGTTTTTCCAGCCATCAATATGTCGGGAATTGGTAATCGCGCCCGCCCGGCGGTGCCTGGCCCATTGACCACGTCACTCATGGCTTTGCGCACTGCCAGCTTGTGTTCTTCGGTTACGCCCATCGATTCATAATCTGGGACTTTCTCGTTCAATACCAAGCGAGGCATCACTTGTTTGCTGGTCGCCAGCCGCGTTGCCATTACAGCAAGCTGTAACGGGTTTGCCAGCATGTAACCTTGTCCGATGGTCGCGTTGACAGTGTCAAATGTCGCCCAAGGGCTTCCGTATTTTTCTAGTTTCCATGCAGGATCGGGCACGGTCCCATAAAATTGGCTGGTCACCGGCAGCGGAAATTCTTGTCCCATTCCATAACGCCGCGCCATCGCTGCAATAGGGTCCATCCCCACACGCTGTGCGAAATGATAGAAATAGACGTCGCAGCTTTGATAGATGCCCTTGGCCATATCGACGGTACCGTGGCCACTGCGTTTCCAGCAGCCGAAAACCCGATTGCCAACTCTCAAGCCGCCACGGCATTGAACGGTTTCATCGGGCCTAATCCCAGCCTTTAGGAAAGACATGGCGACCATTGGCTTTACCGTTGAGCCTGGCGGATAAAGTCCTTTCAGAACTTTATTTCTTAGCGGAACACGCTCGTTCTCGCTTAGCATCGAATATTCGACGCGGCCAATTCCATCGGAGAAGGAATTGGGATCGAAACTTGGCATCGATGCCATGCACAGCAGATCGCCGGTAAGCGTATCCATGACCACAACCGAGCCCGATTCCAGGCCGAGCCGGCGCGCTGCGTAATCTTGCAGCGGACCGTCTATTGTAAGTTTAACCGGGGCACCTTGCACATCTTGTCTGGTATCGAGATCGCGGACAATCCGTCCGCTGGCAGTCACTTCGACCCGGCGTGCGCCGGGCGTTCCCCGTAACTCTTGCTCGAATTGCTTCTCAAGCGCATCCTTGCCAATTTTGTAACCGGGGGTGACCAACAGAGGATTGCGATCAAGTTCGTATTCCTCGGCGGATGCAGGCCCGACATAACCGATTAAATGCCCAACCGATGCGCCGGTCGGATAGTAACGCGTGAAACCCCGTTGCGGGACCACTCCGGGCAAATCAGGGAGCCGCACGCTAATTGCAGCAAATTGATCGAAGGATAGGCCCGTGCCGATTTCGACTGGTTGGAACCCGCGCGCCTTTTCAATCGAATCTTTCAGATCTTGAATCTTCGCAGAATTATAATCGAGCAGCTTACCCAACGTTTCAATTGTCTGCACTGCATCGGGAAGTCGCTCAGGAATGACATCAACCCGGAAATCGGCTCTGTTGGAGGCGAGGGGGGCACCGTTGCGGTCAAGAATCCAGCCTCGACGTGGCGGTATCAGCGTCAAATTGACCCGATTACTTTCGGATTCGGTTGCGTATTTCTCGTTATCGGCAATCGCGATGTAACCCATTCGTACTGCGAGCAAAGTACCGATACTCGCGCCAACTCCACCAAGCACAAAGCTGCGGCGGTTGTAGCGATTAGCTAGCAAAGATGGCGTTGTTGGCGCAGAACGTCGACCTCCAAACATCAGGGAATTACTCCGATACGTTTGAAACGTCTAAGCCGCAATCTGTCGAGCCGGGCAATCATTCGCGCGATTATTGGGAAAAGTAAGATGCAAAGCAACAGCTGTGGGCCAAGCGCGATCAGACCGTGAACTGTGATCGGTGCTCCAGAAAAGAGCGCGGCTGCCAACAAATATGAAATGATGATTGCGATAATCATCAGCCAATCCTGGACAAATGTCCTCCAAGGAAATCGCGCTTCAATAATTTCAATTGCTATCATTGAGATCGACCAAAGCAGGATCGCGCTGCCAAATGGTTGCCCACTGAACAAATCGTCGAATGCGCCCAAAGGAAAACCAACCCACACAGGCAGCAATCCGGGCCGAACGATCCGCCATGCCAAAAGACACAAAAGACCAAGTGGAGGCATGATAGGAACTGCGCTTGCGATGGGTAGCATTGGCAAGATTGAACTAAGCAGGATCGATAAGATCGGTATGGCGATAACCAGAAAGGGAGAGTGGGCACGGTTTATCCGGCTGCCATATTCGTCGCTTCGGGAATGCGGGTTGATTTGGTCCATCAGGGTTGCAGCGCAATGTCCGGCGATTGTGCGGCTGCCTTAACCGAGTCCGGCTGCCAGATAGGCTCAACCGAAACGAAGTCTGTTGCTGCTGGATCGCTGATGACACGGCCAATGGCACCGTCATCTGTTACCTCGGCCACAATCGCGACAGCCATACCGGGCTTGTAATATCCGCCGGCGCCGCTTGTGACGAGCACATCTCCCTTCTTGAGCGGGTTGATGCCCAGATTGATTAGCCGGATTTGCAGCAAGCCATCGCCGCGCCCTTCCGCAAATGCGATGACATTCTCCCGGTCGAGACGAACGGGCAGAACGCTTTGGCTATCGGTCAGCAGCAGAATGCGCGATGTATTGGGTGATGTTTCGAGGATGCGCCCAACTACGCCGCGAGGGCCGCGAACTGGCATCCCGATTTTTACGCCATCATTGCTGCCCGCACTTATGTAGCCAAAACGGCGAATGCTTGATGCGGTCGAGCCGATTAAGCGCGCTGTGGCGACAGAGGGTGTCTCGGACTTGGTCAGATTGAGCAGCTCTTTTAGTCGCGAGTTTTCTTGCTCCAGCGCTTTTGCTTCGGCCAGCCGGATACGGGCTATCTCAACCTCTTTCTTGAGTTCCGCATTCTGAGTGCCAGCGCGGTAATATCCGGTGATGGATCCAATAATCCCTTGCCCTCCGCTTCGGGTGGCAGACGCGGCTTCGCCAGCAGGCCGTAAAACCTCTTGTGCTGCACCGCGGGGGCCGCTGAATGTTGCGGGCCGCCACAGCGAAAGGCCAAGCAGGACCGCGCCGATTAAAGCGCCAATTCCCGCTATAACGTATCCTGTAAATACCCCGTATTGCGCTTTACGCGAATAGCTGGAGCGCCGGGATGACGACGCCATGCCGCTTCTCCCCTCTTGCCTGTTAGGCGGTCATGCGAACGCCACGATATTCCGGATCTTCCATTGCGCGGCCCGTGCCGATTGCGACGCAAGACAGCGGATCTTCTGCGATGCTGACGGGCAGGCCGGTTTCTTCACGAAGATGTTCATCAAGACCGCGGATCAATGCACCACCGCCGGTCAGAACAATGCCCTGGTCGACAATGTCCGCTGCGAGTTCTGGCGCAGTATTTTCGAGTGCGATGCGCACGCCTTCGACGATCGCACCGATCGGTTCAGCCAAGGCTTCTGCCAAATGCGCTTGATTAATTGTGATCTCTTTAGGCACGCCATTGACGAGATCACGGCCCTTAAGTGTAATGATTTCGCCAATGCCGTCTTCTGGAACGATAGCAGTACCGTAATCCTTCTTGATCCGCTCAGCCGTGGCTTCACCAATCAGCAGATTGTGGTGTCGGCGAACATATGAAACGATTGCTTCGTCCATCTTGTCACCGCCAGTGCGAACCGAAGTGGTATAAGCGAGGCCGCGCAGAGAAAGAACCGCAACCTCTGTCGTTCCGCCGCCAATATCAACAACCATCGAACCGACAGGCTCAGTCACCGGCATACCTGCACCAATCGCCGCAGCCATAGGCTCCAGAATTAGAAACACTTCTTTCGCGCCGGCATTGCTTGCTGCGTCACGAATTGCGCGGCGCTCAACCGATGTTGAACCCCAAGGCACACAAATTGTGATCTCAGGGAAACTAAACAGCGTGTTGCGGCCATTCACTTTCTTGATGAAATATTCGATCATCTTCTCGGCGATTTCGATGTCGGCAATGACACCGTCGCGTAAGGGGCGAATAGCTTCGATACTGTCTGGAGTTTTGCCCATCATCATCTTGGCTTCATCACCGACTGCTTTGACCTTCTTAAAGCCGCCAATGGTTTCCATCGCTACGACCGAAGGTTCGTTGAGGATGATGCCCTCATTTTCTACATAGACCAGCGTGTTGGCTGTGCCGAGGTCGATCGCCATGTTGCGCGAGCTGAATTTAAAGAGGTTCGAGAAGAAGCTCATGGGACGCAGATTCCGTATAGTTTTAGGGTCTTTACCGCGAAGTGCCGCGATAGATCCGACCCGGATATGACAGGGATTGGGGCCTCTTAACCGAAGGCGCCGGAAAAGGCCAAAAATTTATGCGTATCTTGCACCGCTTTTTCCACCATCGGCCTCGAATTCGCGGCGCTTCACCGCTAGGCTTCAAAAATGCCGCAAATCCGCCGCCTTCCAGAAGCCTTGGTCAACCGAATTGCTGCGGGTGAGGTTGTCGAACGCCCAGCTGCGGCGCTGAAGGAGCTGGTTGAAAATTCGATAGATTCGGGTGCGGCGCGGATCACTGTGAAAATCATCGATGGCGGCCTTACGCGGATTGAAGTGACCGATGACGGCTGCGGCATGTCGCCTGAACAGATGGCGCTGGCATTGGAGCGTCACGCCACATCAAAACTGCCCGACGAGGCAATTGAACAAGTCTCCACGCTTGGTTTTCGCGGCGAAGCATTGCCATCGATTGCCAGCGTAGCACGGTTTACATTGGAAAGCCGCCCAAAGGATGCGAAGCAAGGCTGGCGTAAAGTCACAGATCATGGCGAATTGGTCGAGGACGGGCCCGCAGCTTTGCCGCTTGGTACCCGTGTTCGCGTCGAAAACCTATTTGGCAAAGTCCCGGCGCGGCGCAAGTTTCTACGCACCGCTCGCAGCGAATATGGCGCTTGTCTGGATGTTGTCCGCCGCCTTGCAATGGCCCGGAGCGATATCGCGATTTCTTTCGAACATGGCGACCGCCGCGTTTTCTCACTCCAGGCGGGTGAGACCATCGAAATGCGGGTCGCCGAAATTGTCGCGCGAGAATTGGCCAATAATGCGGTTTCGATTAATCTGGAACGCGAAACGCCATCTGGGCGCTTGCGGCTGACGGGGGTTGCAGGCCTTCCTACTTACAATCGAGGCGTGGCGGACCATCAATATCTGTTCGTCAATGGCCGCCCGGTTAAGGACCGGCTGCTGACCGGAGCAGTGCGCGGCGCTTATGCCGATATGCTTGCCCGCGATCGGCACGCGGTACTGGCGCTGTTCCTGGAAATTCCTGCCGAAGATGTCGATGTAAACGTCCATCCAGCCAAGACCGAAGTCCGCTTTCGCGACAGTCAAGCCGTTCGCGGCTTCATTGTCTCCGGTTTACGAAAAGCACTTGGGACCGGAGACCGCCGTAGCGCACAATCACCTGACGCCGCCGCCATGGGGCGATGGCAATCCGAACCCGCGCGCGAAGAAGTCTCGCCAGCATTCCGCTCTATTTTCGAAGGCCGCGACTGGGCGCAGAGCAGGCCATCATACGTTGCAGAATCCGCTCGTGAATATAATGCTCAAACAGGCGAAGTGCTCGCCGCGCCGCAGGGCAGGGCGGAGATGGCCGAGCCACTACCCAAAGGCTCAGAGGAATTCCCGCTTGGCATCGCGCGCGGCCAAGTCGCAAATACCTATGTCGTGGCCGAGGCTGCAGATGGCCTGGTGATTGTCGACCAGCATGCCGCACATGAGCGTTTGGTGCTCGAACGTCTGCGCGCCGCCGGTGCCGAAGATGCCTTAAAACGCAGCCAGGCTTTGCTGATGCCCGAAGTGGTCGAGTTGGAAGAAGTCGATTGCGACCGTTTGGAGGAGGGCATCCCGAAAATGGCAGAACTGGGTCTGGTTCTTGAACGCTTCGGCCCCGACGCAATGCTAGTCCGCGCGGTTCCGCACGCCTTGGGCAAGGCCAACCCGCACAAACTTCTGCAGGACATTGCTGATGACATCGCCAAACACGGGGACGCTATCCTGCTCGGCGAGAAGCTCGACCTAGTACTGGCGACAATGGCTTGTCACGGATCGGTCAGGGCAGGGCGCGTGCTCAATGTCGCGGAGATGAATGCGCTGCTCAGAGAAATGGAACGCACTCCGAGATCGGGGCAATGCAATCATGGCCGTCCGACATGGGTGAAACTCAGCATGGATGATGTTGAGAAGCTTTTCGGGCGGCACTAAAACGCGGCAACGAAAGGATACAGTTCGTAAACTGTTCCGGTGCGGTCCTTACCTCATCCATTCTCTCGTTTCAAAAACACAAATGCGAAGAACAGCATAAATGTGAGGTCATTGGCCCCGTAAATCGTGTAAAATACACCTGCGAGGAAGTCCTGCTCATATACTGCGCCTAGCGACTGCGATTGCATGAAGCTGATCCACGCGATCACATAGGCCAGTTTTTCGATCACAAACACACCGACAAGCCATCTTACGTGGACGTAGCTTTTGCTGACTGCGATGTAGGCGAACCCCCACAAGACGATTGAGATAAGTCCGAAAAAGCCCATCACGCCGGGCTGGGTGTTCATCATCACATCATTCGTCAGCAATTTTGAACATATCAGAACGCCGAAAATGTTACTCAAACCCGCGAGTATGAACCCATTTTTGATGAGGTTTGGCGACATAATTGGGTCCATTTCTGAATGATTGGGTTAGCCAAACAGGCTTAACCAAATAGCGATGAAGAAAGATAGCGTTCCAAGTAACACAAAGATATGCCAGATCGAATATCTGAAAGGCTGGGTTTTGCGGCTGAACAGGATTGCCCCGAAGGTGTAGAAGAAGCCTCCCGCACCGCATGCAACCAATGCGCTAGTTGACAAGCTTGCCCAGAAATCGGGAATAGCTATCGCGCCGATCCAGCCAAGGCCAAGATAGGATGCCATCGACCAACGCGGTTCGATGTGTGTCCCGAAAATCTTGTAAAGCATTGCAGGGATGGCCAGCACCCATACCGCAGCTAGGATAGTGTAGGCAGTCAGGGATCCGACAAAAACCAACAGCGGTGTGAAAGTTCCAGCGATTAACGCGTAAATCGCAGCATGATCCATCCGGCGCAGGCCCAAGCGCCAATGGTGATGCGGTAGCAGATGGTAGGATGCCGAAATGGCAAAGGATGCCGTCATCGATATTGCGTAAATAACACAAGCGGCAAACAGCGCAGCGCCAAATTCAAATGCTGAAAAAATCACGAGCGTAAGGCAGCCAGTCAGCACCGCGGTCAGGCCGATTATATGGACAGCACCATCAGCATAGCGCTCTGCATTGGTGGGGCTAGGGTACATGAAATCCTCACTCAAAGTGGCTAATCAGCGAATTTGATATGCCCCAAGCCCGGTAATAATCTACCTGCCCAACGGGCACGAGTTTACGCCACTATCTGCGGGCAGGGCGCTGCAATATTTCGTCGAAGTGCTGGATAGCTCGATCGGGGAGGGATATCTCGACGACCCGGGGCTGTCAGGCAGCATCATTCAATCGGAGCCTCTGGATCGTGGACACGGATCAATCCGTTGGAGACCATTTCGAGGACTATTTCGTCATGCTGGTTAAATGTCCGCCCGCGCGATTTGAAAATACCCATGTCGCGCCGCGATTTGCTCCGGCGTTTTTCCAGAATTTTGGTTTCCACGCGCAGCGTATCGCCGGGATAGACAGGCTTGACCCAGCGTAGATTATCGACACCCGGCGATCCGAGTCCGGCCTGTTTATTGACCTTCATATTGTCGACCATCATCCGCATTGTCATTGAACAAGTGTGCCAGCCGCTTGCTGAAATGCGACCAAAATGTGTCTGTGCAGCAGCTTCTTGGTCCAGATGGAATGGCTGCGGATCATACATTCTCGCAAACTGGGTTACTTCTTCGAGGGTAACATCATAGTTGCCGTATTTTTGAGTACTTCCAACTTCTATGTCTTCAAAATACAACATCGTTTTTCCTAAGCGCCTGCGAATGCCCGTTCTTAAAACCATAAACCCGATAATTAAGCGCGAAAGCTGGGAGTTTTGCCAGTCCCATCCAAGTCGGGGATTATGCGATAGCGGGCCAACACAAGGCTGAACAATCCGAAGAGCAAGAGGCCTACTGCAGTGAGAATGAAAATTGTCCCTTCTCCGGCAAGCGAAGCAACTGCATCCCCAAGCGTTTTCACATTGTCAGATCCGGCCGACATAAAGCCAGCTTGGAAAAGTGACCAGCCGATGACAGCATAAACGACGGCTCTAGCGATATATCCGAAGCCGCCAAGCCAGCGAGTAGAATCTGGTGCTGAATTACTGATGCGATGCATGAATTCTCCGCTGATACCCTTCTTGGCTTGGAAGAATGCAGTCGCAAAAAACGCGATACCGAGCAGGCCCAGCACGGCCCCGCCAAAGTCGAATGATAGAACTCCAGCCGCCGCTTTCTCTGCCCCACCGCTGCTTCCGCCGGATGTAGTTGCAAATTTGTAGGCTGAGTAAGCCAAGGCGATATGGCCGATGCCACTCCCAGCGTGTCCGACGCGCTTCACCCAACCTTTCGTGTCGGATCCGTTGTTCTCAATATCAAATGCAGGCGATGCGAAGCGAAATAATGAATAAGCAAAGAGTCCAATGACCATCAGCCACAAAATCAAAGTTCCGCCCGGAAAGCCTTCAACGGCCACGAAGATGCCGTTAGTGCCTTTGCTAATTTCGCCCGCACTCGTCAGGGCGATAAGCCCCAGCACTGAATAAAGGATTGCTCGCGAGAAATATCCAACACGGACAAGCCAACGAAATTTTTCAGACTTATCAACCAACTGAATTACCCCCTTAAGTCGTTGCCAAAACGCATGGGGGCTCGAAAAGTGCCGGTGAAATTGAAAATTTAGACATTGAATTTGAAGTTCAGAATATCGCCGTCTTTGACCAGATAATCCTTACCCTCTTGGCGGAGCTTGCCCGCTTCACGTGCGCCGCTTTCTCCGTCGCAGGCGACGTAGTCATCATACGCCATCGTTTCAGCTTTGATGAAGCCTCGTTCGAAATCGCTGTGGATTTCCCCTGCTGCTTGCGGAGCTTTGGCGCCAATCGGGAAAGTCCACGCGCGTGTTTCCTTGGGGCCGGCAGTGAAATAGGTTTGCAATTGCAGCAATTCGTAACCAGCGCGAACAACGCGGGCGAGGCCGCTTTCAGTCAGGCCGAGTTCCGCAAGATATTCGCCGCGGTCCTCTTCTTCCATCCCAACAATTTCGGATTCAATCGCCGCCGAAACAACTACCGATTGCGCACCCTCTGAAGCGGCCTTAGCGGCGACAGCTTGTGACAATGCATTACCGTTGGCAGCATCTTCTTCCGCCACGTTGCAGACATACAGAACGGGCTTCGCTGTCAGCAATTGCGCCTGATCGAATACGCGCTGTTCTTCTTCGTCCTTTGGCTCTGTAAGCCGGGCAGGCTTGCCTTCGCGCAGCAATTCCAGCGCTTGGCCTAGCACGCTGGCAAGTATCTTGGCTTCTTTGTCACCAGCCTTTGCCTTCTTTTCCGCGGCCGGAACACGTTTCTCGAGGCTTTCGAGGTCGGACAGCATCAGTTCCGTTTCGACCACATCAGCGTCGGCAACCGGATCAACCTTATTCGCGACATGCTGGATGTCATCGTCTTCAAAGCAGCGCAGGACGTGTACGATTGCATCAACTTCGCGGATGTTTCCCAGGAACTGGTTTCCCAGTCCTTCGCCCTGACTTGCACCTTTGACCAGACCTGCAATGTCAACGAATGCCAATTGCGTTGGAATGATCTTCGCACTGCCGGCAATCTTGGCGATTGTATCCAACCGTTCGTCAGGCACCGACACCTGCCCGACATTCGGTTCAATTGTGCAGAATGGATAATTCGCAGCCTGCGCGGCCTGCGTTTCTGTCAATGCATTAAACAAGGTGGACTTGCCGACATTTGGCAGCCCGACAATTCCGCAACGGAAACCCATCGAAAACTCCGGTATATGATTAAGCCGCGCCCTTTAGCGCCGGGCGCGGCTTATGGCCAGCCTTCGCGGGCAGCTTAGACGTTATGAACGGCCTTGATCCATGGACCATAGGGAGATGCGCCAAGCCAGCCGACCTGAACCTCTGCGCAAACCTTGTTGATCGCGAGTTGTGGCTTCGGTCCGGGATGCACCGGCTTGCGAAGCGGGCGAGTGCCCGGCGGCATGGCGATGATTTCTGCAATTGCGTTAGGAACATCCATCGGATCGGTATCGCCGCCATTATTTCCGCGCGCGCGCAATTGTTCAACCATAGCTGCGTAACCATCGAGATGCTTTGCATCGGCGCGGTCGAGCAGTTGTTGTGTCAAAGCATTAGCATTGGCCCAGATTGCAGTTGGATAGCCGCCCGGTTCGATAATGGTAACATCGATATTGTGTTGAACGAGCTCGTAGGCGATCTGTTCGCTAATCGCTTCAAGCGCGAATTTAGTCGGAGAATATTGCCCAAAACCGGGAAGCATCACGCGGCCCAATTGTGAGGTAATGTTGAATATCTGACCCGACTTGGCGGCCCGCATTGCGGGAAGGACAGCGCGCATCAGCCGCTGTGGCCCGAAGACGTTGGTATCGAACAGGAGCTGGGTTGCCTGCATATCCTGAATTTCTATGGGACCCGCGGTCGATACACCGGCGTTGTTGATCAGCACGTCGATTGCGCTGCCTGCAATGCGCTCTGCCTCAGCAACACCGGCGGAAACTTGTGCATCGTCGGTAACGTCTATCTCGATTACGTGCAGGTCGAGTTTTTCATCCGCTGCCAGCTTGCGCAACTCGTCTGCTGCCGTGCGCGGAAGGTTGCGCATGGTTGCAAACACTTTGGCACCTTTGCGGGCGAAGTCTTCTGCGGCAAGGCGGCCAAAACCTGAAGAACAGCCGGTGATGAGGATCGATTTTCCTGCAAGGTTAGGAGTGTGCTGCATCGTTTTGGCGGCCGCTCCTGTCATTACTGCACCGATTGATGCAACAGCGGCTGTCCCTGCGAGTAATGTGCGGCGGTCAATGTCGGTCATGCGTCTGTCTCCATTTGTTGCGAAGAGGTTAGTCTCTCTAGTTGCGTTCGACCAGAGGCAGTAACCGAGAATCCGAGATGGCGGCGGTGCGGTGCCCGATACCGGCGAGATATTCCGCGTCCGAATTCCATGCCATAAAGCTTTCCACGTTTGCTTGGCGAACCAGCATGGCGCAGTCCCATGTCTCGTCTTGAGGGCCAATTAGCCATTTGCCACCATCGGCAAGCAGGTCGAGGCTGCCCCCGCTCTTCTGCAGAAACGGGAGCGTATGGGCGATATAAAGATCGAAAGCTCTTGCGCCGCTGATCGGAGTTCTTGGGCCAAGTTCAGGCGATTCCGAGTAATCTGCGATGTCTTTAAACCGCAAAAGGTTCAACATCGTCACCGGTCCAGAGATGCCGCGCATGAAGAAGTCCCGTCCTGCTTCTTGCGAAACCTCGAGATGTGGTGTGTTCACAAAATCACTTCCTTCTATTTTCGATGAACCAGTCACTTTCTACGCCCCGATCAGGCAGTGATTCAACTCATTGAGTTTTCAAGTCTAACCAATAGGCAGACCATTGTTCGTCAATCCTGCATTCGCAATGCGATTTCGCTCATAAAACGCGGATCATTTCCCTTGGCGAGCCATTCAGCCTCCGCGCCCACAGCACCAAGCATAGCGGCCAGATCATCCTGTTCCGCCGTGGTGTAATTGCCAAGGACATAACTATGCACGCGGTCCTTATGACCCGGATGGCCAATGCCCAGCCTCACCCGGCGGAAATCGGGACCGATATGTTGATCGATACTGCGCAAGCCATTGTGTCCGGCATGGCCGCCGCCCTGTTTGACCTTTACTTTGAACGGGGCCAGATCAAGCTCGTCATGGAAAACCGTCAACGCATCAGGGTTTAACTTATAGAAACGCAATGCTTCGCCAACAGAGCGCCCGCTTTCATTCATATAGGTGGCAGGCTTGAGCAATAATATCTTCTCGCCACCGATCCGGCCTTCCTGCGTCCATCCCTGGAATTTCTTTTGAACCGGGGCGAAGCCATACATATCGGCAATTACGTCGACAGCCATAAAGCCGACATTGTGCCGATGCATCGCATAGCCGGGTCCGGGATTTCCAAGGCCTGTCCAAATTTGCATCCTAGTTTCCTAGCGAGAGGTGCCTGAAAAGCAAAACGCCGACCGCACTTTCGTGGGCCGGCGTTTCGATTATGTCAGAACGGATCAGATCAAGCGTCCGTATCAGGTTCCGCTTCAGTGGCTGGTGTCTCGCCTTCGGCACCTTCAGCAGCTTCTTCATCACCGCCTTCGCCTTCAGCTTTCTTAAGAGCCGAAGGAGCAACGAGAGTTGCAATGGTGTAGTCGCGGTCAGTAATCGCGCTTTCCGAACCATCGGGTAGAGCGATTTCGCTGATGTGGATTGAATCGCCGACTTCTTTGCCGGTGACGTCGATTTGAATCTCATCAGGGATCTTATCCGAAACACAGATAAGGTCGAGCTCGTGACGGACCACGTTGAGAACGCCGCCCTTCTTGAGGCCGGGCGAAGCTTCTTCGTTGATAAAGACAACAGGAATGGCGACTTCGATCTTCGCATCCTTCGACAGACGGAAGAAATCCGCATGCATAGGGCGATCGTTAACCGGGTGAAACGCAACATCCTTTGGAAGGACACGGATCTGCTTTCCACCAACTTCGATCATAACGATCGAGTTCATGAAATGGCCGGTCATAAGCTGTTTCATCAGCTCTTTTTCTTCGACGTGGATAGGTGCTGGTTCTTCTTTACCGCCATAGATTACAGCGGGGACACGGCCTTCACGACGCAGTGCACGGGAGGCTCCCTTGCCAGCCCGTTCGCGCGTCTCAGCCGGCAGAGTAAGAGCTTCGCTCATAATTAGTGCCTTTCGGAGTGCATTTGTAATACCAATTTTCCGTCACCACGCCTCCAGGGATGACCACGGCCGGAAAGAGCGCGCCCTTAAGGGGAATGCGGGAGTAAGGCAAGCAAAACCCGCTATTGGATGCGAGTGACTTTGAACCCTTTTTTCGCGAGTAGCACTGGCAAACCATCTTCGCCTGCCAAATGCGCTGCGCCAACTGCCACCAGCATCGGTCCATGCTGAGGCCATAGGCCTGCTAACTTGCGTTCCCACGCCAAATTCCGGCCGGTCAATAACGCGTCACGCAATTCGGGGTCCGCCAGCAGACCTTCCGAGTTTTCCTGTGCTAGCCGATCCATATCGCCGCTCCGCCAAACTACGGACAATTTGTCCGCTTCGTCCGGGTCGGATGTCGCAGCTTCTAAGATGATTGCTTCAAGCAAATCGCGTTGATCGGCCTCTGCTAGGCTGTCAAATATCCCAAGCTGTATGCGAGCGCCTTCTAACTCGATTACCGGCTTGCTCGCGAACTCGTTTAACAAAGCACGATCAACACCGTTCTTCGGGTCGCCCGAAGCACTAATCTGAGCAAGAGTAAGCGCAGCAGCCCAGCTTTCGGTCGCGGTAAAGCTTCCCCCTCGGTAATTTCCTGTGGCCATCAATGCGCTTAGGTCTTTGCGGTAACGATACTCAACCCGCTCTTGCAGCGGCGGCAAATCCGGGGTCGTCGCCAATTCGCTAAACACGTCGGAGACTGCCTTATCATCATTCAAGCCGGATATTTCGACCACCAGCACGCCGGCCCGATCAATTATCGAGGTCAGTTTCGCGGTCCGCCATTCAAAGCCATCTGGAAGCGCATGAATAGTGCCAAACAACCAGCCCTCGATCTCGCCGTCACTCGTTTCAACCTGCCACAGCGCAGGTGAGGGCGTGGTCTGATTGATTTCAGTGACTTCGGGATCAGTGCAGGACGCAAGTAGCAAAGGGGCTGGCAACAAAAGTGCTGCCAGCCCCTTTAAGAAATGCCTGACCATCAGGCGGGTTTGGAGTACCTTATATATCACTGGATGCGAATAGACTTAATTCCGCGCAGTTCCAATGCATCTTGCACACTTTTTTCGCCGGCCAAATGTCCGGCGCCGACCGCGATAAAGATGGTTCCCGGTGTATCAAGGCGGGTATCTATCCATTCTGCCCAGGTTGCGTTGCGTGAATAGAGCAGGGCATTTGCGAGAACCGGATCGCTGAAACCCTCGTTCATCATCTTGCCCAGTTCTTCTGGATCACCGCTGGCCCATTCGCCCACCATGCTGTCGAGCGAAGGAACGATTTCATCAACGCCGGCAGCGGCTTCCATCATGAAGACTATCTGGGATTCAAGAGGAAGCGTATCGAACAAGTCGACTTGAAAGTTGACGCTTTCCAATTCGCCTCGCATCATGTCGCCAGCCTTTTGCTCAAGTACCTTTTCGACGCCCGATTCAGGTGTGTAACCTGCCTGCAATAATGGGATCATCGAGATGTTCACTGCCGCAAGCCAAGGCTCCATAGTATCGAATGCGCCGACCGGCAGTTTCATCTTGGTCATAGCCGATTCATAGACTGCCTTTTGTTCTTCGCTCAGCAAATCGCGCAAGTTATCACCTGCTGGCAGTGAGCCCTTCTCCATAAACGCCGCGCCTGCGGCAGCCTCGTTTCCTTTAGGCAGATAGATTTCGGTAATCAGCTTGTCTGACGATTGGAGCGCCTGCGCAATTCTGCCTTCGTACCATTCCATACCTTCAGGCAGGACGTGAACAGTGCCAAACAGGTAGATAGTCGTGTCTTCGTCCGCGACTTTCCACAGTGCCGGGCCGCCCATTTCAACTTCGGCTGCAGCAACCCGGGTGGTGGACACTGGGGTTGGCTCTTGCTGTTGCGCGCAAGCCGTACCAGAGAATGACATCGCGACCACAGCCGCCGACAAGCTGAGTTTCTTCATAATTTTAGTCATAGAGATTTCCTCATTGGATTAGGATTTTTGAGAAGATTATTAACGCAGGCCCAATCGGCGCGCGGTGTAAGCGATGAGTGATATTGCGACTGTTGCAGTCAGGATCGGCCAATGCTGCGGCGCGCCAGTAATCCCAGCCTGTTCGAATAGCATCCACGAGGTAGTGATGATAACATAGGCGTACATTCCGATGGTGTTGCCCCATAGATTATCCATCAAATCGAGCTCGTCGATCCTCATATAATAGAGGTAGCTAAACCAGATGAAGCCGATGATAGTGACGGCAAGTATCGGGTAGATTGCCCACTCCGAAATCAGCCCTTGTTCAACCCGCGATGTGACGAACCCGCTTGCAAACCCCGCGACGCCAGCAATCACCGTGCCGAGCAACACGAAGGACCAGAATGAACGTTTGCGCCGCGCAAGCTTTTGCTCGCCGCTTTCGGCAGATGTTTGCTGATCATTCTGAGTCATGGAAAATCTCCTCAATCGGCATTTTGAACAGCCGTGAAATGCGAAAGGCTAGGGGTAGGGAGGGGTCATGCTTACCCGTTTCAATGGCGTTGACTGCCTGGCGGGAAACATCGAGATGGCCTGCAAGCTCGGCTTGGCTCCAATCGCGCTCCGCACGGAGAACTTTAAGGCGGTTGTTCATTCTGACCTCCTTCGTCCTGTGGTTATGGGATTACGGCTTTGCATCGCTTATCCGAACAGCAGTTTGGTGATTGTTACCGTAATATTGCCGATAGCGTATCCCGCCAGCATGAAGGTTGTGCTGGCGAGAACTTGTGGGGCACGTTCGATGATTTGGGCTTTAGTAGGCATGGTGTGCGTCCTTTCTGAGAGGCTGTGTTGTGTCAGTATTTCCTGACTAGATGTCAGGTATACATGACTATATGTCGTGATTCGCTGACCATGTCAACACTACCTGACACATTGTCATGATTGCCCGACTTATACTGTTGCCAGCGGCCGCCAGTCCGAAGCGCAAATGAAGCCTCGACGGTTGAACTAAAAATGCAGGGTAGCCCGGTTCTAATTCAACCGATTAGCAGAAAGATCGCGCTCTTTGAGCATGTTCAAAACCGAATCCGGCCCTTCAAAATGGGCAGCGCCTACGGCTAGCAAGATTGTTCCCGGCTGATTTAGCCGGTCGTCCAGCCACATTGCCCACGCGCGATTGCGGTCGGTTATAAGGATGCGGTAAATTTCCCGGCCAACCTCTGAATCGCCGAATTCATCTTCGGCCAGTTCGTCCAATTTCCCCTGAGCCCAAAGATGCTCTGACCGGAAGGGGCCAGCTTCTTCGTCACCATTGTCGTCTACGATCTCGAACATCGAAGCAAGGCTCACGCCATCCCATTCGCGCAGGTCTTTATCCAGATCTATGATTAGCTTGTCCTCGTCGACACCAATCAGGGCTGACATCACAGCGCCGCTATCTTCGATCGAACCGATGGGCTTGCTCGCTTCTTTGAATTCGGCCTCAAGCACGGTTTCGACACCATATTCGCCTGACGATCCTGCTTGCTCGGAAATCGACAGTCCAGCTCCCATCAGCGAGAGGAATAACGGCATCCGGTCGAAGATAGGACCGGGCATGTCTGCGAGTTCGCCGAGCCTCAGCCATTTCTCCTTATTTTCAGCGGATATGCGTTCAGAAACTGGTGTTCGTTCATCGCTGAAAATGTCGCTGAACATCTCTTCCATAACTTCGCCCAGCGATTCCTCGCTATCGGCATCGCTGGTTTCGACTACCAACTCATCCACTTGCTGAACAATGGCGTTGAACGCATCACTGCGCCATTGAAATCCCTGGGGCAGGATGTGGAACGTGCCGAACATGTAAATGGTCGTGTCTTCGTCGGCCAATTTCCAGATTGCCGGACTTGGCTCGTAATCCTGGATTACCGGTTTGAAAACATTCGCTTCAACGGCGGCGTCGAACGCAATTTGTTCTGCCTCTGCAAGTTCTTCTGGCGACTGTCCGTCGCGGTAGCCACCTTTGCGTTTAGCCTTTAGCTCGATGTTTGTGTCGGGCCCGCAGATTTTGCCATTGCACCGCTCATCGGCAAATCCGGTGCTGGCCGGCAGCATGAACAGGGCAGAAATTGCGAAACAGGAGATAAACAGTTTCATTAAAGCTCCAGAGAGTGAACGGCTTGGAGAAACATAGCGAAGAAAAGCTGGCTCCGTGTCAAGCACTTCTGCCCACGATCTCGTGTATTTGCTTGGCAAATGGTGCAGTGCGGCATTGACGCATTTGGGGGCATCCGCCAAAGCCGCGCCCATGGCGACCAATGCTCCTCCACTTCCGGCCCAAGCCCCGCAGCGTGATCCGGCGAACTCGTTTCAGGATATGATCCTTGCGCTCCATGATTTCTGGAGCGCGCAAGGGTGCCTGATTTTACAGCCCTATGACATGCGAATGGGTGCAGGTACGTTCCATACGGCAACGACCTTGCGTGCATTGGGGCCGGAGCCGTGGAATGCTGCATTTGTGCAGCCCTGCCGCCGTCCGACTGATGGCCGATATGGCGAAAATCCCAACCGGCTGCAGCATTATTACCAATATCAGGTGATCCTGAAACCTAGCCCGCCGGACATTCAGGACCTTTATCTCAAAAGCCTCGAAGTCATTGGTATTGATCCACTCAAGCACGATATCCGCTTCGTGGAGGATGATTGGGAAAGTCCGACGCTCGGCGCATGGGGCCTTGGCTGGGAAGTCTGGTGTGACGGAATGGAAGTGACCCAATTCACCTATTTCCAGCAGATGGGCGGGTATGATTGCAAACCCGTCGCGGGCGAACTGACATACGGCCTTGAACGCCTCGCAATGTATATCCAGGGCGTCGACAATGTTTACGATCTCGATTTTAACGGGCGGGGGGTAAGCTACGGCGAAGTGTTCCTCGAAAACGAAAAACAGATGTCGAAGTGGAACTTCGAGGTTGCGGACACCGATGCGCTTTTCGATCTGTTCGGCAAGGCAGAGGCTGAATGCAAGAACGCGCTCGCCAATGATGTGCCCATCGCGGCTTACGAGCAGGCGGTCGAGGCGAGCCATATTTTCAATCTTCTTCAGGCGCGCGGCGTAATCAGCGTTCAGGAGCGCGCCAGCTATATGGCCCGCGTCCGCGATTTAGCGCGTGGGTCTTGCGAAAAGCACATGGAGCTGAAGAAAGACGAATGGGCAGAGAAATTTCCGGAGTGGAGCGCATGAGCGATTTCCTCCTAGAACTCCGCTCCGAGGAAATCCCTGCGCGGATGCAGAAGGGCGCTCGTGCAGAGCTGGAAAAGCTGTTTCGGCGCGAAATGGACGCAGCTGGTGTCAAAACCGGCGAGTTGACCATCTGGTCCACGCCGCGTCGTCTGGCTTTGATTGCGCGCGATCTGCCCGCGCAGACCGAAGCCGTCAGCGAAGAAGCCAAAGGTCCGCCAGAGGGCGCGCCCGATCAGGCGATTGACGGTTTCTGCCGCAAGCTTGGCATAGCGCGCGATCAGCTCGAATTGCGCGATGTGAAGGGCCGCAATACCTATTTTGCGGTCATCAACACGCCGGGCAGGGCGGTGAAGGACGTTCTGGCCGAGGCTATCCCCACGATTATCCGGGACTTCTCATGGCCCAAATCACAACGCTGGGGCGCGGCATCGATCAGCACAGAAAGCTTGCGCTGGGTGCGGCCGCTGTCGGGCATTGTCGCGCTGTTGGGTGATGAAATTGTCGCGTGCGAAACCCATGGCATTGCTTCGGGTAATGTTACCAAGGGGCACCGCTTCCACCATGCGGGCGATATCGCGGTCACCAACGCCGCCACCTATGCCGAACAATTGCGCGCCGCGCATGTGGTCGTCGATCATAGCGAACGCGAAGCGATCATCCGCGACGGCGCAAGAAAAGTTGCTGCCGATGCCGGTCTCGATCTGGTCGAGGATGAGGGTCTGGTGGTCGAAAACGCCGGTCTCACCGAATGGCCGGTGCCTTTGCTCGGCCGGTTCGAGGATGATTTCCTTGAAGTGCCGCCCGAGACGATCCAGCTGACCGCGCGCGTGAACCAGAAATATTTCGTGTGCGAGAAGGTCGGCAAACTCGCCAACGCTTTCGTCTGCACCGCCAACATTGATGCTGTTGATCCAGCAGTTGTTGTTGATGGCAACCGCAAGGTTCTTGCGGCGCGTTTGTCCGATGCGAAATTCTTCTGGGATGTAGACCGGAAGAAGACTTTGGCGCTGCATGCGCAAGGGCTTGATAGGATTACCTTCCATGAAAAGCTGGGAACAGTTGCCAAAAAGGTCGACAGAGTGGCCAAGCTGGCATCATGGCTCACATCGGATGCTAAAGCGCCGAATGGCAATCATAATCATGCCTTTCAGGCTGCCAAGCTTTCGAAAGCTGATCTTGTTACCGAGATGGTTGGAGAATTCCCGGAGCTTCAAGGACTTATGGGTGGATATTACGCCAAGGCCGAAGGTCTGCATGTAGATGTCGCTAACGCCATCCGTGATCATTACAAGCCCGTTGGGCAAAGCGATGAAGTGCCAACCGCGCCGATTACAGTGGCTGTGAGTCTGGCTGACAAGCTCGACAATTTGTTCAGTTTTTTCAAGATCGATATTCTACCAACCGGTTCAAAGGATCCATTCGCGCTGCGCAGGGCCGCACTTGGCTACATCCGTTTGGTTCAGGCAAACGATCTGCGGATTTCTCTCGACGAAGCTGCGCAGGCTTGGGGCACTCTGCTCGACGCCAAGCTAGGCAAGAAAGTCGCTGACTTCTTGCTTGATCGATTGGCCGTGCAGCTGCGTGATGAAGGCGTCCGGCACGATTATGTAGCTGCTTCACGGCATTGGAATGGCGAGATAGATGTTCGTGTTGATCGAGTAGAGGCGCGTGCGAGGGCTCTGGCTACCTTCTTCTCCACCGAAGACGGCACAAATCTTCTCGCCGGCTACAAACGGGCGTCCAACATCATCAAGAAGGAAGACTGGTCGGGCAGAACGGAAAGCTCGCTTTCCTACACCCCCGAAGTGGCTGAAAAGGCGCTGATCGACGCGCTCGACACTGCGGGCCCGAAAGCAGTTTCTGCCTTAAAATCAGAGGATTTCGCCGCCGCCATGACGTCACTTGCCAGTCTGCGCGCGCCGATTGACCAGTTTTTCGAGGATGTGACCGTGAATGATGATAACCCCGCCAAACGGACAGCACGGCTTAATCTGCTCGCGCGGTTCCGCAATGCGGTGCATCAGGTGGCGGATTTCAGCAAGATCGAGGGATGACGGTTTCTAATATCAGGACTGTGTTCCATGTGTTCCATCTGTTCAGGCCTTGAGCAATCAAACTGAACAGATGACGTGTAAAGAGGATTGAAGCCGTGAAGACAGTCTACACATTTGGCGGGTCAGCGGATCACACCGACCCGCGCCAGAAAGACAAGACCGTCACTGGCGGCAAGGGCGCGAACCTTGCCGAGATGGCACAGATTGGTTTGCCTGTACCCCCCGGTTTCACAATCACCACAGAAGAATGCGTCAGCTATCTTGCAGGCGGTTCGGATTTCTCCGAAATGCTCCGCACCGATGTGGCGAGTGCAGTCAAGCATATCGAAGCCACTGTCGGTAAGTCATTCGGAAATAACGATGATCCGCTGCTGGTTTCGGTCCGGTCGGGCGCGCGGGTTTCAATGCCGGGAATGATGGATACAGTCCTTAATCTCGGCCTGAATGATAAGACTGTGAAGGGGCTCGCTCAGACTTCTGGCGATGAACGCTTTGCTTGGGACAGTTATCGCCGCTTTATCCAGATGTACGGTGACGTAGTGCTGGGCGTCGATCATGGACTTTTCGAAGAGGCGTTGGAAATCGCCAAGGAAGACAAGGGCTTCTACAACGATACAGAGATGGAATCTGAAGACTGGCAGACGTTGGTCGCTGAATACAAGGCCATCGTTCAGGACGAGCTCGGCCACCCGTTTCCTCAAGATGTGCAGGAACAATTATGGGGTGCAATCGCCGCGGTGTTCGACAGCTGGGATGCGGACCGTGCAAAGGTCTATCGCCGCCTAAATGACATTCCCTCTGGATGGGGCACCGCAGTCAATGTGCAGGCGATGGTGTTCGGCAATATGGGCGACACCAGCGCGACGGGTGTTGCGTTTACCCGAGATCCCGCAACTGGCGAGAAAGCCTATTACGGAGAATGGCTGGTCAATGCTCAGGGAGAAGACGTGGTCGCTGGCATCCGCACGCCGCAATATCTGACGCTCGCCGCGCGCGACCGTGCCGGAGCTAAACAGCCAAGCATGGAAGAGGCAATGCCTGCCGCCTATGGAGAGCTTGCGGGCGTGTTCGAGATCCTCGAGCAACATTACCGCGATATGCAGGACATCGAGTTCACCGTTCAGGACGGTAAGCTGTGGATGCTGCAAACTCGAAGCGGCAAACGAACCGCCAAGGCCGCGCTCAAGATGGCGGTGGACATGGCCGGTGAAGGTCTGATTACTGAAAAGGAAGCGATCCTGCGCGTCGACCCGATGGCGCTTGATCAACTGCTTCATCCAACGCTCGACCCCAAGGCGAACCGCGATGTGCTGACCAGCGGATTGCCCGCATCGCCGGGCGCTGCATCGGGCACAATTGTGCTGGATGCAGACAGTGCTGAACAAGCTGCAAATGCAGGCGAAAAGGTCATTCTGGTCCGCGTGGAAACAAGCCCGGAAGACATTCATGGGATGCACGCTGCACAAGGCATCCTGACTGCTCGTGGCGGCATGACGTCACATGCGGCAGTGGTCGCACGTGGAATGGGCAGGCCCTGTGTGTCAGGCGCGTCGGCGGTGTCGATTGACCTTAAAACACGCACGCTGCGGATCGGAAACCGAGAACTTAAAGAAGGTGATACCCTAACTCTGGACGGTTCGAATGGTCAGGTGATGGCTGGAACCGTTGCCACGATCGAACCTGAAATGGCCGGAGACTTTGGGGTCTTGATGGAATGGGCAGACAAGTACCGCCGAATGCGCGTGCGGACCAATGCCGAGACTCCGAATGATTGTAAAATGGCACGCCAGTTCGGCGCGGAGGGCATTGGTCTATGCCGGACCGAGCATATGTTCTTCGATGCAAGCCGGATTAGCGCAGTGCGCGAGATGATCCTTGCCGATAGCGAGCAAGGCCGCCGTGATGCGCTAGCCAAGTTGCTGCCAGAGCAACGTGCAGATTTTCGCCAGATTTTCGAGGTTATGGCCGGATTGCCGTGCACAATCCGCTTGCTTGACCCGCCGCTCCATGAGTTTTTGCCACATGCCGATGCCGATTTCGATGATCTGGCGGTAACTACCGGCCTTGATGTAGATCATCTCAAGCGCCGAGCGGGCGAGCTGCACGAATTCAATCCGATGCTCGGCCACCGGGGGTGCCGCCTGGGCATTACTTATCCTGAAATCTATGAAATGCAGGCGCGGGCGATTTTCGAGGCCGCGTGTGAAGTGGCCCTAACTTCAGGAGCCGCTCCGGTTCCTGAAGTGATGGTTCCGTTAGTGGCAACGCGCCGTGAATTGCAGATCTTGCGGGAGCTTATCGACCGGATTGCGCAAGAGGTGTTCGCCGAGCAGGAAACCGAAATCGAGTATTTGGTCGGGACAATGATCGAATTACCCCGGGCCGCGTTGATGGCTGGTGAGATTGCTCATGAAGCGCTATTCTTCTCGTTTGGGACCAATGACTTAACCCAAACTACTCTGGGGGTTTCACGCGACGATTCTGCGCGGTTCCTTGGGCCGTATGTCGATCAGGGCATCTTCGAGCGTGACCCGTTTGTCAGTCTCGATATTGAAGGCGTGGGTCAATTGGTGGAGCTGGCGGCAGAACGTGGGCGCAAGACCCGCGATGACATTAAGCTAGGCATTTGCGGAGAACATGGCGGTGATCCGGCGAGTATCGCCTTTTGTGAGAAAGTTGGCTTGGACTATGTTAGCGCGTCGCCTTACCGCGTGCCGATTGCACGTCTGGCAGCCGCGCAAGCATCGCTTCGTTCTGCAGATTAGAATTTATTTCCAACCAGTTAGCGTCAGTAATTCAAAGTTTTCAACGACTCGTCCGTCTTGGTCTTTAAGTTTCTCAAACTGGTCAAGCGCTAGCGCAAGCCGTGTCTTATTATACGGTGGGGCCGTTGTCATAAGCGAGCTCGTCAACCCGTGATCCCGGAGGTCTGAGACAAGTTTATCAAAAGTTTGATATCGCGCTAAAATTGTATGGCTATCAACCACTTGTCTCTTAAACCTAGCACGTTGCAACAGCGCCGCAGCGGCTTGATTATCCACCAAAGGATGGCATCGCGGGGAAGGGCGGTCACCATCAGCTGCCATGGCAACCTGCCTCATGCATGGCAGACTACCAGCACCCGGAAAGGCTCCAAAGAATATTCCACCTTCGGCCAACGCAGCATTCGCATGGAGCAAGGCTCCGGGCAAATCATTGACGTGACCAAGTCCCATCAAATGGACGACGAGATTATAGTTAGACGAGGGGTAAGGAGCTTCTTCTTCAAATTTGCCAAGTTCGGCTGTTGCTACCGCCCAGCCATGGGCGTTGAGAAATCTGCTCAATCCTTCGGCCCAATCACCGACAACCAATGCCGACCCCGGCTCAACCTGCATGAATTGAATCCGCTCGATTATGTCGTCAGTTAGCTCCGCCAGTAAGAAAGGTTTTTCGCATGGCCTAGACGCCAGACGCTGCTTAGCGCGCGCCCATTTTCCTGCTCTTTTCTTTGGACTAAAAATGGTAGGCGGCGTTTTTTGCATCTGCCGCAACTGCCGCGCTTGAACAGTTTGCGCAAGCAAGACATTGTCTCTCCATGGCAATCTTTAGACATTTGAAGGAAGCATTGCGACCAGCGGTCGACTTAATTTATCCTCCGCGGTGCCCAATTTGCGGTGCAGCATTAGCTGAACAGAACGGCCTATGTGCTGATTGCTGGTCCGAATTGGTTATCCCCAGCAAGCCTGGATGCAGCAGCTGCCAACGCCCATACGGAGCAGGAGTAATCGTTCAAGAGACTGCACAATGTGCCCCTTGCTTGGCACATCCGCCGCGGCACGATGGTATTGCCTCGGCAACAGTCTATAATGACACATCGCGCAAACTAATCCTTTCGTTCAAGCATGGGAAACGGATCGCGCTGGCAAATATGCTTTCGAAATTAATGGCCGCCCGATTGCCTGAGTTGGAGGGCGAGTGGTTGTTTATACCGGTACCGCTGCACAGGACGCGACTATGGTCCCGCGGCTTCAATCAATCGGCCTTGCTGGCGCGCCAGATCGCTAAGATCGCGAAGTGCCCTTTGCTGGTTGACGGACTGATACGGACAAAGCGCACCAAAGCACTTGGTGGATTGGGTAAGAAAGCTCGGGAGCGAATGCTTCAAGGTTCGATGGTTATCTCGCGAAGTAGGAAATCCTCAATCATTGGTGCCAATATCGTCTTGGTTGATGATGTATTCACGAGCGGAGCAACCAGCGACGCATGCGTCAAAGCTTTGAGACAGGGGGGTGCAAACAAGGTTCTAATTTGCTGCTTTGCCCGCGTACTCGACGAAGAGTTGAGTGTCCGTCGACCAGAACGCGAAACGCCCGAGGTCTAGGACCCCGGGCGCCACGTGACGAATATAAGAAAACCTGCCTCACGGCTATGGCAACCACCCCCCTTGATGGGCGCCAAGGTCTGATCCCTCATCGTTCAGGAGCGCTTGGCGTTTCGGCCTGCTGCATCCCTATCTCCCTGAACCTGGCACTCTTTCGGTACCGTGTTCTGGATTGCCACCTTTTCAAGTAACGGGTATCTAATTCCACTCCGATAACAAAGTGGAAAGACTGAACTGCGGTAGGCGTGGATTTTGAAAAACAGATGTGGTTATCGTGCAACAAAGATCTTGCCCGCAGTTCGCAGGGCCTGTGAGTGAGTTTGAGTGATGGTTCATAGCAAGAATGATAAGTTGAAACGAGAATCCGGCTCTAATTTTATGCCGAAGTTTGACGAAAAGGGACTGCTTACCGCAGTAGTGATTGACGGTAAAAGCCGGTCGGTTTTGATGGTTGCGTTCATGGATAAAGAGGCTTTGGCGGCCACCAGAGCAACCGGCTTGGCGCATTTCCATTCTCGGTCTCGTAACCGACTGTGGTGCAAGGGCGAGAGTTCCGGCAATGTCTTGAAGGTTGAAGCTATTGCAGTTGATTGTGATCAAGACGCGTTGGTTCTGACTTGTTCGCCAGCGGGACCCACATGCCACACGGGCTCAAACAGTTGCTTTTACCGTCAGCTAGAAGGGCAAGATCTCATCCCACTATCGAATTGACGTTTACGTAAAGGGTAGCTATAGTCTGCCTATGTCTAACGTAAGCGATGCTCAGAAAACCCCATTCTTAAAAGAGGCCCACGCTGGCGCCCATCTTGACCGGCCTGACAAGCTCTCCCGAGAGCAATTCAGCATATCGGATCTAACCACCGAATTTGATTGCACCGCACGCGCCCTCCGCTTTTACGAGGATGAAGGGCTCGTCGCTCCCAAGCGCATGGGTCTTACTAGGGTTTATTCTAAGCGCGACCGCGCACGGCTTGCTTGGATTATGCGGGCTAAGAACGTCGGTTTCAGCCTGACCGAGATCAAAGAGATGATTGATCTTTACGATCTAAACGATGGCCGCGTTGAACAGCGCCGCGTAACGGTTGAAAAATGCCGCAACCATGTGGCCAAGCTCAAAAATCAGCGGGCGGACATAGACTCCTCAATCAAGGAGCTCACCGCCTTCATCGAACAAATCGAAGATATGGACCTCGACAGCTCCGCGAGCTGATCAGACTCAAAAGGAACTACCATGCCTACCTACACCGCACCAACGCGCGACACCCGCTTCATCGTCAACGAAGTGCTTGATTTGGCCAGTTACAACAAATTGCCTGGCTTCGAAAGCGCGACTGCCGATATGATCGACACTGTCATCAATGAGGCAGGCAAGTTCTGCTCGGAAGTGATCGCTCCGCTCAATCAAGTTGGTGATAAAGAGGGCTGCACGCGCCACGCAGACGGCAGCGTAACAACGCCAACCGGATTTAAGGCAGCGTTCGATCAGTATCGCGAATCAGGATGGGGCACTATTGCCCAGCCGGAAGAATTTGGCGGTCAGGGTATGCCGCATGTACTCGGCTTTGTAGTCGAAGAATTCGTTGGAACCGCGAACCAGGCATTTGCGATGTATTCCGGCCTGACCGGAGGGGCGGTTGCCGCCATCCTCGCCAAAGCATCGCCTGAGCTGCAGGAGAAATATCTTCACAAAATGATTGCGAATGAATGGCTAGGCACCATGAATTTAACCGAGCCGCATTGTGGAACGGATCTCGGCATGATCCGGACCAAAGCCGAACCGCAGGCTGATGGTTCCTATGCCATCACCGGCACCAAGATTTTCATCTCGGCCGGTGAACATGATCTCACTGAAAATATCATCCACCTCGTATTGGCGAAGACGCCGGGTGCACCGGACAGTTCGAAGGGTATTTCATTGTTCATCGTGCCAAAAGTGATGGTTAATGATGACGGCTCGCTAGGAGCGCGCAATTCTTTACAATGCGGGTCCATCGAAGAGAAAATGGGGATCCACGGTAACTCCACTTGCGTCATGAATTATGATGGAGCGACCGGTTTCATGGTTGGCGAGGAGAATAAGGGCCTTGCGGCAATGTTCGTCATGATGAATGCAGCACGCCTCGGAGTTGGTATTCAGGGCTACGCTCAAGCCGAAGTCGCTTATCAAAACGCGGTGGCATATGCTCTCGACCGCCGTCAGGGCCGCGCACTGAGCGGACCTGCCGAACCTAAAGCCCAAGCCGACCCGATTTTTGTACACGCCGATGTCCGCCGGATGCTGATGGATGCCAAAGCCTATGTCGAAGGAATGCGCGCACTGGCATTATGGGGCGCGTTGCAAGTTGATCTGACGCATAAGGCCGGCACTGACGAGGAAAAGGCAAAGGCTGACCAAATCATCAGTCTGCTGACACCCGTAATCAAAGGCTACGGCACCGATAAGGGCTTCGATATAGCGGTCAATATGCAGCAGGTGTTTGGCGGCCATGGCTACATCCAGGAATGGGGCATGGAACAATTTGTGCGCGATAGCCGCATTGCCATGATTTACGAGGGTACTAACGGGGTTCAGGCGATGGATCTGTGTGGACGCAAGCTCGCTCAAAATGGCGGCGCTGCAATCCAGACTTTCTTTGCGACTGTTGATGCAGAAATCGCTGCGGCCAAGGAAAATGAGGCGCTGGCACCTTTTGCAAGTCAGCTTGAAAAAGCGCTCGGCGAGCAGAAAGCTGCCACTATGTGGTTCATGCAAAATGCTATGAAAAACCCGGACCACCTGGGCGCTGGCGCACATCATTATATGCACATCATGGGCATCGTTTCGCTCGGCCTGATGTGGCTGCGGATGGCGACTGTTGCTCACACAAAGTTGGCGGAAGGCACCGACGACAAAGCATTCTACGAAGCCAAAATCGCCACTGCTATGTACTATGGCGATCGCTTCTTGCCCGACACCGGAGCGCTACGCCGGAAGCTGGAAACGGGTTCGGACAGCATGATGGCGCTGGGTGCTGAGGCATTCCAAACAGCGGCGTAATAATCCGCTAGCCTGTGGAGCGCGCCGGGCTAGGTCTGGGGCGAGGTCTGGGGCGAGGTCTGGGGCGTGATCAGGAAAAGAGCTAAATGGGGCTCCGGCGTAAAGTCGGGGCCTCTTTTTTGTTGGTAGGCTAAATCCCAGCCCGAAGTTCTAGTCTGCGCAGGTGCATGGGAGTATGTGGGGTTCAGGGTTACACCTGTAACCTAACACACCTCTCGTAAGCCCATGACTAACAGCGGTTTTCGTGTTGGAAATCGGGTTACACATTTGCTCGGGGGGCAGATACGAATTGTCCGTAAATAATCCCGTCCTGTTTCACATTTCAAATAGCCGACAGCAGGATAACGCCACATCAAGATGTAGGAAATGCCGCTTTTGCCAGCAATCCGCATCGGTGCTTAGCCAACAGGATCGTGTAGCGCCAACGGGTTGCATCGCATTAGATCCTGATTTTCGAGCAAAGCAGGCATATCCGCCTCTTCCTTCACGAAGCGGCGGATCAGCATGATGCCTTTATTGGTCGGCGAGTTGATTCTGCGGGTATTGGCCGCCGAGAATTTATGATCGGGCAATTTATGACCGGGCAAGGCAATAATGAAATCGAATTTACCGCGTTCAATGTCGCGATCATTGGTCACGAAATAATTATCTGAATTTTGCTGATAAAGGGACATGGACCAATAATCTGGCCATGTCTCTCCGGAAACTCGCACCGGCCCGTTGAACAGATCATAAGCCATTAAGGTCACAACACTGTCAGGATTAGCGCGCTTCGCACCTCCTGGAACCGGCCCGAATTGCCGGTTATGCCAACAGGCGTTCCAACCGCCAGCCCGCTGCGCGATGGTGTCTTCGATAGTGGACATGACCATCCGGGGCGCTTGGTAAATGGTGAAGGCTTTGGCGCCGACGAAAGCGGCTGTTGCAGCCACCACAGCGGTGGCAACCCAAACAAGCGTGCTTCGGCTCAACATCCTGTCCGCTCCACAATTGGCAGCGCGATATCGGGGGCAGCCTGCCGGGTCTTGTCGCTTGGATTATAGGTCCGGAGATTCAACTCGAATGGCTGGTCTGCAATTTTTTGGCTCGGCAACCAATTGCCTTCGCTAGACTGAGCCGAAACGATTATCTGCCATGACCCATCCTTGCGCTTAGGCAATACTGCACTATTCCAGCTCGAACGGTTTTGCGTGTTTTCGACGTAGTTCTGGGTGCTGCTGTCATACAGCGTCAGCGACCACCAACGCGTGTCGATTGGTACGCCTGTCACCACATAGGAGCAGCTCGACGTGAGCCTGCGGCCTTCGCTGTCATTTAGCGCGATGAAATAGAGAACCTCGCTGGACGAAAGCCCCAAAGGACCACCCACGGCAATGCGTGCCCGCTCAAGCAGCGACGCATTTGATGACCCTATATCATCCGAGAACAGCCAACCTGATTCCGTTTCTTTGAACGTATCAAAGATGGAATCGCCACCGCGGATTAACCCCTTGGCATTGTCATACCCCGCCCATGCACCGGTGGCTGCAGCTGCAATTGATATCACGAAGCCAACGACGATTTTCAATGGACGGGCCTTTGCTGTGGTTTGTTTCAAGCCTCCGGCAGGAAATCGGGCACACTCAAATACCGTTCACCCGTATCATAATTGAACCCAAGGACACGAGAGCCTTCGGGCAGTTCAGGCAATTTCTTTGCGATCGCTGCCAGGGTTGCGCCGCTGGAGATACCGACCAGCAGGCCTTCTTCGGCTGCGCAGCGGCGAGCCATGTCTTTCGCGGCTTCTGCATCTACCGCAATTGCGCCATCGATGGCTTGGGTGTGGAGATTGCCCGGGATGAACCCTGCGCCGATGCCTTGGATCGGGTGAGGGCCGGGTTGGCCGCCGCCGATTACGGGCGAGAGTGCGGGCTCAACCGCATAGGCCTTCAGGCTCGGCCAGTGCCGCTTCAATTCTTCGGCGCAGCCGGTCAGATGGCCGCCAGTGCCGACGCCGGTGATCATCACATCGATTGGCTCATCTTTGAAGTCCGCGAGGATCTCCTGTGAGGTGGTCCGCACATGAACCTCAAAATTGGCCGGGTTATCGAATTGGGCGGGCATCCATGCACCGTCAGTTTGCTCGACCAATTCGGTTGCGCGTTCAATAGCGCCTTTCATGCCCTTGGCCTTATCGGTCAAATCAAATGTCGCGCCGTATGCCAGCATCAAACGGCGACGTTCCAGCGACATGGACTCGGGCATCACCAGCACGAGCTTGTAGCCTTTTACCGCCGCGACCATTGCGAGGCCGATGCCTGTGTTGCCGCTAGTCGGTTCGATTATTGTGCCGCCCGGCTTCAAATCTCCCGATGCTTCGGCGGCTTCGACCATGGCGAGGCCGATCCGGTCCTTGATCGATCCGCCGGGATTGCCACGTTCCGATTTCACCCAGACTTCATGGTTCGGGAACAGGCGCGAAAGCCGGATATGCGGTGTGTTGCCAATAGTGGCGAGGACTGAATCGGCTCTCATACTGGTTTCTCCTTAGGCGGATCATCATCTAAATATTCGGACGTAAATCGTTTGGCGAGGCGCAGTTCGGGGAAAATCCATGCCCACAATGCTGTTACCAATATTGCACCGACTCCGCCAAAAACAACCGCCCCCGTTGCACCCAAAATTCCGGCGGCAATTCCGGACTGCATTTCGCCCAATTCATTAGAAGCTGAAATGGCAAGGCCAGAGATCGATGAAACGCGCCCTCGCATCTCGTCAGGCGTGTTCAATTGGACGAGGCTGGAGCGGACAAACACCGATATCATATCCGCTGCGCCAAGCACCACCAGTGCAGTGAGGCTAAGCCACAGATCGCGTGAAATGCCGAACACAATCGTCGCGATGCCGAACACCACCACCGCCCACAACATTTTGACACCGACATTATTTTCGAGCGGTCGGAACGACAGAATCAGTGCGACCGCGGCAGCACCTAATGCTGGCGCACCGCGCATTATGCCAAGACCTTCTGGACCAACCTGTAGGATGTCTCGCGCAAATACGGGAAGCAGCGCGGTCGCACCTGCCAGAATGACAGCGAACAGATCCAGCGTGATGCAGCCTAGCAGGAACCGGTGCTTAAAGGTGAATTTCGCCCCATCGACCATTTGCCGGACGGGATGGACCGGAACGGCAGACTGCCTGGCTTTGACCGGGCGAATCGACATGATCAGAGCCGCCGACATCACTAGCAAAACAGTCGATGTGGCATGTGGCAGCCACTGCGCCTCGGCAAAGGCAAAACCGCCGATTGCGGGGCCGATAACGGTCGCTCCCTGCCATGATATGGAACTGAAAGCGATTGCCTTGGGCAGGAGTTTGGCTGGCACGATATTGGGCGCAATTGCGCTCATCGATGGGCCTAAGAAGACGCGCGCGCCGCCATGCATTGCGGCGAGCGTAAACAAGATAGGTAAATTGAGCGCTTCGAGCCAAGTCATCGCCGCAAGCACGCCCGCGATCAGGCAATCAGTGAGATTGGCAATTGCCGCGACATGGCGACGATCAAACTTGTCCGCTACCCATCCGGCAACCGGCGTTAGCAGCAACAGGGGTATAAATTGAGCAAGGCCGAGCAGACCGAGGAGAAACGCACCTTCCTGGCGGCTATATCCATAATCGGCGCGGGCGATATCATAGGTCTGATATCCCAGCAGCACCACCATCGACAGCGTGGCCGCCACGGCAATAAACCGAGCACACCAAAACCTGCGGAAATCCGCAATTTGAAGGGGTGAAGTCGGCTCGGTCATTATCCGTGCCATGGCAGTCACTCAAGGAGGTGCCAAGCCCACAGTTTGTTTCAGGGAAGCAGGGTTCGCTTTAAGCCAGTGATTGAAATTGCTGGCTGACGCTGAATCCAGTTGGGGTCAGCGACTCCTGCGTAAGCGGGGATTGGGCTGAAGTGTGTCGATCATGGCGACGAAATCATCGAGACGAATGATGCGCTCAAATTGAAAACCGGCGCGTTCGTCGCGGGTCCAGATGACGTAGGCTTCGATCCTGCCAACCACCGGCAGGCGGATGATTACGCGGTCGCCGCGGCCAAGCTCCGTGCCGTCATCGACCATAAAACCGTGCGCAGACAAGTTGCTGATGTGCATTTTCACATCGCCGCGATCGTGGTGCTCCGCGATGACGGGAAAATCTACCGGATGCCGCGCGGCGCGCCGCAAATCGGTTACTGACAATTGTGCTCCAACACTCATAATTCCGCGACCCTTCCCTGTTCAGCCGAGAAGTTGTTATGAATGCTAAAGGCAAATAATTTGTAAAATTTTATGTTTCACATCGGGACAAAAGCGCTGTTTTCTGTCGATTAGCGGGTAATTATGCCGTGTTTCTTCTTACCAAGGCTTAATTTTAATTCTTCCCCATCCGCTACATTAACCAGAAAGCCAGCATCGCTGATCGTTTCGCCACCCAGCTTGACCGCGCCCTCTGTAATCTTGCGCTTAGCCTCGCCTTTTGAGCCTGTGAAACCAATTTCAGTGAGCACTACGCCGATTCGCTTGCCCTCTTCACCCACGGATACGGAGGGCAAATCTTCGCCAGCGCCGCCACCGGCAAATGTTTGAGCTGCGGTAGCTTCCGCAGAACGCGCTGCATCTTCGCCCCGCACAAGTTTGGTCACTTCATTGGCCAGAACAATTTTCGCGTCATTGATCGCGCTGCCTTCGAGCGCTTCTAGTTTCGTAATTTCGTTCAGCGGCAAATCGGTGAACAGGCGCAGGAACCGGCCGACATCGCGGTCGTCGGTGTTGCGCCAATATTGCCAGAAATCATACGCTGGCAATTGCGCTTCATTAAGCCAAACTGCGCCAGCGGCAGTCTTACCCATTTTGCCGCCATCCGCGGTCGTCAACAGCGGGGTTGTGACACCAAACAACTCGGTCCCGTCCATGCGGCGTCCAAGCTCGACCCCGTTGATGATATTACCCCATTGATCAGACCCGCCCATTTGCAACCGGGCACCCATTTCCTGGGCCAAATGGCGGAAATCATATCCTTGCAGGATCATGTAATTGAACTCGAGGAAGGTCATCGGTTGCTCGCGCTCGAGCCGTAGTTTTACCGAGTCAAAAGACAGCATTCTGTTCACCGTAAAGTGCGTGCCGACCTTCTGAAGCATTTCAATATAGCCGATCTGGCCAAGCCAATCCTGGTTATTGACCATGATCGCATCGGTTGGTCCGTCTCCGAATTTGAGAAGCTTCTCAAACACAGTGCGAATTGAAGCGATATTGCTGTCGATGGTTTCATCAGTCAGCATTTTTCGGCTTTCATCGCGGCCAGTCGGGTCACCAATGCGAGTGGTTCCGCCGCCCATCAAGACAATTGGCTTATGCCCGGATTGTTGAAGGCGGCGCAGCAGCATGATCTGAACCAGACTGCCGATGTGGAGCGAAGGCGCTGTGGCGTCGAACCCGATATAACCCGGCACAATTTGCTTTGCTGCGAGCGCATCAAGCCCCGCCGCATCGGTCATCTGGTGGATATAGCCGCGTTCGTCGAGCAGGCGGAGGAGATCTGATGTATATTGGGTCATTGCAGCGCGGCTTTAGCAAGCAAATCCGATGTCGGTAAGTAACTTCTATTGGGCTTGCGGCGTGAAATTTGCTGGGCAATAGGGGTGCTATGCATTCCCTCATCCTACATCCCGATTGTAGCGCCGGACCAATCACCTCGGTTAGCGCGGAAATTTCTCCAACGCCGGGCGGCTGCACCGCGCGGTTCACGCTGCAAGGCGATATCAGCCGGATCAAAATACCCGAGCAGGCAGACGGTATCCGCGAAGATTACTTGTGGAAGACCACCTGTTTTGAAATTTTCTGGCAGCCCGTCAGCGGCAATTATTACCGCGAATTAAACCTGTCTCCGTCAAGTAAGTGGGCGTGTTACGATTTTGATGATTTCAGATTGAACAGCCGCGATGCACCTGCAGACGGCGTTGAAATTGGGTGCACACACGATCACCGCGAGTTGGAGCTGGAGGCGGAAATACGATCCGAATTGCCTTTGCCGGCTCATGTCGCGCTCAACGCGATTATCGAAGATACAGACGGAAATATCCAGTTTTGGGCGATAGCCTTCGAAGATGGCAAACCCGAATTTCACAGCCGAGTTTGCCGAGCGATTGTTCTGGAGACAGTCTCGTGACTGTTCTCTTCGGAATCGACCGGCTGCTCGGGGATCAATCGCTGCTCGATGAATTAAAGGGCAGACGGGTCGCGCTGGTGGCGCATCCCGCTTCGGTCACTACCGACCTAGCTCACTCCCTCGACGCCTTGATCGCAGCGGGTGTGAACGTGACATCTGCCTTTGGTCCGCAGCATGGCCTAAAAGGCGATAAGCAAGATAACATGGTCGAGACCGAGGACGAGACCGATCCGGCCTATGGTATCCCGATTTTCAGCCTTTACGGCGAAGTCCGCCGCCCAACCGGCCAGATGATGTCGAGCGCCGATGTGTTTCTGTTCGATCTGCAGGACCTTGGTTGCCGCATATACACTTTCGTCACCACGCTGCTCTATCTGCTCGAAGCGGCTGAACAGCACGGCAAAGAGGTGTGGGTGCTCGACCGGCCCAATCCGGCAGGTCGCCCGATTGAAGGAACTTTGCTGGAGCTTGGTCACGAGAGCTTTGTCGGCGCCGGACCTATGCCTATGCGCCACGGATTGACTATGGGTGAGATGGGTCATTGGTTCATTAAACATTGCGGCATCGACGTACCCTATCGTGTAGTCGGGATGTCTGGCTGGAAACCCGACGCCGCACCTGGCTATGGTTGGCCCGAAGACCGCGTTTGGATCAACCCGAGCCCAAACGCCGCCAATGTGAATATGGCGCGCGCCTATGCAGGAACGGTGATGATCGAGGGCGCGAATGTGAGCGAGGGCAGGGGGACAACCCGCCCGCTCGAAGTGTTGTTCGGCGCGCCGGACATCGATGCAGCGGCGGTGCTGGCCGAAATGCACCGCTTCGCACCGCAATGGATGGCAGGCTGCGCCATCCGTGAATGCCATTTCGAACCCACGTTTCACAAGCATCAAGGCCAATTGTGCAATGCGCTGATGATCCATGCGGAAGGGCCGTTTTACGATCACGCCGCCTTCAAACCTTGGCGTCTGCAAGCGCTGGCTTTCAAGGCGATCCGCAACCTCTATCCGGATTACGATTTGTGGCGCGATTTTCCCTATGAATATGAGCTGGAGCGGCTTGCGATCGACGTAATCAACGGCGGGCCTGCGCTACGCCAATGGGTCGATGACGCTGCATCATGCGCTGTTGACCTTGAGGTGATTGCCTCGGCTGACGAGGCAGTTTGGCGAAAGTCAGTCGCGGAGCATCTGCTGTATTAAGGGTGTATGTCTGATTGGGGGTGGGAAGCGGGCATTAGTGTTTTGCTGAATCGTCTTCGCCGAATGCCGCGATATAGAGTAAAGATATCACGGAAAAAGCGAGAAATAGAGCGTACGACCAGAATCCAATCGGATGATCTACGCTGAGATATGGTTCACCACCCAATTTGAAATCACCGGCATAAACACCGCTCACAAGTCCCCACAGTAGCAAGAGGCCGACGAACAGGGCCAAGATTCGGCTCCCCATTGTCGCTTTGGCTTTAGGCATCTTCATCGTGGGGTTGTATGCATTGCGGGAACATCCGTAAATGGGTCGTTAGCCGACATTTCAATCAGGCTCCTGCACCGGCTGCACCAGCGCGACCAGCACGAAGCTGATCAGCATCAGCAAATACCAGCTGCCCAATTTGGCAAAGCCGACCATTTCCCAGCCATCTTCCTGACCCGGATAATTCCACGCATTGGCGAATGTCGCGATGTTCTCTGCAAACCAGATGAAGATCGCGACCAGAAAATGCCCGAGGATCAGCGGCATCCAGCGGTGCTCGCGCCAGTTCTTGAAATAGACGCGCGTCCTCCAGAATAACAAGGCCGCTGCGGCAAACAATCCGTAGCGGATATCAATCACCCAATGATGCGCGAAGAAATTGACGTAAACCGCCGCCGCCAGCAGCCAGGTCAAATAATGCGGCGGGTAGTTGCTGAAACGGAAGTCAAATATCCGCCATACTCGCGCGATATAGCTGCCGACGGCGGCATACATGAAGCCCGAAAACAGCGGCACTGCGCCAATGTGGAGCAGGCTGTCCTCGGGGTAGACCCACGATCCCGCGGCGGTTTTGAACAATTCCATCACCGTACCAACGACATGGAACATCAGGATTACAGCCGCCTCGCGCAAAGTTTCCAAACGCAATGCGAGCAGCGCCATCTGGATTGCGATGGCGGCAAGGGTCAGGAAATCATATCGGTGCAGCGGCGCATTGTCGGGATAGAAAAAATGCGTCGCGAGCAGCAGGAACAGCAACAATCCGCCGAACAGACATGCCCACGCTTGCTTGAAACCAAACAACAGGAACTCATAGAAATAGGCATGAAATCCGGGCTTTGGCTCAAAGCTTTCAAGCCGCTGCCTGGCCGCGTGAAAGCGCGAATGGGAGATTGGTCGGCTCACAGTCAATCAGCCGATCCCGTTCAGGCCCCGTGTTTCCTGCTCAATTCTCGCGTCGCTGCTTCCAGACCGTCCAGTGACAGGGGATACATCCTGTCATTGACCAATTGCTTGAGCATCTTGGTGCTTTGCGAATAATTCCACTGCTTTTCGGGCACCGGATTTAGCCAAACCGTTGCAGGATAGGTATTCGCCACGCGCTGCATCCACACCGCACCTGCTTCTTCGTTCATGTGCTCCACGCTGCCGCCCTGATGGGTGATTTCATAGGGGCTCATTGCCGCATCGCCGACAAAGATAACCTTATAATCATGGCCGTATTTGTGGAGGATATCCCATGTGTTGGTCCGTTCCTGCCAACGGCGTTTATTATCCTTCCACACGCCTTCATAAAGGCAATTGTGGAAGTAGAAGAATTCGAGATTTTTGAACTCGCTATTGGCCGCGCTGAACAATTCTTCACATAATTTGATGAACGGGTCCATCGATCCGCCTACGTCGAGGAACAGCAGCAATTTGACGGCATTATGCCGCTCGGGACGCATCCGGATGTCGAGCCAGCCCTGCTTGGCAGTGCCATCGATGGTCGCATCCAGATCGAGCTCATCCGCGCTGCCTTCACGCGCAAAGCGGCGCAGGCGGCGCAGCGCCATTTTGATATTGCGCGTGCCCAATTCCTTGGTGTTGTCGAGATTGGCGAATTCGCGTTTCTCCCACACTTTAATTGCGCGATTATGTTTGCCTTCGCCGCCAATTCGCACGCCCTCGGGGTTGAAGCCGCCATGGCCAAACGGGCTGGTTCCGCCAGTGCCGATCCATTTGTTGCCGCCTTCGTGGCGTTTTTCCTGCTCTTCGAGCCGCTTCTTCAGCGTATCCATGATCTCGTCCCAATCGCCGAGCGATTCAATCGCGGCCATCTCTTCGGGGGTGAGAAATTTTTCGGCGATCGCTTTGAGCCAGTCCTCGGGAATATCGACCGGATTTTGACCATAATCGGACATGATGCCCTTGAATGTCTTATTAAACACCTGGTCAAACCGGTCGAGCAGACCCTCATCTTTCACAAAGGTTGCGCGGCTGAGGTAATAAAACGCCTCGGGCGTTTGTTCGATCACATCTCGATCAAGCGCTTCGAGCAGCGTCAGATGTTCCTTGAAAGACGCCTGAATGCCGGCAGATCGCAATTCGTCGATGAAATCAAAAAACATACTTCGCAGGCTCCGCGTTCGTTGCGGCCTCCATGCATCAGGTTCGCGACGCTTTCAACTCACAGCTGGCAACTGTGGTTTGGCCGGAGCGGTTTTCGTGTCTGCCAGGATTGAGCAGCGTAGGGTTTCTGACAGACTGGTGAAAATACGCGCTCGATTGCCGCATTCATTAATCCATTAATAACCATATCGCCGCATAGACGGCATCAACGAACGTTTTTGGGGCAGTCTGAATTATGAAACACGCCGATTTCGAAATGGTTGATTCCAAGTCGCTCGACATTATTCCGGAAAGCTGCGGCGAAGTTACCGTCGGTTGCGCCGATGTTGCCGGCATCATTCGGGCGGTCATTGATTCCTCCGAGAAACTGCGGGCGGAACATGGCGCGTTGCAAGGCACCGTTAGCGAACTTGAGGCCGACCAGCAAAAGGTCGCCGAGGCGAGCGACGAGGCGCGGCTGCTTTCCGAACGTGCAATTGAGCGGTTGGGGCAGGGCACGACTCTGATCCAATCTTCGCTCGGCGAGATTTCAGGTTTGCTCGAATTGGTCGACACTCTGACCCAGCATGTCACCGGCTTTGCCGCCGCGATGGAACAAGTTCGCCGCTGTTCGCAGGACATTGATCAAATTGCAGAAACCACCAACATTCTCGCACTCAACGCCACTATCGAAGCAATGCGTGCTGGCGACGCTGGCCGAACATTTGCCGTGGTCGCCAATGAGGTGAAGAGCCTAGCCGGTGAAACCCGCCGCGCTACCGAAGAAATCAGCCGCACAATCGACACTCTTGGCGGAGAAGCCCAAAGTGTGATCGAGCAGATTGAAACAGGCGCTGAGGCCAGCAAGAACGCGAAAACCTCGGTTGCCCAGATCGAAGAAACATTGGGCGGCGTTGCCGAACTGGTTGAAGAAGTCGACCGTCAGAACGACCAGATCGCCCGTGCTACCAACACTATCAGCGGCCACGTGCACAAGGTGCAAGATGTGCTCAGCTCATTCGACGGCGCAGCAATCGAGAACGAATCGAAGCTGCAAAACGCGCATCGCAAGATGGAATCGCTCGAAATGACCGCGAGCGAAATGTTCGACGGTATTGTGAAGGCGGGGCTTTCCCCGAAAGACAGCGCAATTGTCGCGCGCGCCCAGGATGTCGCCAAGGAAATTGCCGCCCGCGCGGAAAAGGCGATTGAAGATGGCGTGCTGAATATCGATGCGCTGTTTGATCAAGATTACAAACCCGTTGCAGGCAGCAATCCACCGCGCTTCCGCACTGCATTAAGCGATTGGGCCGATAGCAATTGGCGCCCGGTGCTGGACCGCGTGGCGGGCGAGGGCGCTCCTATCAAGATGTGTTCGCAAGCTGATATGCGCGGTTTCTTGCCAACACATGTTACCGAACATTCGCGCGCACCCACCGGGGATCTCGCCCACGATACCAAATTCTGCCGCAATGGCCGTATTATCTTTGATCCGCTGGACCAAAAGGCCAAGCGCAGCAGCGCCCCGTACATGATGGCGGTTTATCGCCAAGAAGGCGATGGGCAACAATATCTGGTCGTACGCAACGTCTATGTCCCCTTATACGTCAATGGACGCCGATGGGGTGACTTCGAGCTTGCGTATACATTCGACGGGTAAGCCCCCGTTGGCTGACCTCACTCAACCAGGATTGCGGCGCGACATAAAGGCGAGCCGTTCGAACAGCATAATGTCCTGCTCGTTCTTGAGCAGAGCGCCGTGCAGCGGAGGGATGGCCTTGGTCGGGTCTTGGTTTTGCAAGACATCAAGCGGCATATCTTCGTTTAACAGCAGCTTCAGCCAATCAAGCAATTCCGATGTGCTCGGCTTCTTCTTGAGGCCTGGCACTTCGCGGATTTCGTAGAACACGTCCATCGCCTTGCTGACGAGCGTTTTCTGAATATCGGGATAGTGGACATCGATGATCGAACGCATCGTCTCGCGGTCGGGGAATTTGATATAATGAAAGAAACAGCGGCGCAGGAATGCGTCGGGCAGTTCCTTTTCATTGTTTGAAGTAATCACCACAATCGGGCGCTCTTTAGCGGTAATTCGCTCCTGCGTTTCGTAAACGTCGAAGCTCATCCGGTCGAGTTCTTGCAACAAATCGTTGGGAAATTCGATGTCGGCTTTGTCGATCTCGTCAATCAGTAGCACAGGCAATTCAGGTGCTGTGAAGGCTTCCCACAACTTGCCCCTTTTGATGTAATTGCGGATGTCGTGGACGCGTTCTTCGCCCAATTGACCATCGCGCAACCGGGCAACAGCGTCATATTCATACAGGCCTTGCTGCGCTTTGGTGGTCGATTTGACGTTCCATTCGATCAATGGGGCACCGACCGCTTTGGCGATTTCATGCGCGAGAACGGTCTTGCCGGTTCCGGGTTCACCCTTGACCAGCAATGGGCGGCGCAGCGTTACAGCAGCATCCACCGCAACTTTCAGATCGTCGGTTGCGATGTAATCTTCAGTGCCTGCGAAACGCTTGGGAGCGGCGCCGTTCTTGGTGTCGGTCATGGGTTTTCCTATGCAACTTGCCTTTACGTGCGCGTTAAGCAAGCTACCCCGAAAGCGCAAGCCTCACTTCCGGGAAGCGCGTGATTAGGCATTAATTGGGCGTGGTGGATCATTCTTCCGAAGCAAGCGCGAGTATACGCTGGGCGAGCAATTCAAATTTGGTTTGGTCAACAGTTGCATCGCTATTGTTCCAGCTCATCGCCAGAACATGCCAAACACCCGCTTTATCCTGCAACAGCCAGGTCAGATTGAGCACGCCCGGTTCGGAACCGCCCTTATAACCGACATACGCCCATTTATCACGGCTCGGCTCTCCCATTGCAGGGCTTACTGCCATAATTTCTCGCGCGGTCGGATCTTCGAATTCGGCTAAGAGAACCCCCAACTTCCTTAAATCTTCGCCGCTTGCAAACCACTCGACGGTGTCAATCGCAAGCGGTTCTGTGAAAGTTGGCGGGGTAATCAGATTGCGGTCACCGCCAGTATCGTCTTCAAAATCTGCCAGAATACGCCTTTGATCTTCCTCGCTCGCGGCTTCATATTTCCGCAAATTTGGCTCGCTGCCCTTGAGCGCAAACATTTCCAATGTGCTGAGGAAGGGCAGGGTCCGGTCTGGACTGGAATTGCCACTATCAATGAGCTCGGCTTCGACCATTTCGCGTCCGACAACCCGCAATAGCCGGTCAGTCGCTGTGTTGTCGCTGATCGAGATCATCATCGTCGCGAGCGTGTGGAGCGTCACCGGCGCATCTTTGGGCCAAGTTTGCATGCGTCCGCTGGGGAATGATTTCCGGTCGAGCTCGACCACGTCACTCCATTTGCGCTCGCCTGCTTCGATTTGCCGGGCGAGCGCCGACAGAATGTAGAGCTTGAATGTGGAGCCAATAGCGAATTGTTGATCGGCATTCAGCGCCAAAATCGGGTCCAGTCCCCCTTCAAGCGGCGCAAACAGCACGCCCACTTCACCGGGCAATGCTGCCAGATCGGTGAAAATGGCTTCCGCACTGTCATCGATGGTTTGGACGACGTTAATCAGCAGGCCCTGGACCAGAAACCCGGGAGCAGCACCGAGGCTGATCGGACCTTTGGCGAGTGCGTTTTCAAAACGGATAGCGATGATAGATGAACCATCGGGCGCTTGCGTGACCGAGTCCAACCTCTGCAAGGTACCGAATTGACCAGCCAACTGACTTGCAAGCGCTCTCAACCTCTCCGCTGGCACCTCAGCCAAGAATGATGGTGCGAAAACCTCGGCTGCATTCGCTTCACCTTTCAGCACGGCAACCACACCCTCGGCGCGGGCTTGAAGGACTGACGCGTCCTCTTGCCCGGATTGTTGCGCGACCGATTCCGTTTGCGCTGAAAGAGTTGCTGCAGGGAGAGTCAAACAGGCCAATGCAGTGGCTGTCATTAATCGGCGGAGCATTATGATTCCTTCACGATATGGTCTTTGAGTTGGCAGATTGACGCCAATTGGTCACTTTGATGCTCAAGCCATGCTCTCGATCTGAGTGATCTCTTCTGCTAGTTTTCGCGCCGCTCGGCGATTCAATCACAAAACGCCCCCGAACACTACAGCGACGAAGACAGCAAAAATTGCAGCCATACTATTTTTGTCAAACTAACCGATTATCATATCATGCGTCGATCAAATCACGGTCCATTTCACCGGCGCGATTCTGGATGAAGTTGAACCGGTGCTCTGGGTTGCGGCCCATTAACTGATCAACCAGTTCCTTCACCGCTGCGCGCTGTTCAAATTCTGCAGGCAGAGTGATCCGGATCAAGCTGCGGGTGCTTGGGTCCATGGTCGTTTCGCGCAGTTGTGACGGGTTCATTTCGCCAAGGCCCTTAAATCGCCCGACCTCGACATTCTTGCCTTTGAACACGGTAGCTTCCAATTCCGCTCTGTGCGCATCATCGCGGGCATAGCGGCTCTCCTTTCCCGCTGTCAGACGGTAGAGCGGAGGCTGGGCGAGGAACAGATGACCTTTGCGGACAATATCGGCCATTTCCTGGAAGAAAAATGTCATGAGCAAGGTAGCAATATGCGCCCCGTCGACGTCGGCATCGGTCATGATGATAATCCGGTCGTAACGCAGGTTTTCGGCGTCGCAATTTTTGCGCGTACCGCAGCCCATCGCGAGCGACAGATCGGCGATCTCAGAATTGGCGTTGATTTTGTCGAGCGTGGCGCTGGCGACGTTGAGGATTTTACCGCGGATCGGCAGAATTGCCTGCGTTTTGCGGTTGCGAGCCTGTTTCGCGCTACCACCTGCTGAATCGCCTTCGACGATAAACAATTCGGTTTCCGCGTCGGTTTCCCCCGAACAATCGGTGAGCTTGCCGGGCAGGCGCAGCTTCTTCGCATTGGTCGCAGTTTTCCGTTTGATCTCGCGTTCTTGCTTGCGGCGCAGGCGCTCGTCCATCCGCTCCATAACTTCGCCAAGCAGAGCTTTTCCGCGTTCCATATTGTCAGTCAGGAAGTGGTCGAAATGGTCACGCATGGCGTTTTCGACCAGACGCGTTGCCTCAGGTGAAGTCAGCCGGTCCTTGGTCTGGCTTTGGAAAGACGGATCGCGGATGAAGACACTTAGCATAACCTCTCCGCCCGTCATCACGTCGTCGGCGGAGATGTCCTTGGCTTTCTTGGTCCCGGTCAATTCTCCAAACGCACGTAGCCCCTTGGTCAGCGCGGCGCGCAGTCCTTGTTCGTGCGTTCCGCCATCGGGCGTAGGTACAGTGTTGCAATACCAGCTGGTTGAACCATCGGAATAAAGCGGCCAGGCGCAGGCCCATTCCACGCGGCCTTGCGACATACCGCTGTCATCAACTGCAAATTCCTGCATTCCGGAAAATGGCTGCGCTGTTACACATTCACGTTCACCGATTTGCTCGGCCAGATGGTCTGCCAAACCGCCGGGAAATTTGAATGTGGCTTCGGCAGGCACATCATCGCTGGTCAGACTCTCGGCGCATTTCCAGCGGATTTCGACGCCTGCGAACAGATACGCTTTGGACCGGGCCAATTTGAACAAACGGTGCGGTTTGAACTGTCGATCGCCGAATATTTCGGTGTCGGGGGTAAAGCTGACTGTTGTTCCGCGCCGGTTGGGGGTCGGGCCAAGTTTCTCAATCGGGCCTAACGTCAGGCCCTTGGAGAAGCTTTGCGCATAGAGCTGCCGGTCGCGTGCAACTTCTACGCGGGTGTCGCTGCTAAGCGCGTTGACCACGCTGACGCCGACACCGTGCAAGCCGCCGCTGGTCGCATATGCCTTGCCAGAAAATTTGCCGCCCGAATGGAGCGTGGAGAGGATTACTTCGAGTGTCGATTTACCTGGAAATTTAGGATGCTCATCGACCGGAATACCGCGGCCATTGTCCGCAACGCTAAGCCGGTTTCCCTCTTCCAGCGAGACTTCAATCCGGGTGGCATGGCCAGCAACCGCCTCGTCCATCGCGTTGTCGATAACTTCCGCCGCCAAATGGTGCAGGGCGCGGTCATCAATCCCGCCGATATACATCCCTGGTCTGCGACGGACAGGCTCAAGCCCTTCCAGCACCTCGATCGAGGAGGAATCGTAATCACCGCTCGATGCGGGGGTGCCTTCAAAAAGATCATCTGCCATGCCGCCTGCTATAAGCCTGCGTTTCTAAGCCTTACAAGCGCTAGCTGCAGTTTATCGTCCGCCACAAACCATCAGAACAAAGATAGATCAGAATGTAGCAGGGGCAGGGGAGACAATCACGACTTTGCCATCCTGAATCTCGCGCACTTCCATTGCGCGCTCGATCACTCCGTTGCGGCGGAAGCGGAATGCACCGTCAAGCCCGAGGAATCCCTCATCGCTGCGCAATTCGGCAATCGGGAATGTGCTGCCCACCCGCCAATCACGAGCGACGCGCAATGTAAGTAAAACGCCGTCATAGCCGAGCGTCGAAATACGGTAAGGTTGCCCTCCGAATCGTGAATTATAGCTGTCGGAAAAGCGCTTGAAGCGGGAATCAGAAACCGCCGAGAATAACGTGCTGCGAAGTGCGCTAGTTCGCGTGACCCCAGCCTCTCCGCTGAGCAGTTCGGTACCCAAAATCTTCGCTGTGCCTGCGCCGCGCGGATTAAGTTCGCCTGCCGCAAGCGCCGCAAGCCGTGCCCCGTCTGCAATCAGCACTGTATCAAACCCGCCGCGTTGCTTCAGCCGCTGCGCCGCGCTGATGATCGATGTGTTGCCGCGTGCATAGGTTTCCGTCGCTACCAAAGACCCGCCAAATTCGCGAACCGCATCTTTCACTGCTGCTGAAGCTTGATCGCCATATTCGCCCTCAGGGGCGATCACGCCGAAACTCGTGGAACCGTTTTGGCGGGCGTATTCTACCGTCCGCAATATGGATTGGCTGGGGATATGGCCCATCACAAAGACATCGGGGCCAGCCACGCTGGTGTCGTTGGAGAACGAAATCAACGGCACATTGGCAGGCCGCGCCTCTGCCAGAACATTGGGCACATTATTTGCCATCAAGGGGCCAAGGATCAACTTGTTCCCCTCTGCAATGGCCTTGCGCGCAGCCGAGCGCGCGCCGCCAGCTGTGTCATAGGTGGTAATCCGCAGATTGCTGGCGTTGGTATCGAGAATCGCCATAGTCGTCGCATTGGCAATCGAATTGCCAACCGCACCATTATCGCCCGACAGCGGCACCAACAGCGCAATGCGGTGGCGTGTCTCGTCGGTTGGCAGCGCCGTGGCGCTCGGTTCCGGTGTTGGGGTGGCAACAGGACCGGTCGTTGTCGCAACCGGACCGCCTGGAATAACCTTACAACCGGCAAGAAGGATCGTGGCGCCAGCGACAAATAATTTGCGCCGGTCAAGCTTCATGCTGGTCAACTTAATACGGTTCATCCTTGCGGTCCCTACTCTTCCTAGTCCATTGGCCTTCTTAGTGATTAGCGAACCAACCCTCGAAGCCTTATTACCGGGTCTCTATATCGTTGCCACCCCGATTGGCAATCTTGGCGACATAACGGTGCGGGCGGCAGATATCTTGCGCCGCTGTGATGCGGTTGCGTGCGAAGATACGCGGGTGACGGGCAAGCTCACCAAACATCTTGGCATTTCAACCAAGCTAATCAGATATAACGACCATAGCGGTGAGCGAGAGCGGGTGCGATTGGTTGAATCAATGCATAGTCAGGCCATTGCGCTGGTAAGCGATGCTGGCACCCCGCTAATTTCCGATCCCGGTTACAGGCTTGTTCGCGACGCGCGCGACGCGGGCGTGGCTGTCACCACGCTGCCGGGGGCGTGTGCCGCGATTGCCGGGCTGACGCTGTCCGGATTGCCCAACGACCGGTTTCTGTTCGCAGGCTTCATCCCAAACAAGGATAAGGCGCGCAGAGAGGCATTTCTGGATGTTGCGCAAGTCGATGCAACACTGATCTTCTACGAAACAGGTCCTAGACTGGTAAAATCGCTCGAAGCGTTGAGCGAATTGCTACCTGATCGAATGGTGTCTGTTGCACGCGAAATCACCAAACTGCACGAGGAATGCCGCAGCGGTCCTGCGGCCCGATTGGCGGACCATTACACCGACTATCCTGCCAAGGGAGAAATTGTCCTGATGGTTGCCCCTCCGGCGGAATTGGAAACAAGCGATGACGATGTCGATCTCTTGCTGAAAGATGCGTTGAAAACGGACAAAGCATCGCAAGCAGCAGGCAAAGTCGCCAAGGCAACCGGCCGCGACCGCAAGCAGCTTTACGCTAGGGCCATGGAAATCCGCGGCGAATGAAGCGCCAGATTGCCGAGCAAAGTGGGCGCGACGGGGAGCTGCGAGCAGCGATGTGGCTGCGAATGAAAGGATGGTCCGTGCTGGCCCAGCGGGTCAGAACTCCTCGCGGAGAAATTGATCTTATCGTGAAACGAGGCGGCATCGTCGCATTTGTCGAGGTCAAATGGCGCAAACGCCAAGAAGATCTGGATCATGCAATTGATGAATACCGGCTCAGCCGCGTGGCGGCGGCGGTAGAATGCGTGGCACATAAATATGCTACAGATGGCGAAGATATCAGGATTGACGTCATCCTGCTTGCGCCCGGCGGGTTCCCTCGCCACATCGTCAATGCATGGCAGCCGTGATCTGCCGATAGATAGGAAATTGTGATGGCTTTGCGCGTAGCGGTCCAGATGGACCCGATGGAATCGATCAATATTGCGGGCGACAGTTCCTTTGCCCTTATGTTGTCTGCACAGGCCCGCGGGATGCAGGTTTGGCACTTTGATGTGCGCTCGCTATCCTACGAAACCGGCGGCGAGGCGGCGGGAAAACTGACCGCGCATGCTGCTCCCGTAACAGTGCGGCCTGTTGTGGGTGACCATTACACGATGGGCGATCGCCGCAGAATTGACCTTGCCAAAGACATTGATGTGATCTTGATGCGGCAAGATCCTCCGTTTCACCTTGGCTATATCAGTGCTGCACTCATGCTGGACCGGCTGAAGGGGCAAACGCTCGTCACCAATGATCCGCGGGAAGTTATCAATGCACCGGAAAAGATGTTCGTGCTGGATTATGCGCGGTTTATGCCGCCAACATTGATTGCGCGGGAATTGGCCGATGTACGCGCTTTTCAGGAACAACATGGCAGCGTTGTGGTGAAGCCACTTCATGGCAATGGCGGAAAGGCAATCTTTAGGTTGGACGAGGACAAGACCAACACCACGGCTTTATTCGAATTGTTCAATCAGACGTGGCCCGAACCCCACATGGTGCAACCGTTCCTGCCAGAAGTTGCTGAAGGCGATAAGCGTATCGTCCTAATCGACGGAGAGTTTGCTGGCGCTATAAACCGGAAGCCCGGTGAGGGTGAATTCAGGTCCAATCTGGCACAAGGCGGTTATGCAGAAGCAGCCGATTTGACCGCTCGCGAGGAAGAAATTTGCGCAGCTATGGGGCCTGAACTCAAGAAACGTGGATTGGTGTTTGTCGGAATCGATGTAATCGGCGGTAAATGGCTGACCGAAATCAACGTCACCTCGCCAACAGGTATCGTGGCAATCGACACTTTCAACGGCACCGACACTCCAGCAAGAATCTGGGACGCAATCGAGGCTCGGCTCTAATCCTTTTCTCGCGGATGGGCGCTGCGATAAGTGTCTAGCAGTGTGGCCGCATCCACTTTGGTATAAATTTGCGTACTGCCAAGGCTCGCATGGCCAAGCAATTCTTGCAGGCTCCGCAAATCTGCCCCGGCACTAAGCAAATGTGTTGCGAAGCTGTGGCGCAAGGCGTGCGGTGTGGCTGTGGCTGGCAGGCCGAGTGCGATCCGGGCACGGGCCATTGCTTTTTGCACCATACCTTGACCCAGCGCGCCTCCCCTTGCACCTCGAAATAAGGGATTATCGCTATCCATTGGCCACGGATTGAGAGCGATGTAGGCTTCTACGGCATCTTTAATAACCGGGATGATCGGAACCACGCGCTGCTTTCCGCCCTTGCCAGTGACTTGCAGCGTGTCGCCGAGCGGTAATACCGCGCATTTTACCGAAAGCGCCTCTGCGATACGCAAGCCCGCACCATAGAGCAGCAACAACACCGCCCGGTCCCGCGCACCGACCCAATCCTGCGCTGCATCGCTTGCAACTGTTTCGGCAAGATTGCTCGCTTCATCGGGCGTGACGGGGCGGGGCAGGCCTTTCTTGATGCGCGGGCCGCGCAATCGGGGCGCGGCGCTTTCGGGCATGCCAGATTGTTCACGGGCATATTTGATGAACGCTTTGACGGCTGATAGTTCGCGTGCGGCAGAAGAGTTGCTCAAACCATCGGCGCGGCGATCCGCCAAATGACGGCGCAATTCGCCCGCATCAAGCTGTGCGGCATCCCCCCATGAATTCAGTGTGTTTCGCTCGATCAACAAATTGGCGGCAGCCAAATAGGCGCGGACTGTGTGCGGGGAACGCCTTCGCCCTGTAGTCAGATAGCCTCGCCAAGCTTCGAGCAAATCGGCTTTGGTCATTCGGCCCTCATGCCATGACCAAATCTTCGCTGACGAGTTCCCCCAGCAGCGCATCGAGCAGCGGCATTCCTTTTGAAGTTACGCCGAACTGGTCATCCTCAGTCCAGACAAAACCAAGGTCGGTCATCAGTTTGACTTTTTCTTGGTTGAGCAATTCCGCTGGAGCAGTTTTAAATCGCTGGCCAATAGCGGCAAGCGAAACACCCTCCGCCAATCTCAGTCCCATCAACAACGCTTCGGACGCGCGCTCGGCGGGGGAAAGCGTCGCTTCCTCCTTCAATCCATCGCCTGTTTCAACCACTGCTGCGATCCAGTTCTCCGGCTTCTTATGCCGAAGTGTGGCTTTCGAACCCCGCCGACCATGCGCACCGGGGCCAATCCCGCAGTAATCCTGATAGCGCCAATAGGTCAGATTATGGCGGCTCTCCTGACCGGGGCGGGCATGGTTGCTGATTTCGTAGGCAGGTAGCCCCGCCGCTGCGGTCATCTCGCGGGTTACTTCGAACAAATCTGCTGCGGGGTCATTGTCCATCGGCGAAAACGCGCCAAGCCTTACATCTGTCGCGAAGCGCGTATTAGGCTCTATAGTCAGTTGATAGAGCGAAAGATGGTCTGTGCCGAAGGATAGTGCGCGTGCCAATTCTGCGCGCCATTCGGCTTCTGTTTGCTTCGGTCTCGCGTAAATTAAATCGAAGCTGACTCTTGCGAAATGCTTTTGGGCCACATCTAAGGCAGCGACCCCTTCGGCGGCATTGTGCAAGCGGCCCAGGAATTTAAGCTGGCTGTCATCCAGCGATTGTAGGCCAAGAGAAACGCGGTTGATTCCTGCCAGTGCCAGATCGCCAAACTTCGATGCTTCAACCGAAGAAGGGTTTGCTTCCAAGGTGATTTCTATTCCTGGCGCAAAGCCCCACAATTGCTCTGCCCGCTCCAGCAATGCACCGACGAGGGCGGGTGGCATCAGCGATGGAGTGCCGCCGCCGAAGAAGATGGACCCGAGCGGCTCGCCACCAGCCAGTTGTGCCTCATGCTCCATGTCAGCGATCAGAGCTGCTTGCCAAGCGGCGTGATCGACACCAGACCGTACATGGCTGTTGAAGTCACAATAGGGGCATTTCTTCAAGCAGAAGGGCCAGTGAATATACAATGCGCGCGCCATGTGCGGAATGTTAGCGGCCGAATTGCTCGGCGACCAGCTTTGCAAAGGCATCGGCGCGGTGGCTCATCGCGTGTTTTTCAGCCGGATCGAGTTCGGCGAAAGTCTGATCTTTACCTACCGGAATAAAGACGGGGTCATAGCCGAAGCCAAGCTTGCCTCGCGGCGGCCAAGTGAGCGAACCATCGATCCGCCCCTCATAGACAGCACTTTCGCCATCGGGCCATGCGATTGCGAGCACGCAAGAAAACCATGCGGCGCGCGACACATCGGGGCCTTGCTCTGCCAGCATTCCCTCAACTTTACCCATCGCCATATACCAATCGCGTCCTGGCTTACCCTCAAACCATTGCCGCTCGGCCCAGTCGGCGGTGTAAACCCCAGGACGACCATCAAGGGCAGCAACGGACAGGCCGCTGTCATCGGCTAGCGAAACAATGCCGGAAGCTTCGGCCGCAGCGCGCGCTTTGATCAGTGCGTTCTCGACAAATGTGGTGCCGGTTTCAGCAGGCTCTGGAAGTCCCAGAGAACCTGCTGAAAGGCATTTAAGACCATGCGGCTCCAGCAAAGCCGAAATTTCTTTCAACTTACCTGCATTATGCGTCGCGATAACAAGCGATCCGGAACCTAGATGTCTGGTCATGGACTTAGACCCTATTTGGTGGCGTCGAGCTGTGCTGAAAAAATGCCGTCACAGCCCATGCGCGCCAGACGCAGCAAGCGAAGCAGTGCTTCCTCGTCGTATGTTGCGCCTTCTGCGGTTGCCTGAACTTCTGCGATATTGCCGCCTTCGAGCAACACAAAATTCGCATCGGCATCGGCGTCGCTATCTTCGGGATAATCGAGATCAAGGACCGGAGTGCCCTTGTAGATACCGCAGCTGATTGCCGCAACCTGGCCAGTTATCGGATCGTGTTTGATGTCGCCCGATGCCATCAGGCTATTGACCGCGAGACGCAGCGCAATCCAAGCGCCCGAAATAGAAGCCGTACGCGTTCCGCCATCGGCCTGTATTACGTCGCAATCGAGCGTGATCTGACGCTCGCCGAGCTTCTTCATGTCAACAACCGCGCGCAAGCTACGCCCGATAAGACGCTGAATTTCCTGCGTCCGCCCGCTTTGCTTGCCGCGTGCTGCTTCACGGCTGCCGCGGGTGTGTGTGGCGCGTGGAAGCATCGAATATTCCCCGGTGACCCAGCCTTCACCCTTGCCGCGAAGCCATGGCGGAATCCGCTCTTCAACACTGGCAGTGCAAAGCACCCTTGTATCACCGAAACTGATCAGGCACGAACCCTCCGCATGTTTGGTAAAGCCGGTTTCGATTGTTATAACGCGCATTTCATCAGGCGCACGGCCGGAAGGTCTCATTTTGTATCCTTTTCAAATTTGTCCCCGCGCGTTAGGCGCAACAGCCTTGGTGCCGCAAGGCTAGTTATTCGTACCGTTGCAATTATAGTGCAGCCATGGCGGTAATCCCACTCACTGATCTGACAGAGCGCGCACGCGAGATATTTCGCCTGGTTGTAGAAGGCTATCTGGCTGATGGATTGCCGGTAGGTTCTAAGATTCTGGCGAGTGACGAACGGGTCAATTTGTCGCCAGCTTCCATCCGCACGGTACTGGCGGATCTTGAAGGGCAGGGCTTGCTTGCTGCGCCGCATACAAGCGCGGGGCGGATGCCGACGGAGATCGGTTTGCGGCTGTTTGTCGACGGCATGATGCAAGTGGCTGAGCCGACCAGGGAAGAGCGCGCAACAATCGAGCAGCGTCTGTCTGATGGTGGGCCGATTGAACAAGCACTCGAGGCAACAAGTTCGCTACTGTCGGACATATCGGGCGCAGCGGGCATGGTCATGGTACCTAGCCGAGAGCCGCGCTTGCGCCAGCTTAGCCTCGTCTCGTTATCACCCGACCGCGCACTTGCGGTGCTCGTTGGTGAAGACGGCCAGATAGAAAACCGCGTGGTTGAACTCAGCGAGCCTTCGACAGCATCGGCGCTCGAACAGGCGAGCAATTACATCACTGCGCGGCTGGCGGGCAAAACTCTGGCTGAAGCGGTTCGCGTGGTTCAGTTGGAAGTAGCATCCGGACGTTCGGAGCTAGACAACGCGAGCAAAACTTTGGTCGAACGCGGCCTTGCAGTTTGGAGCGAAGACGCAGCCAAACGCCCAGTTCTGATAGTGCGCGGGCAAGCTAATTTGCTCGATGAAGCGGCACTGGGCGATATCGAGCGGGTCCGGTCGTTGCTTGATGATCTGGAAAACAAGCAATCTGTCGCCGGATTACTTGAGAATGCGCGACAGGCCGAGGCTACCCGCATATTCATTGGCGCAGAGAACCGCCTGTTTGCGCTATCCGGATCTTCGGTCATCGCATCCCCCTATCGTGACCGCGAAGGAAAAGTAGTCGGAGTTTTAGGCGTGATTGGTCCAACGCGGTTGAATTACGCGCGGGTCGTCCCCATGGTTGATTTCACAGCCCGTTCGTTGGGGAAACTCATCGGATAATTGGCAATTTGAACAGCTGGAACTTTTGAAATGAATGACGACAAGCCGGAGCCTACAGGCACCGAACACCAAGACGCAGCCGTGGAAGCAGAACTGAAAGGCGTGCCTGAAGAATTGCTTGCGGATGATGATGGCGATGTGGAATCCAGCCTTGAAGACGCCCTGGCCGAACTCCGAAACGATTTGGAAGGCGCGAAGCAGGAAACGCTTTACGCAAAGGCGGAAACGCAAAATGTCCGCCGCCGTATGGAAAAAGACATCGCCGATGCGCGCGCTTATGCCGCGACCGGCTTTGCCCGCGATATTCTGTCTGTTTCAGACAACCTGTCACGCGCGCTCGATTCCGTCCCGCAAGAATTGCGAGAGGACGAGAAGTTCAAAGGTTTGGTCGCCGGCATCGAAGCCACCCAGCGCGAGTTGGACAAAGTGTTCGGGATGCACGGCATCAGCCGCATTGCCTCTATGGGCCTGCCGCTCGACCCGAACCAGCATCAGGCCATGATGGAAGTTCCGAGCGACAGCCACGAGCCAGGCACCATTTTGCAGGAGATGCAGGCCGGCTATATGATTAAAGACCGGCTGCTGCGTCCCGCAATGGTCGGCGTAGCGAAAAAACCTGATTGAGCGGCAGCCACGTTTTAACAGGAATATAGAGACCCTCCGGCATTAAATGACGGAGGGTCTTCTCATATTAAGAAACCACCTGTTCGCGGTTTTCGTCGCGGTGCTTTTTCAGATATTTCATAAATGGCGTGCCTCCGGTGCCGACATCGGGGTCATTACCAGAGATGGAGCCAGCCTGTTTATTGATGTAGCTTGCTGCATATTCAAGATGGCGGGTGCGGAAGCGGGCGACCTGTTCGACACAGGCGTTGAACGCGTCCTTGAGCGATTGTGAATGCGAACCTTCGACAAATTCACGCAGCTTTGATTGGGCAGCCAGATCTTCAATAAACCTGCGGTGATTGACCGGACGATATTCATGCAATTCATCGAGGAAATTGCGCAAGGGATCGTCGCTGTGCTTCACACCAAACAGCGCATCCATCGACGGAACAATAGAACTTTGTGATCCGGTCTGGCCGCGCAAGGCTTGCGGCTTGCCCTCATATTTGGCGACGCCTTCGTAAATCAGACCGCCATCAAGCGCCGCATTGTTGGCCCAGCCATGAATGTATGGGCGGACGCGGTGGAAATAGACATAGGGATCGCAGCGCTCGGTCATTCGCTTGAACACGTCGTAGACGCCTTCCCAAGCCGTGTTCATCTCGAGAAGCAGCCGCTCGGCTTCTGCTTCGTCTCCGGCTTTGGCAACACCAACCAGCTTGGCCGCATTATCTAGCAGCACGCCCGCTTGCGCTTCGATGGCTACGTGGATCGTGACGAACCAGTTTTCATCATCTCCGCCAGCAAAATTCTGATACATATAGATATTATCGAGGGTGATCGGGCCTGACTTGTCGAGGCGAGACCAATTGTCGAGGACATATCCGGAATAGGGGAGCAAGGGTGCTTGACCCAGATTGTCTGCCAGCGCGACCATCGGACGCGCAAGGTTCGCGGGTAAGTGCTTGGGCGGAGTTGGTTCGCCCCAGACGTAAGCTTGCACAAGAAAGCTGTAATGGACCATCAGCGTGCGAATTTGTTCGTCCGGGGCATCTGACAGCCATTCGTCGATGGCCGGTTCCGGCAGTTGGTCAAGCCAATGTCGGACACGGCCAGTGGTGATCAGGCCAGAGAGATTGCTTGCGGATTTAAGCACTTCATCAAACCGCGCCGGAAGCTTCACTGCGTCAATTTCATAGGACGAAAGGAAGCCACGCTCGCGCGACATTGCATAGTCGGATAATTTCATGGGTGTACCTATCGGCCGGTCGCGGGTTTGGCCGACCGGACAATGGGCGCATTGGTATCAAGCGAAACTTATTTACTCAAGAGGCTTGGTGGATAAGTCCTCCATGACGTAGCGTCAGACAGATGACTAACTAGCTTGCGCCAGGGAAATTTACGACCAGATCATAGGCGCTTTTGTCGGAAACACCGGCGACTCTCGCTCCGTTACGCAACCAAAAAGCATGTTTGACGATCTCCGCCTGTTGTTCGATCCCGTAGCTTTCGAGCTTCCAACCCGGTTTCAAGCTGTAATCATACCGCGACCAGGGCCGGCGGTTCAGCACCAGATACCACTCACCCTTGGTCTGGGTTTGCCAGACATGGACCATTTCGTGAATGAACAGCCCTTGGCGAGATAGGCTTTCAGCTGAAAAATCATCGCAATAGCTTTTGCCGTCCGGATGGAAATGAATATGGCCGCGCGGCGCCATAGTCACGCGTTTTGGCTGGAACGGAAACCATTTCCTGCGGCGGATTTTCACCTGAGTATAGTCAATCGCATCACCAAACACGCTATTGGAGAGCTCGATTTCTCCAGGCGTCAACTGGCGTTCGCCACCAACGGGGCACGGCTGGATGCTGTATTCAGGATTTAAATCGCTCAGCGTTCATCCCCGGCACTTTTAATGTCCGCTACGAACGTGGTCTTGTCACCATCGGCCATGATCAAAGTTACCTCGGTCTTTCCGCCTGCGCTTAGTTCAGGAGAAACGCTCATCGCCATACCGTGTTTGCCGCCGGGCTCGAAAGATACTTTCACGCCCTTGGTCAGGTCGAGCGATTCCAGCGGAATCATCTGAACCTTGAAGTCTTTCTCGGCATATTCGTGCATCATCGCGTTTTCAGCGCCTTCGACATAAATCGCGCTCACTGTCTGGTTGTCATCCCCGTCGTAAGCAAGATCGAAATAGACTGCGGCGGGTCTGCCATTGACGGCAGGCAAAACCATTCGGCCGTTGGTGATTGTCAGTCCCGCAACCCCTTCGGGTGCGGCAGTAACTTCGGCTTCATCACTAGCAGAATCGCAAGCGCTCAGGCCGAAAGTTGCAATCCCAAGAGCAAGACTTGCAAAAAAACGTGTGGTCACGCGAGTTTCTCCATGGTGAATTTCATGCACGAACTAGCGGTCATGGTCCCTTGTGCCAATAAAAACCGCACCTATATCCCGTTCAGAAACGAGCTGCCGAACGGTTTTGCCAATTCCGGGAAACCCAGTGAGCAGCGTCCAACATTAAGCATAAAGTGGGGAATCCATGGCTAAAGTAATCGGTATCGACCTCGGCACTACCAACTCCTGCATCGCCGTAATGGACGGCGGCAAGCCGAAGGTTATTGAAAATTCTGAAGGCGCGCGTACCACGCCTTCAATCGTCGCCTTCACCAAGGATGGCGAACGTCTGATCGGTCAGCCGGCCAAACGCCAGGCAGTGACCAATCCTGACAACACCCTATTCGCAATCAAGCGCCTGATCGGCCGCCGGTTCGACGATCCAATGACCAAGAAGGACATGGATCTGGTCCCCTACAACATCGTCAAAGGCAAAAATGGCGATGCGTGGGTCAAGGCTGGCGATGAAGATTACAGCCCTTCACAAGTTTCCGCTTTCATCTTGCAAAAGATGAAAGAGACCGCCGAGAGCTATCTTGGTGAAACAGTGACCCAAGCGGTCATTACCGTTCCTGCGTATTTCAATGACGCCCAGCGTCAGGCAACCAAAGATGCTGGCCAAATTGCTGGCCTCGAAGTTCTGCGCATTATCAACGAGCCAACTGCTGCGGCGCTGGCTTACGGTATGGACAAGGACGATGGCAAAACCATCGCAGTCTATGACCTTGGCGGCGGTACATTCGACGTGTCGGTTCTCGAAATCGGTGACGGCGTGTTCGAAGTTAAGTCCACCAACGGCGATACTTTCCTGGGCGGCGAAGATTTCGATAACGCAATTGTCGAATGGCTGGCAGCGCAGTTCAAGAAAAAAGAAAACATGGACCTCAAGACGGATAAGCTGGCGCTTCAACGTCTCAAGGAAGCCGCTGAAAAGGCAAAAATCGAGCTGTCCAGTGCGCAAACCACTGAAGTGAACTTGCCGTTCATTACCGCACGGATGGAGGGCGGGGCGACTACTCCGCTTCACCTCGTGGAAAACATCAGCCGTTCGGACCTCGAAAAGATGGTCGGTGATTTGATCAAGCGCACTCTTGAGCCTTGTAAGAAAGCTTTGGCTGATGCTGGCGTGGATAAAGGCGGAATTGACGAAGTTATTCTCGTCGGCGGGATGACCCGTATGCCGCGTGTTCGCGAAATCGTGAAAGACTTCTTCGGCAAAGAACCGCATACTGGCGTGAACCCTGATGAAGTGGTTGCAATGGGTGCTGCCATTCAGGCAGGCGTTTTGCAGGGCGATGTCAAAGACGTCCTGCTGCTCGATGTTACTCCGCTTTCGCTCGGTATCGAGACGCTTGGCGGCGTGTTCACGCGCATGATTGACCGCAACACGACAATCCCGACCAAAAAATCGCAGACCTACTCGACCGCTGAAGACAATCAGCAGGCCGTGACGATCCGTGTTTTCCAGGGCGAGCGTGAAATGGCCGCCGATAACAAAATGCTCGGCAATTTCGATCTGGTTGGTATCCCTGCTGCACCGCGCGGTGTTCCGCAAGTTGAGGTCACATTCGACATCGACGCCAACGGCATCGTGAACGTGTCGGCCAAAGACAAGGGTACTGGCAAGGAACAGCAAATCCGGATTCAGGCATCGGGCGGTCTGTCAGACAATGACATCGACCAGATGGTTCAGGATGCTGAGAAATTTGCCGAGGAAGACAAGAAGCGGCGTGAGCAGGCGGAATCCCGCAACCAGGCGGACAGCTTGGTGCACGCAACCGAGAAGCAGCTGGAAGAGCACGGTGACAAGATCTCCGCTGATCTGAAATCTGAAGTCGAGGCCGCTCTGGCAGAGGCGAAAACCGCGCTTGAGGGCGAAGACCTCGACGCGATTAATGCCAAGTCGCAAGCCTTGACCGAAGTTGCCATGAAAATGGGTCAGGAAATCTACCAGCAGGAACAGGCTAATGCCGGTTCTGACGGTGATGCGCCTTCCGATGGTGCTGAAAAGGCCGACGAAGAAGAAGTCGTTGATGCCGAATTTTCCGAAGTGAACGAAGACGAAAACAAAGGCTAACGCCAAAATGAAAACTGGAACCGCCATTGGTGCTTACCGGCACCGATGGCGGACTGGTTTGGGATGAAACGATGTCTTCAACCATAGATTTTTACGAGCTTCTTGAAGTCTCGCGTGATGCTGACGATAAGACGATCAAATCGTCCTATCGCCGGATCGCAATGCAATGCCACCCGGACCGCAATCCAGGTGACGCTGAAGCGGAATCGAAGTTCAAATCGGTCAGCGCGGCCTATGATTGTCTGAAAGACCCACAAAAGCGCGCGGCATATGACCGTTTCGGCCATGAGGCATTCCAACAGGGAATGGGTGGTGGAGGCCAAGGCCAGCAGGGTGATTTTGGCGATATCGGCGATATCTTCGAAACAATCTTCGGCAGCGCATTTGGCGGCGGTGGCGGCCGGCAACAGCCACGCCGGGGGGCAGATCTGCGCTATGACATGCAGATCGACCTTGGTGATGCATTCCACGGCAAAAAGACCGAAATCGAAATTGAAGTTTCCCAAAGCTGTGAGACTTGCAGCGGTTCAGGCGCGCAGCCGGGCACTGGCACTCGCGGCTGCAATTTGTGCAATGGCCACGGCAAAGTTCGTGCAAAACAGGGTTTCTTTGTGGTCGAACGCCCATGCCCAAACTGCAACGGGCGCGGCGAAGTCATCGAAAAACCGTGCGATGACTGCCGAGGCGAGGGCCGCTCCGATCAGGCGCAGGCGCTCGAAGTCGAGATTCCACCAGGTGTTGATACAGGGACACGGATCAGGCTGTCAGGCAAGGGCGAAGCGGGGCCGCGCGGGGCGCCAGCTGGCGATCTGTACATCTTCATTCATATTAAGGAACATTCTGTATTCGAACGAGAGGGCACAACATTGCTCACGCGCGTTCCGATCAGTTTTTCCACCGCGGCGCTTGGCGGATGTGTTGAAATTCCCGACCTTGATGGAGAGACCAACTCGGTCGATATTCCCGCAGGCATCCAATCTGGCAAGCAATTGCGTGTGCGCGGTGCAGGTATGCCCGTGCTGCAAGGTCGCGGCCGAGGTGATCTGGTAGTTGAAATTGCGGTCGAAACTCCGACCAAACTAAGCAAAGCGCAGAAGGAAATTCTTCAGCAATTCCGCGACACGGAAACCGGTGATGAATGCCCGGAAAGCCGGGGCTTCTTCGACAAGCTAAAAGACGTTTTTGGCGCTTAACCCAGGCGTTCAAGAACTTCCGAGCGTATCTGGCTGAGCAAGCGAGGATCGGCGGTCAGCCGGTCTTCCTCTTCATCCAGAACGGCTAGAAATGCCTGCCGCTTGAACCGCTGGATTTGATGGACGCCCTCATGACCTTCAAATTGGTGAGCATCGAGGGTGGAACAGATCAAATCAATCATTCGCTCGGCCCCATGGAGCCGGCCCCAAAGATAATCGTTTTCCCGGTAGGCGCGGCTGAAAAATGCGCCGAAATTGTAGAATTCCGTGCCGCGCAAGGTGGCGCTAGTGCCCCCGTCTCGAATTGACCTCGCATCGTCAGGCGAAATTCGGTCCACCTTGACCGGGTCGAACTCTGTGAGACCCTTGTTCCGTACCAGCGGAAACGTCGCGACGTCATAAAATGGGAAACCGAGGTAAGTCAGCAGCATTCTGCGGCGCAGGTCTTCCGGCATGGATTCAAGCGATTTTGAGAGCATTTCCTCTGCTCTTTGATCGGTTTCCTCAAGCAAGCGCCGTTGGGCCAAGAGGTGCAAGACCGGCCCGGGTTCCTGCAAGACATTCGCTGCCAGAGCAGGAAACTCTTCCCCCAAATTGTGAGGTTTCTCTTGTTCAAAATACAATGCAAGGATGTCGTATATTGTCTTGCGCGCAGCTTCTAAAGCCTCATCCGGAATATCCGGATCTGCTTCCCAATCGCGGGCAAGTCGGCGTGCTAGCAAGCGTAACCGCCTGATCCGGAAACCGAGATCATGCGCGCGGAAGAAATTAATTGCAGCCTCGCTTGCACGCCCATTCTCGCCAGACAGAATGTTGAGGCCCCGGCGGTCCAATTCCGCAAACAAAGCAGCGCTTATTGGTGCCCGATCTGGCAACCCCAATTCTGTGGCCGCGTCAAAGGTGATCTGGGCGAGCTCCTCGACGATACCGGTAAATTTCGCCTGGGCGTAAGAACTGAACGCGAAACCGCTGCCGATGGCGGCCGCTTGTTGGGCTTTATTTCGCCATCCGGCCAAGCGTTTAGGTGTTGGGCCATTGAGGAACAACGTGCGTCCAAACAGCTTTTCGACATTGCGTTCGACTTCGGGCCGAAGTGCCATCACCATCCTGCGCAAAGTTTGCGCCTCGCGTGACTGCTCTTCCAATTCTTCCAAATTATCGCGGATGGGTTGCTCACGCGGAATGGCGGAAAGTGAGCCGAATATGGCCGCGAAGAATCCAACCGGTTTTTTTAGTTTCTCGTCTGCTGCATCAAACCGGTCTGGGCGGGGATCAATATATACAAACCGTCTATCCACCTCACGCTGTGCAGGCCTACCCTTTAGCGCGTTCATTGCCGCCCCGAATGGCGCATTAATCAGCACCGAACCATCAATTAAGGCGACGCTCTCTGTGACACCATTTTTGCAATGCACTGGCATAATTCGCTGGCAGAAGTTTTCTCTATTTGCCCATTCAGTGCCGCGGGCTTTCTTTAGACTGTCAATCTCTTGAAGTTGCAAAGGCGGGAAGGCACCGGGAAAACTTGCTGTGGCTCTGGCGGCGAAAGTTAATTCGAGGGGATTGGCCAGGGGCTGACCGGGTTCGCTCGGCACGTTCGCGCTAAAGCTGACCGGCAGCCGGTGTTCGCTTTCCTCTACAATGGCCGGGCTGTTGAGCCGGAGCATCTCTACATGACCGCGAAAATCTGTCGCGGTGACCATCAAATCAATCGGATGACCCGGTGGCAGCAGTGGTTTTTCCAATGGTGCTTTTTCCATTGCGGTCAACGCGCTGTGAAGCAATTTAGAAAACCCGAGCCCCGAAAAAGGTGGCTCGAACCACCGCCCGCGGACCAAGTGAGAAACCTTCCGCCGCACCTCAGCGCGGGTTTCGGGTGCAACGCTCTCCGATACCGCATTGCCCGGTCGCTTCAGCAGCCAGCTTGCAAAAGGTTGCGCCCAGAACTTGGCAAAGCGCCACATCGGCCGTGCGTCAGGATGAACCAAGCGGTCAACGTCAGCGCATTCGAGCCAAAGCTCTGTCAGCGGTTCCAACGATTGCCCTGAATGGATTGCCTGAGCGAGATATACTGCGTTGATACCGCCTGCGCTCGCTCCTGTCAGGATATCAGGCAGTACACGCAATTTCAGGCCGTGGTCTTTTTCGATGCATTCGAGCATATCGCGATAAACGCCTTGCACGCCTTCGGAACGGGCCTCGTCTGCGTGAAATGCTCGGCTTGCTTTGGCGAGCTTCCAGACCTCTTTGGTCACGCCGTGCATGTAAACCGCTAGGCTGACTCCGCCGTAACAAATCAGAGCAAGTCGGAGTTCTTTTTGCCTCATGCCAGTGTTGTGGCTGGCAAAAACACTTTTGGCAATTGCGTTCCTTGTATGTTCCGTTTATCGGCAATCTATGGCAAAGGCAAAAAAGCGGTACGTGTGTCAGGCATGTGGTTCGGTTTCGCACCGGTGGCAGGGGCAATGCCCGGACTGCGCGGAATGGAACACGCTGAGCGAGGATATTCCCGCAACTGTTTTTTCGCAAAAACATAATCTGGGCAGCGGTGGGCGGGCAGTAGAATTCGTCGATCTTGATGCACCTGGGGAAGAACTCAAACGTCGTCCGACGGGCTTAGCGGAATTTGATCGTGCACTGGGCGGCGGACTTGTCCCCGGATCTGCGATTTTAATGGGAGGCGACCCGGGCATCGGCAAGTCGACATTGCTGTTACAAGCCGCCGCTAAGATCGCCAAGGCTGGCGGCTCCACAGTCTATGTCAGCGGAGAAGAAGCTGCAGCGCAGGTAAGGATGCGTGCGTCAAGGTTGGGGTTGGCAGATGCGCCGATAAAACTTGCCGCGGCCACTTCTGTGCGGGACATTTTGACGACGCTGAACGGTATGGATGCACCCGCTCTACTGGTAATCGATTCGATCCAGACGATGCATTCGGACACCATCGAGGGTGCCCCGGGCACTGTTAGCCAAGTGCGCGGATGTGCTTTCGAGCTTATCCGCTATGCCAAGGAGAACGGCGTTGCGATGGTTCTTGTCGGACATGTGACCAAGGATGGCAGCATCGCAGGGCCGCGGGTTCTGGAACATATGGTCGATGTGGTGATGAGCTTCGAAGGTGAAAGAAGCCATCAATATCGGATCCTGCGTGCGCTCAAGAACCGGTTTGGCGCAGTTGATGAAATTGGCGTATTCGCAATGGCTGGCGCGGGGCTGGAGGAGGTATCCAATCCCTCAATGCTGTTTCTGTCGGGCCGTGACGAGCCGCTCGCCGGAAGCGCAGTATTCCCCGCGCTGGAAGGCACAAGGCCGGTCTTGATCGAAGTTCAGGCATTGATTGTTCGTTTGCAAAGCGGGGCGACGCCGCGCCGCGCTGTGGTTGGTTGGGATAATGGCCGTTTGGCGATGTTACTGGCGGTGCTGGAATCGCGCTGCGGATTAAATTTCAGCTCTGCAGAAGTCTATTTGAACGTGGCTGGAGGATATCGCCTGTCCGATCCAGCGGCGGATTTAGCCGTCGCAGCGGCTCTGGTTTCTGCGCTTGCAGACAAGCCGTTACCAACGCGAAGTGTCTGGTTTGGCGAAGTTTCTCTGGCTGGCGAGATACGGCCCGTGGCCCATGCCGGGCTGCGTCTGAAAGAATCCGCCAAGCTAGGTTTCAAGAGTGGTTGCGGACCTTTTGACGCGGACGAAAAATCGGGTCTTAAATATCACGGACTAAAACAATTGGCGAACCTCGTTGACCAAGTCGTAGGTTCGCAATAAATCGGTTCCCATAATGACCGGTTTTGATATTATCGTCCTGATTATAGTCGGCGTTGCAGCTGTCGGCGGATTTATGCGCGGTTTGGTGCAGGAGGTGCTTTCGCTTTCAGCATGGATTTTGGCGCTCTTCGCGATTCATTATCTACATACGCCGCTCTATCACGCAATGGGAGGCTATTTGGGCTGGACCACCGCCGTTGCTGTGCTGGCCTTCGCCTTGCTGTTGCTGGTGCCATATGCGGCTATGAAACTAATCGCGGGACGGGCAGGGGACGCGTCGCGCGCTTCAATTCTTGGCCCGATTGATCGCGTGCTGGGGTTTGGATTCGGCGCGATCAAGGGCGCGCTGATAGTGGTGCTTGCCTTCTCGCTGTTGGTGCTTGGTTATGATACCGCTTGGGGTATCGCTGGCAGGCCCACATGGATTACCACCGCGCGTACTTATCCTGTCGTGAATGCCAGCACTGATTCATTGGTACAGATGATCCAACAGCGCAGATCGGTTTTACGTTCTGAAGAGGAAGAGAATTGACCGCCAGCGGGTCGGGCAAACTGTACACTTCAAAAATTTTGGCGCTTGCGACCGAGTTGGCAAATTACCCGTTAGACCCTCTCGCTCAATTCAATGCCCAAGTACGTTCACGTTCGTGTGGCAGTTCGCTTGAGCTTAGCCTTAGCATGGACGGCGCTAATCAGATCTTCGCGATTGGTTTCAATGTAACCGCCTGTGCCATGGGTCAGGCTGCAGCCGCGATCTTTGCTGCAGCCGCAACAGGTCAGAACGGGGCCGATGCGCAACGCTATCATGGAACAATACAAAATTGGCTTAGCGCTGATGGCCCTATACCAGACTGGCCCCGCCTCGAATTACTGGATGCGGCACGGAATTATCCGGGCAGGCATGAGGCGATCTTGCTGCCGTGGAGGGCCGCCAGTGAAGCGCTTTGCAATACGCAAACATCTGGCTAGAGCGTTTGACGGAGAATTCAGGGGAAGGTCGCAACACCATGAGCGAGACAACTGCACCAGTAATGCACGAGCCGAGCGAGAAGGAAATCAGGCTGGTTATCGCCGCTTCGTCGGCCGGTACCATCTTCGAATGGTATGATTTTTTCATCTACGGGACGCTTGCGGGCCTGATTGGTGCAGCATTTTTTCCTTCAGATAATGAAACACTGCAACTGCTGATGGTGTGGGCAGGTTTTGCGGTTGGGTTCGGGTTCCGTCCGTTAGGCGCGGTACTGTTTGGCTATCTTGGTGACAGGTTGGGGCGCAAATACACCTTTCTCGTCACAGTCACCTTAATGGGCATAGCCACAGCTGGTGTTGGCTTGATTCCCAACGCTGCGACAATCGGTATCGCCGCACCGATAATTGTGATTTTGCTACGCATATTACAGGGCCTGGCGCTTGGGGGCGAATATGGCGGGGCGGCAATTTATGTTGCAGAACATGCACCGCCAGAAAAGCGTGGCTTTTACACCAGCTTCATTCAGGCCAGCGTGGTCGGCGGTTTCGTGCTCAGCATCGCGGTGGTGTTGACCTGCCGCGCGCTCATCCCGGCTGAGGAATTTGCCGCTTGGGGTTGGCGCATTCCGTTCCTGCTCTCGATCATCCTCCTATTCATCTCCCTATGGATGCGTCTGAAACTCTCCGAGAGCCCCGTGTTTAAGGCGATGAAAGAAGCCGGCGAGACTGCGGGCAATCCATTTGTCGAAAGCTTCACCTATCCCGGCAATAAGAAACGTATCTTTGTAGCCTTATTTGGCGTTGCAGTTGGCTTGACCGTAATTTGGTACACTGCGTTTTTCTCGACCCTTTCATTCTTGAAAGGTCCCATGCGGGTCGCACCGCTAACCGCCGAAATCATAATTTTTGTAGCGGGGCTGCTCGCGATGAGCCTGTTCATTGTTGTGGGCCGCTGGTCAGATAGGGTCGGCCGCAAAAAGCCGATTATTATTGGCAACATTCTGACGTTATTCCTGCTGTTCCCCTGTTTCTGGGCAATTGGCGCGCTTGCAAACCCGGGCCTGAACGCTTCAGCTGATGTTGCACCGATTGTCATCCAAGGGCCCAATTGTGACTATGATCCGTTTGCAGAGGTCCAAACCACACAATGCGGCAATTTGCTGGAAGACCTGACCGATGCGGGTGTCCCATATACGTTGAGAGAGGGCGCAGCGCTTAGCATGACGATTGGCGCGCAGCCTGTAGCGCTCGACAATTATGATTGGGCCAATTCAGCTGAGCGCCGCGCGGCTCTCGAACAATCGTTGACAAAGGCGGGTTACGACCTCTCGATCCAGAATCCCGGAGCGCTCAATATCATCGGGATCGTCGCCGTGTTGCTAGTGCTTGGCGGATTATCGGCACTGACTTACGGGTCCGTTGCCGCGCTGCTTTCGGAAATGTTCCCAGCGCGGATACGCTACAGTTCGATGTCGATACCTTACCATTTGGGTGCGGGATATTTTGGCGGGTTCCTGCCGCTGATCGCGGGATATATTATCGCCAAATCAGGCAACGCCTACTCGGGGTTGTGGTACACTTGGGTGTTCACAGCAGTCGCGTTGGTGGTCGCATGGTGGGGCCTGCCTGGCGGGCCTCCACGCGATTTTGAGGACTAATCGTGGCCAAAGCCATTTTATCGCTGTTGCCAGCTTTCGCTGCGGTAGCGTGTTTGTCCTACGGACCTCTAGCTGCGCAAGATCAGACCACTATCAAGCAACCTCCGCCGCAAATGTCATCTGTGCCAAGGCCAACTTACCCAGCATTCACTTCTGAGCGCAAATATCGACCTTATCGTGAGGACTTTAATCGGCATTGCCTCGAAAAATCAGTGACGGTTGAGAGCACGATGCGGCCCTATCGCTTGGGGTTTATCACCAACAGTGGACGCTATGCGCAGATTGCTGTTTGCGCCGACATGTTCGGATTCGCCCAATTGTTCCCGATCAAAGAGACACGCGCTGCTCTGGTATTTATGTCATATAAAAGGATGGAACAGTTCTGGCCGGCAGCTGAGGAAAAATGGGGTTCTGACTTGTCCAAACTGCGCGAAACTTTGCGCGAGGACAACGGCTATGTTCCGCCTTCAGAATATATGTATGGCCGCATGGTTAGTGCCTCGACCCGTCAATCCATCACGCAAGCAAAGTCGCTTGATTATCTCGGATATACGACAACCGGGCTCAAGGAATTGCAGGAGCGAGTTGATGAAATTGCGACGCCCAAGCGCCGCAGAAACAGCGCAGACCAATTTGACCTGACTATGCTGGCGATAACCTATGCAGCGATTTTAGTGAATTCGGATGGCGCACAGACCGCCGCCGATTACTTAAGTGATTTCATGGGTCAGCATGATGTCGGAGCAGATTACCTCACCAATTTAAAGATCAACCAAGCCGCCTACCTCGCCGAGGCAGGTCATCATCGTGATGCGTTGGAATTGCTCGAGCCAACCTATGATGAATATCGGCAGGGCGAAACCATGTCCTTAAATTATAAGGTTTCCGGCAGCGACCGCGAATTCTCTTGGATATTGGCATGCGGGCACATTGGTGAGGGAAATGCCGAGAAGGCGCGTCCGTATCTGAATGTCGTAGAAACCGCAGATGAATTGCCGGACGACGCATACCTTTCGGAAACCAAACGCAGTTCCCTAATAAAGATGCGCTTCTATCGTTGCACGAATGATCAAGACCAATATTACTCGGTTTGGGAAAGTTCCGATATTAGCGAGCTGTCGGCGGTGTGGCTCGATTTCCAGCGCGCCGCTGCTAAAGCCAGATTTTCCGGCGTCAGACGCGAATGGACGCACAATAGTTCGCGGGCCCAGGCGATTTTCGCCGATTATCGTCAATTGCCCGAACGGTTTACGCCAGCATTGAACGGATGGGCGGAAGAATAGTGCATACCGGCAATCTAAAGGTGCAGTTCGACGGTGACAGGCTGGTCAGCAACTGGAACGCGCTCAGAAATATCCCCTTGGCAGGCACAACATGCGGGGCCGCGGTTAAAGCTAACGCTTACGGCGTTGGTGCAACCGAAGTCGTAAGTCGTTTGATTAAGGCTGGCTGCCGGGATTTCTTCGTCGCGACGTGGCAGGAGGCAGAGGAGATTGCCGCGCTGACCACTGACTGCTCGGTGACAGTGCTCAACGGGGTTCTCGGGCATGAGATGGAACTGGCGGTTAGTTCGAACGCCAAGCCGATGCTCAATTCCTTGAAACAAGTGCAAAGGTGGCAGCCCAGCGGAAAACCGTGCGATGTCATGATCAACACTGGTATGAACCGTTTGGGAATCAATTGCGGAGAGGTGGCCGAAATTGACTGGTCGGGTCTGGAAATTGATGTGCTTGCGAGCCACTTGGCGTCTGCCGATGAAAACGTTTCTCAGAACGCCGAACAACTGGCTGCCTTCACAGCAATTGGAAACAGTGTTCCCCATAATCGCAAAAGCTTGGCCAACAGCGCCGGAATTGCCTTGGGTGGCGGCTACCACTTTGATCTCACTCGGCCAGGTCTATCGCTCTATGGCGGAATTCCGCGCGCAGAGCTAAGCGATTGCATCAATCCTGTCGGCAGTCTGGAAACCAGATTGCTACAAGTCCGGCAGATTATGGCAGGCGATCATGTTGGATATAATGCCACTTTTACCGCTAATGGGCCAATGACAATCGGGATTGCCGCTCTGGGCTACGCAGACGGGTATGGTAGAGGATTTTCAGGATCGGGCCTTCTGAGCTGGGAGGATCAATCTCTACCAGTGTTGGGCCGCGTTTCAATGGACTTGGTCGCTCTGGACTTGGCAAAGGCACCGCATTTGAAGGAGGGCGATTGGATCGGATGCCCGCTAGACCTTCCAATATTGTCAGAACAGTCCGATTTGTCGCAATACGAGGTCCTCACGAGTCTTGGGGCTCGCTATGAACGATGTTGGAATAACTGACGGCGGTAACGCTCAAATCCGAGCATGACCGGATTTGCGATGTTGCACTGCACTTGCTGCAGGTGCTAATGCAGCAAAAATCGCAACAAAAAGGTGCCATCATGGCTAAGCGCAACGCGCAACCTGGTGATAAAGTCACCATCAAGAAATACGCAAATCGCCGCCTCTACAACACGGGGTCGTCAAGCTATATTACGCTCGATGATTTGGCCAAGATGACCCGCGAAAACGTTGAGTTCGAGGTTGTCGACGCAAAATCGGGTGAAGACATCACCCACTCGATTTTGACCCAAATTATAATGGATGAAGAAGCCAGCGGAAAGCAAATGCTGCCCGTCAGTTTTCTGCGTGATCTTATCGCTATGTACGGTAATTCGATGCAGTCGATGATGCCTCAATATCTCGAAGCGAGCATGGCAAATTTCCGCGCCAATCAAGCGAAGATACAAGAGGCCCTCAAAGAAGGCCTGACAACCAACCCGATAGCAAAGATTGCGGAAACTAACTTGGCCGTCATGCGCGCCGTTGGACAGGTAATTCTACCCGGCAACAAGGAAGCTTCAAAGCCGGAAGAACCGGATCAGAAAAGCGAAATAGATGAATTGCGCCGGCAGATGGCCGAAATGCAAAAGAGACTAGACGAAATCGGCCGGTAAAGCCTCCCTTTGATGGCAAAATCTTAGCTTTCAATTATTGAACATACTCAGGAATTCTCGTGTCAAACATTCGCCACGCCCTTTCGGTCAAACGTGCCGACGATTTCGCGCAATGGTATCAGGAAGTTATTTCAGCCGCCGACATGGCCGAGGAATCGGGTGTCCGTGGTTGCATGGTTATCAAGCCATGGGGTTACGGCATCTGGGAGCGTATCCAACGCCTGCTTGACCAGCGGATCAAGGACACCGGCCACGACAATTGCTATTTTCCTATCTTCATCCCGCTGTCCAATTTTGAACGCGAAGCAGAGCATGTTGAAGGCTTTGCCAAGGAAATGGCGGTCGTTACGCATCACCGGCTGATAGCCGATGGCAAGGGTAAGCTTGTTCCAGACCCCGAAGCGAAACTGGAAGAGCCGCTGGTTGTTCGCCCCACATCCGAAACCATCATCGGCGACGCAATGGCGCGCTGGATTCAAAGCTGGCGTGATTTGCCGCTAAAGACCAACCAATGGGCCAATGTCGTACGCTGGGAAATGCGCACGCGGATGTTCCTGCGAACAAGCGAATTTCTTTGGCAAGAAGGCCATACAGCGCATGAGAATGCTGCCGAGGCCAAAGAGCACACTCTGCGGATGCTTGAAGTGTATCGCGCCTGCGCAGAGGAAGATTTGGCGATGCCAGTAATTGCTGGGGAGAAGCCAGAGAATGAACGTTTTCCAGGAGCGGTTGAGACGTGGTCCATCGAAGCTATGATGCAGGACGGCAAGGCATTGCAGGCGGGCACTTCGCATTATCTTGGCACTAATTTTGCTAAGGCTTCGGGGATTAAGTTCCAGAACCGCGATGGCGGACAGGATCTATGCCACACCACCAGCTGGGGCGTTTCGACGCGGATGATTGGCGGCGTAATCATGACGCATGGCGATGATGATGGATTACGCGTACCGCCGACAATTGCACCGTGGCAAATTGTCATTCTTCCCATGTTACGCGGCAAAGACGACGGTTCCGACGATGCATTGGTTGCATATTGCGACGAAATTCGTGCGGCTTTGAAGGCTGAAATTGCGCTCGGTGAAACTGTGCGGGTTCAGCTCGATACCAAGCCCGGCAAGGCCGCTGCGAAGCGCTGGGACTGGGTTCGCAAGGGTGCGCCGATTATCATCGAAGTCGGAAGCCGCGATATGGAAGCTGGCATCGTCAGTTTGCTTCGCCGTGACGCGCTTTGGGGGGATAGTGGCAAACCCGATTTCCACACACCATCCAAGGATGCGCTATCGGAGATGATCCCTACGATGCTTGCAGAAATCCAGAGCAATTTGTTCGAGCAAGCGCGCCAACGCCGCGATGACAACATCACCACCGGTATTACTTCAATGGATGGCCTGGCGAATTTCTTCGGTGAAGGTCAAAAATATCCCGGCTGGGCCGAGGTACAATGGTCCAAACCAACTGGCGCCGAACTGGACACTGTCGTCGAACAGTTGAAAGCGCATAAGCTGACTATTCGAAATGTGCCACTTGGCGCATCGCCAGCGGACGGGACCTGCATTTTCACTGGTAAGCCAGCGACCGAGTTCATCTACGTAGCCCGGTCTTATTGAGCCTGCGACAAGGGGAGGGGAGCAAAATGTTTAGATCCATTGGATATAATCTTAAACACCTTTTGGACTTCAAGGGCCGTGATGGCCGGACCGTGTTCTGGTTTTATTTTTTGTTCGTTGTGCTTCTCAATGTAATCATCTTGATCGCAACAGTGGCTCCTGCGTTTCTTTCAATTATCGGGGAAATTGCGGCCACAGGCGCGCAGACGGGTAATTCCGCTGCGTTGGAAGCGGCAGCTTTGGAAAAGATGATAGGAATCGGACTGCCCACTACGCTTGTGAAGACAAGTCTCGCGATTGCCGCAATGAACATCATATTGCTGTCCGCAAGCTTTGTGCGGCGCGCACATGACAGCGGACTTCCCGGGATGTTGCTGGTTATTCCGCTCGGTTTGCAATTGGTGTGGATGTATTTCTCATATTCGCAATTGGGCGGACTTGATAAGACCATGCGCGCAGCGATTGAAGCTCGCGAGGCCAATCTGGAAACGGGCGTTCAAGTTGGCATGATCGCGCAAGATTTGCTTGGTTGGCTGGCCGTATTGATTGTTATTGTAATAGGGATCCTGAAGACTCAGCAAGGTTCCAATCAATATGGTGAGGCTGCCCAACAGCTTTAAGGAAGGGTCTTGCCAAAGTCGATTTGAGCGGCGACAAATGCCGGATGCGTAATATTCCTGTGCTTGTCGCCGTATCATTTGCTCTATCTATTTCGGCGGCTACTGTCGCTCATGATGACCATCCGGATGACCCGGCGGCCAAAATATCCGAAGACAGATTGAAATCGGACATTGAGAAACTGGTTGGTTTTGGCACTCGGCACACCATGTCAGACCAAGAAAGCCCGGTACGCGGAATTGGAGCCGCGCGCCGATGGGGCGAGGGCGAGTTTCGTAAGGCTAGCGATGCGTGCGGCGGATGTCTTGAAATTGCACTGCCTGAACGGATGGTCGAGGGGCGCCGAATCCCTACTCCGACAAGGCTGGTCAATGTGGTTGCGATCCAGCGCGGCACGGAACGTCCCGATGAAGTGGTTATTGTCCAAGGTCATATCGATAGCCGCGGAACCGATGTTTCAGACTTCACAATAGATGCGCCCGGCGCAAATGATGACGCATCAGGCACTGCCCTCGTAATCGAGGCAGCTCGCGTTTTATCGCAGCATAAATATCCCACCACTATCGTCTATGCATTACTGTCTGGCGAAGAGCAGGGCCTGTATGGCGGCCGTTTGATGGCCGACTATGCTGAAGCCCAAGGCTGGACCGTCAAAGCTGTACTCAACAATGATATCGTTGGCGGGAGCTGCGGTTCTGATGGCTATTGCGATCCAGAACATATCCGCGTTTTTTCCGAAGGGCCACGGGCTGATTTGACCGATGCAGTCCGGGCTGCACAGCGCCGTGATGGCGGTGAAAATGATAGCCCAAGTCGCAATTTGTCACGCTGGCTCGACGAACTGGCGGACCAATATTCAGACGGGCTGAACGTGCGTCAAATATGGCGAACTGACCGGATGGGAAGGGGCGGGGACCAGATTCCGTTTCTTGAAAAAGGTTTTCCTGCAATTCGGTTTACCGTTGCTGTTGAAGATTATGAGCACCAGCACCAAGATTTGCGGGTTGAAGATGGCGTGACATATGGTGACACGGCCGATGAGATGGATTTTGCCTATCTGGCGAAGGCGACACAACTGAATGTCAGGGCTTTGGACAAGCTAGCCAAGGTGCCAATGCCGCCCGCTCCGACAGCGCAAGCGGCCGTGCGTACGGACACGTTGCTCGAATGGCAGGGCGTTCCGGGCGCATCGGGCTATGCAATTGTAGGCAGGCGTCCCGATGAACCTTACTGGACGCAAGATTTTGGTCTGGTGTCGTACGAGACTCCCTCTACCACCAAGGAGGTAACGCCTGTATCTGAACGCTCTCACCGATTTATCGTCAAAGAACGCGGTGATGATTGGATATTTGGTGTGCAGGCAATCGGATTTTATGGCAGTGGCCCGTCAGCCAGTGCTGTGCCAGCAGGAGCGTTTGAACCGATCCCGCAAGAATCTGAAACCGACTAATTGGGTGACAGCGACTTGGCACGCGTCCATAGCGCGCTAATGCCAAAACGACCCGACCAACAGTCCCACAAACGCCTTCCTCCCCGCCGTCAACACGGAATGCCTACGAGCGCGCAAGTGCTCGAATTCCTGCAAAGCGCCGACGGAATTGTCGGCAAACGGGAAATCGCCAAGGCGTTCGGACTGAAAGGTCAGGAAAAGATAGCGCTGAAAAAGCTACTCAAAGATATGGCCGAAGAAGGCCTGATCGACGGCAAGCGCACCGCCTATCACCGGATGGGAGGCATTCCGAAAGTCACCGTGCTGAAGGTGATGGATATCGACGATGGACAACCCTTCGCGATACCTGAAAGCTGGTCTCCCGAAGACGGCTCCCCGCCACCACGCATCCGCATATTCGAACAAAAGAAGAGTAAGGGCCGCCATGCGGCACTGAAAGTCGGCGACCGGATATTGGCCCGCACGGAGGAAGCCGGTAGCGGTTGGACCGCCGAGATCATGAAAAAGTTACCGGACCAGACCGAAGGCATGATGGGTGTGGTCGAGCTGGACGAGGCTGGCAAACCATGGCTCGCCCCCGTTGATAAGCGGATCAGGACATCGACTGCCATTTCCGACCTTGGCGCTGCCGAGGCTGGACAATTGGTGATGGTCGAGCCTGCAGGACGAGGCCCACGCGCCGGGGTGAAGGTAATCGAAGTTCTAGGTGACCCGCTCGCCCCGAAAAGCTTCAGCCTGATCGCAATTTCCAAACACGGCATTCCGAACGTCTTTCCGGAGGCGACGCTTGAAGAGGCGCAGCTTGCAGCGAAATTGCCCCTCAGCCAAGACAAACGCGAAGATTTACGGCACTTGCCAATCGTCGCAATCGATCCGTCCGATGCGCGCGACCATGATGATGCGATATGGGCCGAACCTGATGGCGAGGGTGGTTTCAACGCAGTAATCGCGATTGCTGATGTCAGCCATTATGTCCGCCCTGGCGGCGCGCTCGACCGCGAAGCTCGCAAGCGCGGCAACTCGGTCTATTTCCCTGATCGGGTGGTCCCAATGTTGCCCGAAATACTTAGCGCGGATGTATGTTCGCTCAGACAGGGCGAAGATCGTGCAGCAATGGTTTGCCATGTCACGATTTCAGCAACTGGAAAAATGACTTCGACCCGCTTCACCCGCGCAATTGTGCGGATCGACGAAGTTATTGCCTATGAAGAGGCTCAACGCCGGATTGACGACGAAGAGGCCAGTCAAAATTTAGTCAATTTGTGGGATTGCTGGAAAGTCCTCGCCGCAGCACGCGACGCGCGCGATCCCCTAAATCTAGATTTGCCCGAACGACGCGTGGTCCTTGATGAGCAAGGCAAAGTTGCAGAAATTGCTGTTCGTGAACGTCTTGATGCGCACCGCGTAGTCGAAGATTTCATGATCACCGCCAATGTCGCAGCGGCCAAAGCACTTGAGAAAAAGACTGCGCCGGTTGTTTACCGCGTCCATGAAACACCGAGCCGTGAGAAATTGGTGGCCTTGCGCGAATATCTGGAAACCTTCGGTAAGAAATTGGCGCTGGGGCAAGTCGTTACCCCCAGCCTGTTTAACCGTATGCTAAAAGACGTATCCGACGAATCTGAAAAAGCTCAGGTAATGGAGGCTGTTCTTCGCAGCCAAACGCAAGCCTATTACGGTCCGAATAATGCAGGCCATTTTGGCTTGGCTTTGGCGTCCTATGCGCATTTTACATCGCCAATCCGGCGCTATGCCGATTTGCTCGTCCATCGGGCGCTGGTCGATGCATACGATCTGGAACAACCCAAGCCTAAAGGCGACATTCCGCCAGCCTCAGGTCTTTCTGACAAAGACCGCGAGGATTTAGCGGCAATTTCTGATGCAATCAGCAAGACTGAACGGCGCGCGATGGAGGCTGAGCGCGATACTATCGACCGTTATGTTGCCGCATGGCTTTCGGGCCGCGTGGGTGAGACGTTCGAAACTCGCATAACCGGCGTTCAATCATTCGGCTTCTTTGCAACGATAATCGGGCTTGGCGGTGATGGTCTTGTGCCGGTTTCGACGCTCGGCTCCGATTATTTCCGTTATGACGAAAAAGCCCAAACGCTAGAAGGTGAACGTAGCGGCAAGAAATACGCACCTGGCGATATTCTCGAATTGAAATTGGGCGAGGCGAACGCACTAACCGGCGCGCTCAAATTCGTACCGCTCGATTCAGATGGCAATCCGATCGAGGCTCGCGGAAACCGTCCGCAATTTCGTGACAGGAAGAAGTCCGGCGGGAAACCGGGCGCGAAGCCAAAATTCAAACAAGGCCAGCGCGGTCGACCAGGGAATATCCGCCATCAGGGCAAGAAAAAGCGCTAAGGGATTATGCCGTTAATCGGTCGATTTCCTCATTCGAGAAATTGCCTGGGACGATGTAGAGTGGGCAGGGCAGACTGCCCGAATGCGCGCTGAAATGCGAGATTAGCGGCCCAGCTTGACCGTCCGCAGCAGCGCCCAACACGAGCGCGGCCACCTCGGGATGATCGGCCAAATATTCTTTGATAACCGCCTGACCTTCGCCGGTTTTGACCGAGATTGCTGGCATTTTACCGCTTTCAGAAAAAAGATTTCCCGCTGCACTGCTGGCCATTACTTCGGCGCGGTCGAGAGCCTCTTGTTCAATGGTTGCCTGAACCGAACCGAATGCGTTGAAATTCTGCTTCGAAACGAGCGCAAGTATGTGCACGCTACCGCCCGTCGCCAAGGCTCTGCGCGATGCAAAACGGAGCGCCTTACGCGCTTCATCTGTATCATCCATTATCACCAGATAAACCCGCATGAAGTCCCTCTTTCCCGTTCTTGGCTGGGATAAGACGCTAGTGCGCTCTTCCGCTGCCAAGCTGTATGACTTATCCGATGAAAACGTATTCGGCGCAAGAACCTTGCCCGAATGGCGCAAATTCGGCAGAGACATGCCATGACGTAACGTCACTCAAAATAGGATCGACCCCGAAGATATGCCCACCCCGATCAAGATGCCCGCGCTTTCGCCGACTATGGAAGAAGGCACACTCGCAAAATGGCTTGTAAAGGTCGGCGATACGGTCAGTTCCGGCGATATCATGGCCGAAATCGAGACCGATAAGGCAACGATGGAATTCGAAGCTGTAGATGAAGGCGTGATTGTCAGCATCGATGTCGCCGAGGGCAGCGAAGGCGTGAAGGTTGGTACTGTTATCGCGACTCTGGCTGAGGAAGGCGAAGACCCGGCTGAGGCCAAGGCAGCAGCACCAGCTCCAAAAGCTGCACCTGCGCCGGTGGTAGAGAAAGCCGCAGAGGCTCCTGCTCCCGCACCAAATGCCAGTTCAGCGCCAGCAACTGCGGTTGCACCAAGCGGCGACAGAATCATCGCCTCTCCTCTCGCAAAACGGATTGCCGAGCAGAAGGGGGTCAACCTTGCTTCGGTTTCAGGTTCAGGTCCAAATGGACGGATCGTAAAGGCCGATGTTGAAGGCGCTAAGCCCGGTACTGCTAATGCTACTCCTGCACAGGCAGCGGCACCCGCAGCGGCTGCCCCGCCAAAGCCAACAGCGCTCGGCGGCGATCTCGATGCACCCTACGAAGCGCAGAAGCTCAACAATGTCCGCAAGGTCATCGCACGCCGCCTCACGGAAGCGAAGCAGACCATCCCGCATATCTACCTCACCGTGGACGTACGCCTCGATGCGCTGCTCAAGCTACGCAGTGAACTCAACAAGAGCCTCGAGGCGGATGGCATCAAGCTGTCGGTCAACGACCTGCTCATCAAAGCGCAGGCCCGCGCTCTGCAGCGCGTGCCGCTGTGCAATGTCAGCTTCCAGGGCGACGAGCTCTACCAGTACACGCGCGAGGATATCTCGGTAGCCGTGGCCGCGCCTTCGGGCCTCATCACGCCGATCATCCGCGATGCGGGCCGCAAGGGCCTCGCCCAGATCAGCACCGAGATGAAGGAGCTTGCGGGCAAGGCACGCGACGGCAAGCTGCAGCCACATGAATTTCAGGGCGGCACTGCCTCGCTCTCCAACCTCGGCATGTTCGGCACCAAGCAGTTCGACGCCGTGATCAACCCGCCGCAGGCGATGATCCTCGCGGTCGGCGCAGGCGAGCAGCGCCCGCATGTGATCGACGGCGCACTGGGCGTCGCCACCGTGATGAGCGCCACCGGCAGCTTCGACCACCGCGCCATCGACGGCGCGGACGGCGCGCAGTTCATGCAGGCCTTCCAGCAGCTGTGCGAGAACCCGATGGGGCTGGTGGTTTGAGTAAATGGGCGCACGTCCCCAAAACTTAATTCGTCATTGGCGCACGCAGCGGGGTCTAACTCAGGATCAGCTCGCGACCGCCTTGGACACCACGGCAGCATCCGTGAGCAGATGGGAAAGCGGCGACCAAGAGATTTCGGTTTCCGTGCTCGGCAAAATCGCTTCGATCCTCGACGTCGAGGTAGTCGAACTTCTCGGGGTTCACTTTTCACGCGCCCCCCAAATCCGCGTCACGGCCATGCCTGCCGACACCAACCCCTATGGCGGCGTGTTCGGCGGGTGGCTGATGGCGCAGATGGCGCTCGGCGCGGGTTCGCTCGCGAGCCGCGAGGGGAAGGGTAAGGCGGTGGTCGTCTCGGCAACCGATTTCGCCTTCCCCGGCGCGATGCAGGTGGACGACGAGCTGTCGGTCTATTGCGCCATTGCCACTACAGGCACCACCTCACTCACCATCACCGCCGAAGCCATCGCCCGCGAACGCAATGGCGAGGCGGAGACAAAGGTGGCGCAGGGGACCTTCAAATTCGTCCTGCTTAACGACGTCAACAAGCCGCGCGCGGTGAACGCTGCTGCGCTTTCGGCAAATCACTAGAGAGACTTATGGCTGATACTTCCTACGACGTTATCGTTCTCGGATCCGGACCCGGCGGCTATGTCGCGGCGATCCGCTGCGCGCAATTGGGTCTGAAAACCGCGATTGTCGAGCGCGAGAACCTTGGCGGTATTTGCCTCAATTGGGGCTGCATCCCGACCAAGGCGCTGCTGCGTTCTGCAGAGATATTTCACTATATGCAGCACGCCGGAGATTATGGCCTGAAAGCGCAAGGGATCGAGGCCGATCTGGACGCGGTTGTGAAGCGGTCTCGCGGTGTAGCTAAGCAGCTTAATCAGGGCATTGGCCATCTGATGAAGAAGAACAAGATCACTGTGCACATGGGGGAGGGCACACTGACCGGCCCCACTTCTCTAATTGTCAAAGGAGACAAGAGTGAGGAAAAGCTCTCCGCCAAACATGTGATTGTCGCCACCGGTGCACGGGCCCGCGATTTGCCTTTTGCTCCGGCTGATGGAAAACGCGTGTGGACCTATCGCGCGGCGATGACGCCGACGGAAATGCCTGAAAAACTTTTGGTGATTGGCAGCGGCGCAATCGGGATTGAGTTCGCCAGCTTCTACAACGATATGGGCGCGGACGTTACCGTGGTCGAAATGCTCGACCGAGTGGTTCCGGTGGAAGATGCGGAGGTTTCCGCCTTCCTCCAAAAATCACTGACCAAGCAAGGCATGACAATCATGACTGGCGCTGGGGTCGAGGATATCAAAGTCGGCGCAAGCGGCGTAAAGGCCAAGATCAAGGCCAAGGACGGCAAGGTAACCGAGAGTGAATTCAGCCACGTGATCGTCGCCATTGGCATCATTCCCAACACCGAGAAAATCGGGGTTGAGAAACTAGCTGATCTTGATCGCGGTTTCATCCAGATTGACCCTTACGGCCGGACAAAATCGAAAGGTCTTTGGGCGATTGGTGACTGCACTCCCGGGCCATGGTTAGCGCATAAGGCAAGCCACGAAGGTGTCACCGCTGCCGAAGCCATCGCGCAGGAACTAGGCAACAAGGATGTCCACCCTCACGCTCTCGATCGCAACAACATCCCTGGCTGCACCTATTGCCATCCTCAAATCGCCAGCGTCGGCATGACCGAGGCCAAGGCGAAAGACGCTGGCTATGAAGTCAAGGTTGGCAACTTCCCTTTCATCGGCAATGGTAAAGCAATCGCGCTTGGCGAAGCCGAAGGCTTCATAAAAACTGTGTTCGATGCCAAAACTGGTGAATTGCTCGGCGCGCATATGATCGGCGCAGAAGTGACTGAACTGATTCAGGGCTATACCGTTGGCAAGCAGCTCGAAACGACTGAAGCAGAGTTAATGCAGACGGTGTTCCCGCACCCAACGCTCAGCGAAATGATGCATGAAAGTGTGCTCAGTGCCTATGGCAAGGCGTTGCACATATAAGATCGCAATTGGGAAGACGGCTGATATCTGGGAGCTTGGACATTTCGTGTGATAATGCCTCCAGAGCGGCCCGGCTGGCCAGAGCGGCCCGACTGGTATGTCGGCATACTACCCGTCAATGTTGACTTGGCTTCGTTCACTATCAAAGTAGCTCGAGAATTGGGATGCCAAGGATATGGCGGTCCGGAAGCTTCGATGTCACAACAAGATGACTGTTGGAATTTGGCCGATGAGGAGAATTAAGACTTGGGCAAGGGCACACACAGCTACATCGCCGATAGCCGCAACGATGCGGTTATTATCGACATAAACGGAGAGCTTTTTCCAAGGCCGGAAGCCAAGGTTTCGGTCTTTGATAGCGGGTTCATGCTGGGCGATGGCGTTTGGGAGGGACTGCGGGTTCATAATGGCAAGATCGCGTTTCTTGATCGGCATCTAAAACGGCTTTACCGCGGTGCTAAGGCGATTGCGATGGATGTGGGAATCCCGTCCGAGCTATTGACTGAACGGCTCTATGCAGTCCTTTCGGCCAACCATATGGACGGCGACGGAATTCATATCCGCCTGATGGTAACCCGCGGCATTCGCTCTACGCCTTACCAGGACCCTCGCGTGGTCATTTCTCCAGCAACAATCGTAATTATTCCCGAATGGAAAGACCCGGTTCCCGAAACCGCGACCAACATGCTCAATCTCTATACAGTGCATGTGCGGCGCGGATTTCCTGATGTCCAGGATCCGAAGTTGAATAGTCACAGCAAGCTCAACTGCATAACAGCCTGTATTCAGGCGACCCAGGCAGGGGCGGATGAGGCGCTCATGCTTGATCCCCATGGCTTCATAGCGACATGCAACTCGACGCATTTCTTTATTGTGAAGGATGGAGAAATTTGGACATCAAGCGGCGATTATTGTCTCGACGGAATAACCCGCGCCAATGTGATTGAGATCGCGCGCGAGGCAGGCCTTAGCGTCTATGAGCGCAATTTTTCGCTGATTGATGTCTATGGCGCTGACGAGGCTTTCACCACCGGAACCTTCGCTGGCCTTGCTCCGGTGGGGACAGTTGATGGCCGCGAAATCAGCACCGAACGCGGTCCAATGGTCGAACGGCTTCAGCAGCTTTATCTTGCTCGGCTTCATGCAGATACAGCCGCATGACTGTCCGAATTGCAATGTGGTCTGGTCCAAGGAATATTTCAACCGCGATGATGCGCAGTTTCGGCTCCCGTTCCGATTGCGCGGTCAGTGATGAGCCATTTTACGGTGCCTATTTGAAGGATTCCGGCGAGCCTCAACCCATGGCGGACCAGATCATCGGTGATATGGATTGCGATTGGGATAGCGTCGCGAGTGCGATGCGCGGCCCATCGCCTGATAATGCTGCGGTTTGGTATCAAAAGCATATGCCGCACCATATGGTGGGTAATGTAGGCATCAGCGACTTTCCCGACCACAAACATGCGTTTCTAATCCGCGAACCGGAGCGGGTTATTGCGAGCTATGCAATGAAGCGCGTTGCCGTGAAGTTCGAGGATCTGCGTTATGATCGTCAGCTCGAATATTTCAAATTGGTGAAAAACTCTGCCAGCGAAATTCCCGCAGTAATTGATTCGACTCAGTTTCTCTCTGACCCCGAAGGTCATTTGAAATTACTATGTTCGCGAATTGGCATTCCGTGGGACAAAGCGATGCTGGCTTGGCAGCGAGGCATCAAACCATCGGACGGAATTTGGGCGACGCATTGGTACGATAAAGTCGCCGCATCGAGCGGATTTGCCTCTGAGCCCGGCCGAAAGCCGAAGTTAGAAGGGGCAGCGGCTGAACTGGCCGAAGAATGCAGGCCATATTACGATGAGATGCGAGAGTTTGCTCTAACACCATGAGCATCAGTTAGAGGCGCTTGGTGTCAATGGCGGGCAGGGTGGGATTCGAACCCACGGAGGGCTTGCACCCTCGCTAGTTTTCAAGACTAGTGCATTCGACCACTCTGCCACCTGCCCGCTGGAAAGCGCGGCTAGCGAAGCGCGAGCGAATTGTCACGAATAATTCTCGTCTGGGCACTTAGAAATTCCGCTTCGCCGAATTTTCTGCGCGCCACATCGTTTTGGACTTGCGGTTCATATTTGTTGTGACACGGTTGATTGATGGTCTTCAAAAATATCTTTGCAATTGCTGCGGCTATCGCGCTGACGTCACCACTTTCTCCCGCCATGTCGCAGGACATGCCTTTTGAGTCCTATCTGCAGCTGCTGATAGCCAAGGCGAGGGCGGAGGGCGTTAGCGAGCCAACGCTTCGTCGGATGACTTCCGATCTCACGCCGAACCTGCGCGTCATTTCTCTCGATCAAGCGCAGCCTGGTACTCCTACGCGAAGCGGTTACCCCGCACTAGCCCCCTATATCGACACACATGTGAACCCGACACGGATTAGGCGGGGCCGTGACATGTTCCGCGCCACCGCTGGCATCAGGAGCGAAGTAGAACGTCAATATGGCGTTCCCTCAGAAATGTTGATGGCGATCTGGGGCCACGAAACAAATTACGGTGGGTATAAAGGAAACTTCGACCTCTCCCGCTCGCTTGCCACCTTAGCTTGGGAAGGGCGCCGCCGGGATTTGTTCGCAAGCGAATGGGTCGCTTTGATGAAGGTCGCGGATAAGGGTTATGCGCGCTCCGATTTGGTTGGCAGCTGGGCGGGAGCATTTGGCAATCCGCAATTCTTGCCAAGCGTATATCTACGCCTTGCGACAGACGGCGATGGTGATGGGCGCGCCGATATCTTCAACAATCGGGCTGATACGCTCGCCTCAATCGCCAGATATTTCAAGGATTCAGGCTGGCGCAGCGGCGAACCGTGGGGAGTTCGTGCCTCCGTGCCTGCCAATCTTGACCGGTCTGCCATCGAAAGCAAACTTGTTTCGCCCGTCTGTTCGCGTGTTCATGAGCGCCACAGCCAATGGAAAACGGTGCGAGAATGGCGTGATTTGGGCGTTCAGCCACAAAAATATCTTGCAGATGATGTGATGGCTTCATTCTTCCAGCCCGACGGAATTGGAAAACCTGCATGGCTCTTAACCGCAAATTATAGGGTTATCCTCGAATATAACTGCTCCAACTACTACGCTATGAGTGTGGGATTGCTTGCAGATGAGATTGCCAAATAGAGTTTCGACCCGTTTTCCAGCCTATTTCTGGGCGCTTGGCCTGACGGCCTTGCTTGCCGCATGTGGCCGCGGCGGAAACGATCCTTCAGCGCTGGTTTCAGCAACCGATGGCCCTTCATCTGTCCAGAGCGGACCTGCGGCTGATTACCCGGTTATTGTCGGCGATCCCTATTATATCGGCCAGACGCTTTATACGCCTTTCGATACGATGAATTATGACGAGGTCGGCTATGCTATGGCCGATCCCGAAGGCGGCAGTGGCGTGACCGTTTCGCACCGTACCTTACCCATGCCGAGCTATGTCGAGATTACCGCATTGGATAGCGGTAAAACCATTTTGGCCCGTGTAGAGCGACGAGGTCCGATGACCGGCAACGGAGTGGTAGGCCTGTCGAATGCTGCACAACGTCAGCTTGAAGTTTCAAACAGGGCTCCAATCCGAATCCGGCGCGTCAATTCTGCAGAAGTCGATCGCGCCAAATTGCGCGGCGGTGAAGCAGCCCCAGCGCGGATGGATACGCCGAAATCGTTGCTCGCCGTCTTAAAGCGAAAACTGCCCGAAGCGGGCGCAGCGAGCCTCGCTGTTGCTCAGCAGGCGACACCGGAAACGGCACCGGCACCGGCACCGGCTTTGGCAAAAGCACCCGCTACTGCGATGGCCGCAGCAAGAGAGCTTCCAGCAGTTCCAAAGGCAATGGCAGCCGCAACCCCTGGTTCAACACCGTTCGAAAATGCGTTTAGTACGACAGGTCGCAAAGCCGTCACCGCCTATCCGCTTGCGCCCATAACTGGATCAAAACCGCCAATTGCAGCGCAGGCTGCAACGCCCCTGGCAAAGATTGCGACTAACGATGCGCCCAAACCGGTATCGCCAGCCTCTACGGCACCGACCCAATCACAAGTGACCGCGAATTTCGTGATTCAGGCAGCGGCATTTTCCAGCAAAGACAATGCTGACCGCGTTGCCGATTCGATAGATGGCTTCGTCCAGAAATCGGGTCGGTTCTACCGAGTGCGCAAGGGGCCGTTCGCAAATCGTGGACAGGCTGAAGCGGCACTCGCAAAGGTGCGCGCAGCAGGGTATAGCGACGCTCGTGTATTCACTGCGGGGTAAATAGCCGGCTCCTGCCCGGCAGCGGGAGCTATTTTGTTAAGGTTGACTAGTATTTCTGGTGCAATTCTGGCGGCCTTGGGTCTCGGCGCCTTGCCCAATGCTGCCCTTCAGACTGACGTTCAGGAAATCACAGACGGCGCACCAGTCGCGTTGCTGTTTGATATGACTTCAGGCCAAACCCTTTACAGCCGTAACGCTGACAGGCGGTTTATTCCCGCTTCAATTACCAAAGTGATGAGCGCGTTCGTCGCGTTTGAACTGATTGATGACGGCCAGCTATCACTTGACCAATCAATGACGATGAGCGCCGCCGCTGGCGAAGAATGGCACCGTAAGGGGTCAACCATGTTCCTCGACACCGGCGATGAGGTTAGTGTCCATACTCTGTTGCAAGGCATAACATCAGTTTCGGCCAATGATGCCAGCATTGTGTTGGCCGAAGGCGCGCTTGGATCGGTCGATAAATGGACCAAGCGGATGAACCAGACCGCGCTCGAACTGAAAATGTATGACAGTCATTTTGGTACGCCCAACGGTTGGCCTGATGACGGTAAAACCTTCACCACGGCGCATGATCTGCAATTGCTTGCCCTGGCCTTGATTAAGAAGCATCCCGATAAATATGCGCGCTATTTCGGCAAGGAGGGCCTTCGCTATAATGGCTATGCTCAGGCCAATCATGACCCTATCTCAGGCGTAGTGGAAGGAGCAGACGGGATCAAAACCGGGTACACAAATCAAGCAGGTCACGGGTTTTTGGGGAGCGCCCAACGCGGTGGGGCCCGATTAATCATGGTGACCGCTGCGATCGATAACGAGCCTTTGAGGGCAGAGATCGCACGTGACTTGATCAATTGGGGCTTTGACAATTTCGAACGCAAAACATGGTTCTCCGGCAGTAAAAGGATTGGCAACGCCCGTGTTCAGAACGGGATGGAGAAGGTGGTAGCTCTGGAGACGGGGGACTCGGTTCTGATCGCGCTACCGCTCAGTGCTAAGGTCGCCCCGACGTTCAAGATTGTCTATGATGGACCGTTGGAAGCGCCAATCTCGAAGGGTGAAATGGTGGCTGAATTAGAAGTATCCGTGCCTGGCCTGCCAGCTTCGCGCATCCCGCTTCTGGCGGCGAAGAGCGTCAACGAAGCGAATGCGCTGCAACGAATTGCCAACGCATTTGACCGGTGGTTTGGCTGATGCGGGGTAAATTCATCGCCTTCGAAGGAGGGGAGGGGACTGGTAAATCTACGCAGGCACGCTTGCTCTCGGATCATATCGAGAAGAACGGCAAGCAATGCGTTTTGACCCGCGAACCAGGTGGAACCGTAGGCGCAGAAGCCATTCGCGCCTTATTACTTGATCCGCCGGGCAGCGGGTGGGGGGCAAGGGCCGAGGCATTGCTGTTCGCAGCGGCACGATCCGACCATGTCGAAAAGCTGATCAATCCTGCACTGACCGAGGGCAAATGGGTAATCTGTGACCGCTATCTCGATTCAAGCCGGGCATATCAGGGCGGCGCTGGCAGTGTTGGGGATGAGGCAGTGCTTACTCTGCACGAAATTGGCAGCAAGGGGTTGCGCCCTGATCTGACATTGTTGGTAACCGTCCCCGCCGATTTGATCAATCAACGCCTCACAGCAAGAGATGCGGGCCAATCTGACGCGATCGGGGGGCGCAATGCCGCCTATCATCAGGCAGTCGCGGACACATTTATCAAATTGGCTAAGCGCGAACCTGAAAATTTTGTATTGATCGATGGCGTAGGTTCCGTCGATCAGGTGAGTATGCGCATCTTGCAGGCTGTAACGGATCGATTTGGAGCTGAACTTTGACGCTTATCGGCCACGATGATGCTTGGCAGCAATGGCGCACTGCGCTGGCTGGCGAACGGATGCACCATGCGTGGATGCTTACGGGCCGAAGTGGTCTTGGTAAAATGCAATTCGCTCATCAGGCAGCGCGCGAACTGGTCGCAGAACCGGGCACCACACAGCCTGCCGGGCACCATCCTGATATCCACATCCTGCAGCGACTACCTAAGGATGAGAAAGAAGAAAAGAAGCAGGCAGATGGCAAGCCGTTCGATTCCAAGCGCAACATTACTGTTGCACAGATTCGGGCCATGCAGCAGCGGCTCAATACACGCCCGACCTTGGGATCGAGGCGCGCAATCATTATCGACCCGTCGGACGATTTGGAGAAAGGTGCCTCTAACGCATTGCTGAAAAGCCTTGAAGAGCCGCCGATTGGCACGTTTTTCCTGCTGATTACGCACCGTCCTGCCCGTTTGCTGCCAACCATACGTTCGCGCTGCCGGATCGTTCGTTTCCCCGTTGTATCCGATGAGGAACTGGCGTTTTTCCTGTCGCGCGAAGCACCGGATGCCAATCCTGCCACACGGCAGGCGGCAATCGTTGCCGCATCGGGTTCCCCCGGTGCGGCCTTGGATTTCGTCGACCGCGATCTCGGCACGCTATTCAGCTTGATGCAATCGATTGTCCGTGAAGGCGATCCCGATTTTCAGCACCGAGGCAGATTGTCCGAAGCCATTGGTGCCCGCCCAAACCGTGACCGAATCCAGGCGACAATCGATCTTGCGCGCTCGGTGCTGGCCGGAACGACAAGCGATGCCGCCAAAGCCGGCTATCCCGCTTTGGTGGATGCCCATGCTGAGTTGGTCAAACTCGGCAGCCAGGCGCCCATGTATAATTTTGACCCAGGATTGCTAATCGCCGAAATCGGGACCTTGCTTGCCTCTGCCGCTCCACCTAGGGATCGCGCCAATGTCTAAACCTTATTATATCACGACCGCGATCAGCTATCCCAATGGCAAACCGCATATCGGCCACGCCTATGAGGCAATTGCCGCCGACGTCATCGCCCGTTTCCAACGTGCGCAAGGCAGAGAAGTCCGTTTCCAGACGGGAACCGACGAACACGGCCTGAAAATGGCGCGAAAGGCGGAAGAGCAGGGCCGGACAGCGCGCGAATTGGCCGACGAAATGTCCGGCTATTTTCAACAAATGTGCGACGCGTTGAATGTCAGCTATGATCGATTTATTCGGACGGTTGAAGATGACCACCACCGGGCCAGCCAGGCCTTGTGGCAAGCAATGGAGGCCAAGGGCGACCTGTATCTAGACCGCTACGAAGGCTGGTATTCTGTCCGCGATGAAGCATATTATGACGAAAAAGAACTAACCCAAGGAGAGGGCAGCGAGAAGCTCTCTCCACAAGGTACTCCGGTCGAATGGACCGTTGAAGAAAGCTGGTTTTTCCGGCTGTCCAAATATCAAGACGCATTGCTGAATCTGTTCGAAGAAACTCCCGAATTTTTGCAGCCAGACAGTCGCCGCAACGAAATGATCAGCTTTGTTTCCGGCGGGCTTCGCGACCTGTCGATTTCGCGAACGAGCTTCGATTGGGGCGTGAAAGTACCGGGTAGCGACGGCCATGTTATGTATGTCTGGGTTGACGCACTTACCAACTATCTTACTGGTCTCGGCTATCCAGATATGGACGGCGATATGGCCAAATTCTGGCCTGCTGATTTACACTTGATCGGCAAAGACATCGTTCGTTTCCACACGGTTTATTGGCCAGCGTTCCTGATGAGCGCTGATTTGCCGCTGCCGAAGAAGGTATTCGGCCACGGCTTCCTCCTCAATCGCGGGGAAAAAGAGAGTAAATCTCTTGGCAATGTCACCGATCCGATTGAATTGGCAGAGAAATTCGGAGTCGATACGCTACGGTATTTCCTGATGCGCGAAGTCGCGTTCGGGCAAGATGGAAGTTATTCACCAGAAGCAATTGTTACGCGTGCCAATGCCGAACTGGCAAACAGCTTCGGCAACTTGGCGCAGCGAACTTTATCCATGATTTTCAAGAATATGGATGGACTTCTTACAAGTGAATACGCCGTTCATGAAGATGACGTTACGCTGTCAAATGAAGTTGAGTCCGCCTCCGCATCGCTGAGAACATCGTTCGAAAACCTCGCTTTCAGCGATGGGCTTGATGCCTGGATGAAGGGGGTGTTCGCTTGCAACCAATTCGTTGATGAGCAAGCCCCATGGACCTTGCGAAAAACCGACCCTGAGCGGATGAAAGCCGTACTGCTCACACTTTTCAAGCAAGTTTACCAGCTAGCTATCGCAGTGCGGCCCGTTGTGCCGACCGCTATCGATAATTTGCTCGACCAGATGGGGATTCCATCAGATAAACGTGATTATGAAGCCGCGCAAAATATTGAGTGGTTTGAGCGTCTTGTGGCGGCAAACTTCACCATTCAGAAGCCCGAAGGTGTATTCCCGCGCCTCGACATGCCAGAACCGGAAGCCGTCTGATGCTCATTGATAGCCATTGCCACCTTGAATATAAGGGCCTGGTCGAGGACCAGCAGGCGGTTCTGGACCGCGCCCGCTCCGCTGGTGTCAAAGGTTTCCTGAACATTTCGACCAAGCATAGCGAATGGGGCCAAGTTGTCGCAACTGCTGCTCGTGAAAATGACGTTTGGGCCAGCGTTGGCATTCATCCTCACGAGGCAGACGAACACGCTGATCTGGATATCGACGTTCTACGAGAAGCGGTCAGCCATCCAAAAGTCATCGCCATCGGTGAAACCGGGTTAGATTATTATTACGATAAATCAGACCGTTCGGTGCAACAGGCGCTATTCCGTCTACACATCAAGGTTGCGCGCGAAACCGGCCTTCCAGTGATCATTCACACACGGGACGCTGAGAATGATACGGCGGCAATTCTTGAAGAAGAATTGGGGAAGGGGGCCTTTCCCGCGTTAATTCACTGTTTCACAGCCTCGTACGATTTTGGCCGCAAGGTTCTCGATTTGGGCCTGACAATCTCGTTATCAGGCATTGTCACTTTTAAGAATGCCAAGGAACTTCAGGGTATTGCAGCAGAATTGCCGCATGACCGGATATTGGTCGAAACTGACAGTCCGTTCCTCGCGCCAGTTCCGCATCGGGGCAAAGTTTGCGAGCCTGCCTTCGTCCACAATACGGCGCAATTTGTGGCTGGATTGCGCGGGGTTTCTGTCGAAGAGTTGGGCGAGACCACCAGCGACAATTTCTTCAAACTGTTTACGAAAGCGGCTGCATGAAATTGATAATGCTTGGTTCTGGTACATCGACCGGAGTGCCGCGCATTGGCAATGATTGGGGTGAATGTGACCCGAATGAGCCAAAGAACCGGCGAAGCAGAGTTTCGATTATCGTAGAAAGTGCCTCGGGAAGCAGACTGTTAGTCGATACCTCTACCGATTTGCGGCAACAATTTCTCGACAATGGGATTGACCGCATTGACGGCGTATTCTGGACACATGATCATGCTGATCACTGTCACGGAATCGACGATCTTCGTGTGCTGAGGTTCGACCGGAAGGGCCCTATACCCGGGTACGGATCAACAGAAACAGTCAGGCGATTGCGCCAGCGGTTTGACTACATTTTCGCAGGCCAGCATGGCTATCCGACAATCTGCAGCCTGGATATTGTCGACCGGATCCGAATGTGCGCCGGCTTCGGTGTAGAATGGTGCCAGATGCCACATGGACCTACGGAAAGCACCGCATTCCGATTTGATACCGATGGAAAATCAATTGTTTATGCGACAGATTTCAGCGAGATTACCGACGAGATGGTCGATTTGATGGAAGGCTGCGACATCCTTGTCAGCGATTGCCTCAAGCGAAAAAAGCATCCGACCCATGCAAATTTGGAAATGGCGCTTGAACTGGCAAAGCGAACCGGCGCGAGAAAGACGGTACTGAGTCATTTGGACAAAACGATGGATTATGCGAGCCTATGCGCCGAAGTCCCTGATAATGTTCTGGTAGGCTTTGACGGATTGGAATTGACGGCGTGATGGGATTTGAACCGGTAAACATTGTCTGGGCACTCGGCGCGTTGATCTTAGCTGGCAGTGCCTTGACCGGATATCAGCTGAACTGGCGTAAGAGCATTGTCTATATCCTGATGTGGGGTGCGATTTTCGCTGGAGTAACGCTGTTCATTGACGCTGTCCGGTAATTCGACTTCCCTACGATGTGGTATATTATTTAACATAATATATATTATCATTCTTAGATCGAGCAAGAGATGACTGACCAAATCACCCGCCTCCTCTCGATTATGGCACGCCTTCGGGATCCGTCGACCGGATGCGAATGGGATCTCGCTCAATCATTTACCAGCATTGCTCCATATACGGTCGAAGAAGCGTACGAAGTCGCCGACGCGATCGAGCGTGATGACATGGCGGATCTTAAGGGCGAGCTTGGCGACCTTCTCCTTCAAGTCGTTTTTCATTCCAGAATGGCCGAAGAAGCAGGTCATTTTCAATTCAGCGACGTGGCCGCATCAATCTCCGAGAAAATGGAAAACCGCCATCCGCATATCTTTGGCGGTGAAGGCGGCCAAATGGAAGAACGCCGTTGGGAAGCGCTGAAAGAAAAAGAGCGCGCAGCCAAAGGCGAAAACAGCGCAATGGACGGCGTTGCATCTGCTTTGCCCGCCCTACTCCGCGCCGAAAAGCTTCAAAAGAGGGCAGCTCGTACAGGCTTTGATTGGCCCGATGCTAATGGGCCGTCGGCAAAGGTCCGTGAAGAAATGCTAGAACTGGCGGAAGCAAGTGACGAGGATAAGGCAGAAGAGGCAGGCGATCTGCTCTTCGCGGCTGTGAATCTGGTTCGAGCCTACGGAATTGCGCCTGAAGATGCTCTGCGACAAGCCAATGTCAAATTCGAGCGACGTTTTCGGGCAATGGAAGAAAAAGCAGCGGGTGAATTTGCCAGTCTGTTAATCGATCAACAGGAATCATTGTGGCAGGATGTTAAGTTAGACGAGAAAGCTTAGATACTTTCGAACCGTCCGAACTCTTTGGGCGTAAGGCGGACATGTAAGGCCCTCAGCGGACCTTCCGCATCTGATCCTGCTTCTTCCTCGCTCAAAACCTGACCGTGAGCATGCAACCAGGCAATCTTTTGCCCCGCTGAAGCTGGCAACAAAAAATGATGTTCTCTCGCGCCTTGCGTCAGCAATGTATCAAGCTCCGTAACGAGCGTGTCGATACCTTCGCCGGTCACAGCCGAGATCGGCAAAATCATGTCGTCGCCGGCCGCTATTTCAGCGAGCTCTTCGCGGCTTTCGGAATCCAGCAAGTCCCATTTATTCCACGCTTCGACTATGGGAATAGTGGAAATACCATCTTCACTGTCGATCACGCCCAAATCGGCCAAAACGGCCAAAACCTGGCTTTTTTGAGCAGCTGCGGACGGGTTGGATATATCGCGAACGTGCACAATAACGTCAGCAGCGGTCACTTCTTCCAATGTGGCCCGGAATGCTGCCACCAATTGCGTCGGCAAATCCGAAATAAACCCGACTGTATCCGATAAAATGGCCTTCTCGACGCCCGGCAACCGTACAGCGCGCATCGTCGGATCAAGCGTCGCAAACAGTAGATCCTCTGCCATGACATCGGCGCCTGTCATTTTATTGAAAAGGGTCGATTTCCCTGCGTTTGTATAGCCTACCAGCGCGATAATCGGCCAAGGCGCCCTTCCCCGTCGCTCCCTATGTAGCGCTCGAGTTTTCCGAACCTGTTCCAGTTCCTTTCGCAGCCGAGCCATCCTCTGGCGGATCATTCGGCGGTCGGCCTCGATCTGTGTCTCGCCCGGCCCGCCCAGGAAGCCGAAGCCCCCGCGCTGCCGTTCCAAGTGGGTCCAGCTTCGGACAAGCCGGCTTTGCTGGTAATCCAGATGAGCAAGCTCAACCTGCAATCTACCTTCAGCCGTCGCAGCTCTCTCGCCGAAGATTTCCAGAATCAAGCCGGTGCGGTCGATGACCTTGAGCTTCAATTTCTCTTCGAGATTACGCTGTTGAATGGGCGACAGGGCGCCGTCCACAATTACCAATTCGGCTTCTTCCAAAGCGCATGCAGCCTGAATGTTGTCGACCTGCCCCGCCCCAAATAGCGTATTCGGCTTCACATCGCGCACCGGAATTATGGTCGCTTGCACCACAATAATACCGATAGCCAGTGCGAGACCGCAAGCCTCCTCGAGCCGCGCCTCTGCATCGAGGTCATAGCTGACACCCCGAATGTCGGGACATACGACGACAGCCCGCGCCCCGCGCGAGACTTCGCCCATCAAGTTGTCATCAAAGCTCAGACTTCTTCGCCTTCCCAATCGCCGGACAAATCAACGTGCTTGTCAGGCTGGATGGTGGACACTGCGTGTTTGTAGGCCAGTTGAACGAAGCCATCACGCTCCAACAACATGCAGAATAGATCATAGGCAGCAATTGATCCTTGCAGCATCACGCCATTGACCAGAAACATGGTCACATGCGTGTCTGCATCTCGTACGCTGCTCAGAAACACGTCTTGTAATAACCGCTGCTTACGGTTGCTATCGGTGCTTCCGAATTGCGAGGGATCAATCGGCTGGCCCGGCATGATCGTAGAAATGGCATGTTTGCAAACCAGCTGGGTCTGACCATCCCGGCGCAGCAGGATCGAAAAATTATCAAACCATGTCACAATGCCTTGCAGCTTCACGCCTTTCACCAGAAACATTGTGACGGGCACTTTGTCTTTGCGGAGCATGTTAAGGAATGCATCCTGCAAATTCGCGTGTTTGGTGCTCGGGGCCGGCGCCGGATCAGGGGCCGTTTGAACGGCGCGAGCCGTTAGTGTACGTCCTTCGGACATGATTTTCTCCATTATTGGCGACCAGCTTCGCTGGCTCGCAATCTGACGCCTGATAATACTCTGCGCCGATAATTGTCCTTAAACTATGGAGTTTCATTCTACTTTACAATTGGAAATATGAGAAACCTCGTGACATTTCCTTCTAATCATCATTACCCTTCTTTCGGTCACCCATCCCCAGCAATTTCAATTTGCGGTGGAGCGCCGACCGTTCCATCCCGATAAAGCTAGCCGTTTTCGAGATATTGCCAGAGAAACGTCGTATTTGGACGCTCAGATATTCACGCTCGAAGGTCTCGCGAGCCTCTCTCAGTGGGGCGCCCATTAGGGCGGCGATACCACCGCCACCACCCAGCTTCCCACCAGTGACTTCGCTTGGCAGCATCGAGGTCTCGATGGTTTCAATCTCGTCTCGCGGGGTTAGGATAATTGTGCGTTCAATGACATTGCGCAATTGGCGTACATTGCCTGGCCAATCATATGCCTGAAGCGCCGCCATGGCTTCCTCTGAAACATCTGGTGCCGGAATACCCTGTTCAGCCGCATGACGGGTAAAGAAATGTGCTGACAAAGCAGGGATGTCATCGCGCCGCTCGGCAAGCGACGGGATTGTCACAGGAACCACATTCAGCCTGTAGAATAGATCTTCGCGGAAGCGTTTCTCCTCAATTTCAGTCTGAAGATCGCGAGCCGTGGATGAAACCACCCGAACATCAACACCGATCTGACGACTGCCGCCAACGCGGACAAAGCTCTGATCAGTAAGGACCCGCAATATACGTGCTTGCGTTGACAGCGGCATATCTGCGACCTCATCGAGGTAAAGTGTTCCGCCATTGGCCATTTCCAAAAGGCCGGGCCGCACAAGCTTGCCACCCGTTTCCTCACCAAACAGTTCTTGCTCGAACCGTTCTGGAGTAATGCGAGCCGAATTGACGATGACAAATGCGTTTTTCTCGCGTGGGCTCCAACTATGAAGTAGTCGCGCTGCGACTTCCTTGCCTGCGCCCGCTGGGCCGGTAATCAGCACGCGACTGCCAGTTGAGGCAACCCGCTTTAAAGTCGCGCGCACCTGATTAATTGCGGCCGAATTGCCAGTAAATTCCTCGCCCCTACCGAATCCTTTGCGGAGCCGGTTATTCTCTCGCCTTAGCCTTTCCGTCTCGGTTGCGCGTCCGACAAGCAAGAGCAAACGCTCGGCTTCAAATGGCTTCTCGATAAAGTCCATTGCTCCGCGGCTAACGGCGGAAACAGCGGTGTCGATATTACCGTGACCAGAAAAGATAATGACCGGCAATTCAGGCTCGCGCTGCTTGATGGCATCGAGCACTTCGAGCCCGTCCATAGGGCTACCATGCAACCATACATCCAATAGCACGACGCTTGGACGCTTCTCATCCACAAGGGTCAACGCTGTTGTACTGTCGGCGGCTGTTCGGCATTGGTAGCCTTCATCGCTCAACACTCCTGCGACTAGGTCACGAATGTCGCGCTCATCGTCGACTATCAGGATATCTAGCGCCATTGCGCAGCTCCATTTCTGGTTTTGGAATGTGTTTCATTGGGTTTGATTATCATGGGCCGACCTCATCCATTTCGGGCGCAGGGTCGCGAGCAAACCTTAGCGTGACGCGGGTGCCACCAATAAACGTAGAGGCAAAATTCATATCCCCGCTATGTTCTTCGACAATCTTATTCACGATTGCGAGCCCAAGTCCGGTGCCCTTGTCACGTGTGGTTACATAAGGTTCCACTATACGCTCGCTATCTTTCGGCAATCCGACACCGTTGTCCTCAACCTCAACAACGATCTTCTTATCATCGGCGGACATTATTATGGCGACTTGCCCGCGATAATCTGTCTCGGATAATTTCGCCTTGGCCTCAACGGCTTCAACCGCATTCTTCAAAACATTGGTCAACGCCTGGCCGACTTGATGGCGGTCACAGGCAATCAATAGCGGCGGCTCCAAATCGGTCGAAAATTTGAAATCGATCTGGGGATGAGCAACCTCCTGAAGAAATAGCGCTTGCCTAACTAAATCGAGCGCGTCCTCCGTCCGAAAAACTGGTTTTGGCAGCCTTGCAAAGGAGGAGAATTCATCGACCATTTTGCGCAAATCGCCAACTTGGCGGACAATCGTATTGGTCAAATCATCGAACAGTTCTGTATCCACCTCAATCTGCTTGCGGTACCTCCGCTTCAAACGCTCGGTCGCAAGCTGAATCGGTGTCAGAGGGTTTTTAATTTCATGCGCGATACGGCGCGCAACATCCGACCACGCTGCTTGCCTTTGATCTAGCAACTGGCGGGTAATATCTTCGAACGTGATCACCTGTCCATCGGGAGTGTCAGCAATCTTGACTGCCAAGGTTAAGAGGTCGCCATCACGGCTATAAGTGACGATCCCGCTGGCTAGCCTAGCGTCCATTAGATTGGTGAGCTGTGGCGCGACTACGCTTAAATCAGCCCCGGCAACATCGCCCGCATCCGGCGCAAGCAAGACATGCTGCGCAGTGCTGTTCATAAGTAAAATCGAACCGGCACTATCAACCGAGATAATCCCTGCAGAAGTGGATTCGAGCAATGTTTCCATAAACACGCGGCGCTGGTCCAATTGGGCGTTGGCCCTGACTAAATCGCCCGTTTGTTTTTCGATTTGCGCGGTCATTCTGTTGAACGCGCGGTTGAGTTGACCGATTTCGTCAGCGCCTGTTCGCCCTTCCACTCGCAAGGCGAAATTACCTGCGCCCACCTTGCGCGCGGCGCCAACCAGATCGGTTAAAGGTTCTACCTGTCTGTCTGCAAAACGGAGCGCGAACCACACAGCAATGCCAACAAGCGCGAGCGAAACAAAGAACAGTGCAAGATTGAACCGGAGTTGCAGCGCGCGGGCCCTATTGGTCAAAACATCATAAGCTGCCGAAATTGACTTCGCGCTTTCCCATTGGCTGAACGGACCGGATTCAGAATTGCGTGCGTTATACAGATATACCCCGCCTGCCTGGTCTATTGGAGAGAGCGCTTCAATTCGCTTCTCATTTGCCGCAACCACCACCCCTTCCCCATCGTCGAGACGCGCTACTGCATTCAGCGCATAATTGACCGGGACATTGTCTTCACTGAGATTAATTACAATCGCGGTTCTAAAACTACCATCTTCAACCCGCTGCAATATCGCAGTCTCGTTCAGCTCGCGGCCTTGCATCTGATAATTGTAGAAATCGATGAATTCATCATCTGCAATTGTTTCCGTGCGAAGATAGGCGCGCAAATCATTCGCCATCGTGATGGTATGATTGCCGACTTGGACCTGGTTCTGCTCGTAATACCCCTGAGCCAATTCATTGGCGTTGCGCATCAACCCTCGTGAATTATCCGAGAACCAGAAATCAACACCCGATTGGAACAACACAGCAGCGAAGGCAGCGACCAACAGCGTGGGGATCGCAGCCACCAGGGAAAAGAAGAATACCAGTCTAGTGTGCAGCCGTGCTGTACTGCCTGCAGCACGTTTTATTGCTCTTCGGCGACCGAACAGCACTAGCAACGCCATCGACGGTATCAGCGTCCCGATCAACAAAACAGCCACCTGCCCCGAAGGCAGTAGCTCGCCATTCTCCGGAGCAGTAGTGAAAGCAATGTATGTTGCGGTGATCATCACAACCACCGAGATTGCAGCAAGTATTTCCAAAATGAGGAAAAAATTGGCCCGCCGCGACGCAACGACAAATTTGCGCCACCATCTGGGGCTCTTGCTTGCCGCGGTCATGGATGCGCCGTTCATAGTGGCATACTTACAACGATAGTGTTGTAATTATGCAAGCAGTTTTTCGGTGAGACGTTGTAAAACAGCGCCTACCGGCGCTTATGAAGCTGAAAAATCTTCAGGCTCTATGGATAATTCGCCGATCCTCTTGCGCAACGTGTTGCGGTTTATCCCCAAAATGCGCGCGGCTTTGAGCTGATTGCCGCCGGTTTGACGCAGAGCCCATTCAAATAACGGTTTTTCAAATGCTGCTTCTGCCGCATGATAGACCGTGCCAGCGGCCGGATTCGCACGCTCCATCCAACTTTGCAACGCGGGACCGAACCCGTGATCAATCGAAACAGCTTCGGATCTCGCGCTTGCTTCAAGAATTTCGGCGACACTTTCGCGATCAATTACATCGTCGCGTGATAGCAGGATGAGGCGGTACATCGTGTTGCGGAATTCACGGACATTACCGGGCCAGCTGTGCGCGCTGAGCAGTTCAAGCGCGGCACTGTCGATTTGCCTCAAGGGCAATCCCTCGGTCACCGCAAGTTTCAAAAAATGCCCGGCCAAAGCTTCGATATCATCGCGGCGTTCACGCAACGGTGGCAATTGGACCGGAACGACATTGAGTCGATAAAACAGATCTTCGCGGAATGTCCCCGCCGCGATCATTGGTTCCAGGTTGCGGTTAGTCGCCGCAACAATCCTGACATTGATTGCAATTTCCTGCCTTCCGCCGACACGGCGAATGCGGCCGGACTGGAGCGTACGCAGCAATCTGGTTTGAGCCTCAATTGGCATATCCCCGATTTCATCGAGGAACAAGGTCCCTCCATTGGCTTGCTCGAACTTGCCAATTGATTGCGTAACCGCGCCGGTGAATGCCCCTTTCTCGTGACCGAACAATTCGCTCTCTATCAAATCGGCCGGAATAGCAGCAGCATTGACCGCAACAAATGGACCGGTCTTTCTGTGTCCGAGCTGATGAATGGCCTCTGCTACCAATTCCTTACCTGTGCCCGATTCACCCAAAATCAGCACAGTTAGATCATTTCGCAAAACGCGAGTAATCATACGGTAGACACCCTGCATCGCTTGGCTACGGCCAACCAGCGGCAAACCATCACCAGATTCTTCAATGTCAGCCGCACTATCAGTTCGATTTCCAACTGCTTGCGACACGGCCCGAACCAGTTCGTCCAGGTCAAACGGCTTGGGGAAATACTCGAAAGCACCGGTTTCGGTGGCCCTAACCGCCGTATCGAGCGTGTTTTGCGCTGAAAGAATAATAACCGGCATCTTAGGATGCTGAACGATCACCTCTGGCAAGGTTTCTATCCCGTCACCATCGGTCAACATGACATCAGTGAGCATTGCCGCGAACCCACCTTGGGCAAGTGCCTTATCGCGCTCCAGGAGACTTTCGCAGCGCAGAATTTCAAAGCCCTCTTCTTCCAGCGCAGCGGTAACTACGGTGGCGATCGCAGCATCATCTTCAACCAGCAGGATCTTGCGCATGTCCGCCTCCTATTCCGCGATGGCCAAGTGGATACGAAATTCGGTTAACTTCAGCAGATCATTGCGTTTGTGGCTAATCCGACCGCCCATATCGCCAACCATCTTCTTGACGAGCGCGAGCCCCAATCCCTGACCATTCTTCTTGGAAGTAACGAAGGGATCGAAAATATGCTCCGTAAGAGATTGGTCGATGCCCGGTCCATTGTCGCTAACGGTCACTTCAATTGGCAGGCGGACCGATTTGCCAGAACCTGTTGTGTTGAAGGCCAGTCCGCTAACAAAGCGCGTTTTCACAGTAACCGTCGGCGCAGGGCATCCTTCACATGCGTCGACAGCGTTGGACAATAAATTGATCAAAACCTGCTCCAACGCATCGCCATTGGACAAAACTGCCGGGAGCGAAGGGTCAAATTCCTCAACAAGCTCAGCCCGATCCTTCACCGCAGCTCTTACCGTTGCCGCTGCATTGCGGATTGACTGATGCAAGTTGATCGGCACGACAGGGTCGGATTGATTGCTTCCCAATTGCTGCATCCGGTCGATCAGCCGCGCAATCCGGTCGACCTCATCTGAAATCATCGAAGTCAGATTGCGGTCTTTATCACCCAGTTTTCTGGCCAATAATTGCCCTGCACCGCGGATTGCCGCCAATGGGTTTTTGATTTCATGCGCCAGTATCGCAGGGGCCTTCAGCGCCGTTGGCGCATCGGGATCATCTCGCATTCCATCCTGCCCGGCGGCAGAGAATGTCAAAACTTTCCAGCCCTGACCTGTTATAATCGGCGACACAGTCAAATTTATCAACCTATCGCCGAGGGGAGTCCCGATGGCTATCCCGCGTGCAACCAATTGCGCATCGGCTGAAACCAGCCTGCTGATGATTTTGGGATCTAAAAAATTGACCGTTTCTGTGAGCGGATGCCCAATCATCCGCGCGGCGCTGCGCCCGAACATATCTTCTGCAGCATGATTTGCCTCGGCAATTGTTTGGGCATCATCAATCAACAGTACCGCAAATAGCATCCCCGCAATCTGTGCGTCGGCAGTTGGCTTAACCTTGATAATCATGCAGCGCGGCGATGAATGAACGGATCATAGAAACGCTCCAGTTCGCCCATCACCTGATCTGGATCATCAATAAAATTCACATGATTACGGAACTCAGCCGAACCGTGCATTCCCTTGGTATACCAACCCAAATGTTTGCGCGCGACTTTGCTACCCACCTCACGGCCGTAATGGTCGAGCATGCCCTTATAATGTTCGATAAGCACCGAATATTGCTCGCCGAAACTCGGACTTTCCAGTCTCTCGCCCGTCTTAAGCCAATGCATGATCTGGCCAAGCAGCCACGGTTTACCATAGGCACCGCGACCTATCATCACGCCATCCGCGCCCGATTGCTCCAACGCTGCCGAAGCGTCATCAACACCGCAAATATCACCATTAACTATAACCGGTATTGATACCGCGTCTTTGACCTTGCGGATGAAGCTCCAATCCGCACTGCCTTTATACATCTGGTTGCGAGTACGTCCGTGAACGGTAATCATTTTCACACCCAAATCCTCGGCGATATGCGCGAGCTCGGGAGCGTTTAAACTGTCATGGTCCCAGCCCATGCGCATTTTGACGGTAACGGGCACCTGAACAGATTTGACCGTATGCTCCATCAACTTTGTCGCGAGCGGTATCTCACGCATCAATGCCGAACCGGCAAATCCGTTGGTCACTTTGCGCACTGGGCAGCCGAAATTAATGTCGATGATTGCGGCGCCGCGATCTTCATTGAGCTTTGCAGCCTCCCCCATGGATACCGGATCGCAGCCGACCAGCTGCATGGAAACCGGATCTTCCGTTTGGTGCCAGGCTGCCTTTTGCAGCGACTGCCGGGTTTCGCGGATCATCGCCTGGCTCGCGATCATCTCGGTTACATTGAGGCCAGATCCATAACGGCGTACGAGCGTGCGGAACGGCATATCGGTCACACCAGTCATCGGCGCGAGGATTACCGGACAATCAATCGTAACGTCACCAATCTGGATCGGCGAGAGTACGGGCGGTGCTGGAATATTACTCATAATCAATCAGTGCCTAAAATTTGGGCAGCGCATAGTGCATTGCAGCATCGGGCGCAAGCAGCTAGCGCACTTGGGAAATGGTAAAGGATACGCCCCTTCCCCGCACCGGAAACTGTTTCGCTGCGATCATTGTCGCAGCCGGCCGCGGTCTGCGAGCGGGCCAACCGTTACCCAAGCAATTTGCCATCTGGCGCGGGAAGCCGGTGCTAAGGCATTCTGCTGAAAGTCTTGCCGCAGCTGGCGCAAATCCGATAATTGTAGCGATACCTGATCACACCCAAGAGATCGCTTCAAAGACGCTTCAAGGGATTAAAAACGTCCACTTTGTGGTCGGAGCGGAAACAAGACAGGGCTCGGTTTCCGCCGCGCTTGAAAGTCTTAGTAACGCCGCGCCGCGCGATGTATTGATCCATGATGCAGCGCGGCCAATCCTGCCTTCAGCCGTGGTCGACCGATTGCTCAATGCGCTTGACTCTATACCGGGGGCAATTCCCGTATTGCCCGTAGTGGATAGCCTGTCACTCGATCATAACGGACTGATGACTGGTTCAGCTGATCGTGACAATTTGCGCAGAGTGCAGACACCGCAGGCGTTCCACTTTGATGCGATCCTCAAAGCCCACCGAAACTGGGAGGGACCGCTAGATGCGGGTGATGACGCGCAAGTCCTTATCGCTAATGGGGGGCAAGTAGCCCATGTGGAAGGCGACGAAGATTTGAAGAAGCTGACTTTTTCGGAGGATTTCATGAGTGATTTGCCAGCAATGCGAACTGGCATGGGATATGATGTCCACCGCTTGGTAGCTGGCGAAGAGCTCTGGCTCGGCGGGATTAAGATAGATCACGAAAAGGGGCTTTCTGGGCACAGCGATGCAGATGTCGCACTGCACGCTGTGGTCGACGCTCTATTGGGGGCCGTTGCAGCAGGCGATATAGGGCAGCATTTCCCCCCAAGCGACCCACGCTGGAAAGGCGCTGCCTCCTCCAAATTTGTTGAACATGCAGCGTCTTTGGTTGCCGAAGCTGGCTATCAAATCGGTAATGTCGATCTGACAATCATCTGCGAAGCGCCGAAAATCGGCCCTTACCGTGATGCAATGCGCGGCGCGATAGCGGAGTTGCTGGGCGTTGACATCGGCCTAGTGAGTGTCAAAGCCACGACTACAGAGCGTCTGGGTTTTGCTGGCCGACAAGAGGGTATCGCGGCGCAAGCGATCGCTACAGTGATAAGAGGAAGTTGATCTCTCATGAAAAGCAGATTCACGGCCACAACAATCGCGCTGGCTGCGCTAATATCGGCGCAAGTCACTTCTGCCCAAGAAGCGGGGCAGACTTGTGTCAAGCAGGAGGATTTGACGGACGCGGTGTTGTTCGTGATGCCTGTTGCCTATTCCGCTTTCCAAGAGAAATGCAGCGGTCAATTGGAAAGCGACGGTTTTGTCGCGCGCGAAGGCGAGATATTCATATCGCGATATGCAGGGCTTCAGGAGAAAGCCTGGCCCGGCGCATATTCCTTCTTCAAAACCTTCGCGGTTAGGGACGCGAAAGATGACGAGATGTCGACATTGTTTGACAGTCTGCCGCCAGAATTGCTTCGCCCATTCTTCGAACTCATGATCGAAGCTGAGTTAGGAAAAAGCATTAAGTCGGCGGATTGCGAAAAGATTGAGCGGGTTCTCGAACCTCTTGCTCCTCTACCGCCGCAAAATTTTGGAACCCTAGTCTCGACTATATTCGACATCATTCCTGATATTCAAAATCCTAAAATTTGTCCGGTGAAAGAAAAATGATGAAGTCGCTTTTGCCTGATGACATCAACGCGTTGGCCCGCAAAGTCGTTGAAGAAAATGCCAAGATTGGCCGTAAGATTGCGCTCGCGGAAAGCTGCACTGGCGGCTTGGTAGCGTCTGCACTGACCGAAATCCCGGGCTCCTCTGCCGTTTTGGAACGGGGCTTCGTGACCTATTCCAACGAAGCGAAGATGGAAGATCTTGATGTCGCAAGCGACATTATCGAAACATTTGGCGCTGTTTCTATCGCTTGTGTGTGGGCGATGGCGCAGGGTGCCTTGAAGAACAGCAATGCAGATATCGCTGTAGCAATCAGCGGCGTTGCTGGCCCAGATGGCGGGACCGCATTGAAGCCAGTTGGCACTGTCGTGTTCGCTCGCGCAACACGCGACACCGAAGAAGAGCCGGATGGGGAACTCAAGAGTTTCGGCGAATTAAGCCGGGCCGAAGTGCGGCATCAGGCGACGATGTGCGCGCTTGAATTGTTGCTGCCGTAAAGGTCGTCTGCGCGCGCTTCAAAAGCGGCCACCATTTTACGGAAGGCGCGATCAAAATATTGCCCCGCCAGCGCTTCGAATACGCGGTTTTTAAACGTAAAATCGACACAAAAATCAACCTCGCAACCGCCATTAGCTGTCGGAGTGAAGCCCCAAGTGTTGTCCAAATCGCGCAGCGGCCCGTCGACGTAATGGACCGTAAGCGAATTTGGATGGTCTTTCTTGACGTGAGACGTAAAGCTTTCACGGAGTGACTTAAAGCCAACAACCATATCGGCAGTCATTTCAGTCTCACTGTTCGATCGTACTCGCGTCGCCACAACCCACGGCAGGAATTCCTTGTAGCGCGCAACGTCAGCCACAAGATCAAACATTTGCTCGCAGCTGTAAGGCAGGGCCCGTTTTTCGCGAATGCCGGGCATCAGGCCCTCTGTTTGGCCAGTTTCGCCTCACGTGCAGCGCGCATTTCAGCGAAATCATCGCCGGCGTGATAGCTTGATCGGGTCAAAGGTGTTGATGCAACCTGCAAGAACCCTTTGGCGCGGGCAATTGCTCCAAACGCATCGAATGCTTTGGGTGTAACAAAATCTTCGACCGCTGCATGTTTTGGCGTTGGCTGTAGATATTGACCCATCGTCATGAAATCGACGTCGGCGCAGCGCATGTCGTCCATCACCTGATGAACTTCTAAGCGCTGCTCTCCAAGCCCGAGCATGATGCCCGATTTGGTGAATATCATCGGATTGTGGCTTTTCACTTCTTCCAGCAATCTCAGAGAAGCATAATAGCGCGCGCCGGGCCGGATGGTCGGATACAGGCGCGGCACAGTTTCCAGATTGTGATTGTACACATCCGGTCCAGCCTCACAGATCGCCTCCACCGCAGCGCGCATTTTTCCGCGAAAATCGGGCGTAAGAATTTCGATAGTTGTGTTTGGCGTTTCGCGGCGAAGCGCTTTGATAACTTTGACGAACTGGCTCGCGCCGCCATCTGGCAAATCATCGCGGTCAACTGATGTGATGACAATATGTTCAAGCCCCATTTTGCCCGCGGCAATCGCAGTATTCTCCGGCTCCATCGGATCGACGATACGCGGCATGCCTGTTTTTACATTACAAAATGCGCAGGCGCGTGTGCACACATCGCCCAAAATCATCACGGTTGCGTGCTTTTTGCTCCAGCACTCGCCGATATTGGGGCACGCTGCTTCTTCACATACCGTGTTCAGGTTGAGTTCGCGCATCAAATTACGCGTCTCATGATAGGCTTTGCTAATCGGAGCCTTTACCCGGATCCAGTCTGGCTTGCGTTGACGTGCCGGACGGTCGGGATGTGCTGATGAATTTGGGGAGAGGTCGTTCATAGGGTCTATTTAGGGCGCTTGTGCTATCTCCGCAATGCCCCGCAGCCGGCTCCAGAAATCCAATGCAAATGCGTAATGGTGGATGAATTTGCGGCGTTATTGCCCATCAACATTCGCGGCGCTAGCACATCGTGATGGACTCAATGGCTCTTCAAACATTCACGTCGCCAGTCGTGATGTTTTTCATTCTGGGCATGTTTGCCGCATTCGTGCGCTCGGACCTCGCTATTCCCGAAGCCTTGGCGAAAGGGATGTCGCTCTATCTTATGGCTGCGATTGGGATGAAAGGCGGCGTAGCGGTCGCCAAATCCGGGATCGATATCACTGTCGGATCAGCTCTCGCGGCCGGGATTGTGGCCAGTTTTGTGCTGCCTTATCTAGCTTACGCGGTGCTCAAAAGCTTCGGCAAACTTGATAAGCTGAATTCGGGGGCGGTCGCGGCGCATTATGGTTCGGTCAGTGTCGTCACTTTTGTGACAGCAGTTGAAATTCTCGAATTGTCCGCCCTTCCCGCTGCCGGTTTCATGGTTGCAGTTATGGCGGCAATGGAAACACCCGCCATTTTGAGCGGCCTGATGCTAGCCAAGGGCCTCAGTAATACCGACGGGTCAGATGACCGGAAAGACATGATGAGGGAAGTCTTCCTCAATGCTTCGGTTGTCTTGTTACTCGGTAGCTTTGCAATCGGTGTGATCGCTGGCCCAGGTGGCTTCGAAGAAGTCAGCTCGTTTTTCCAAGCAGGGTTCAAAGGCGTGCTTTGCCTGTTCCTACTCGATATGGGTTTGATTGCTGCACGCCGGATTATGGATGCAAAGTCGATTACATGGCGCCTAGTAGTAATCGCCATTGCATTACCGCTGATTAACGGCACACTTGGCGTATTAACAGGCACCGCAATCGGGCTCGATATCGGTTCTACCGCCGCCTTTGGTGTGCTGTGTGCCAGTGCCAGCTATATTGCGGTTCCAGCGGCAATGAGGCTCGCTCTGCCCCAAGCTGATGCAGGAATTTATCTGACTATGTCACTCAGCATCACTTTCCCGTTCAATATCCTTGTTAATATCGGGCTGCTGACAGCCCTTGCCAGCGCAATGGGCGGCTGAGGCGGAGAAGCATAATGATTGAAACCGTCATCCGTAAACGAATTGAAATCTTGACTGATGCGGCGCTGGTGCGGCGCGTTACCGATGCGATCGACCGCGCAGGGATAACAGGATGGACAGTCACGCCTGTGCAATCCGGGAAAGGGCGCGACGGGCGCTGGCGCGAGGAACGTGTCATGGGTACCGACAAATGCCTCGTTTTGACGATAGCGGCGGCTGAAAAGGCTATGGTGTTCGCGGAAGACATCGCTCCAATCCTGACAAGCCATGGCTTGTTGCTTAGTATGTGGGATGTAGAGGTCATCCGCGGGGAACGTTTCTAGTGCCAGAATTTGCGGAGTTACTGGAGGGGTATCGTAGGTTCCGCAGTGGAAGCTATCCTAGACAGCGCGAACGTTTCGAGAAACTCACGCTAGAAGGCCAATCGCCCAAGCTGATGATAATCGGCTGCTCCGACAGCCGCGTCGATCCGGCGCAGATATTCGATGTCGATCCGGGCGAAATCTTCGTAGTTCGCAATGTCGCTGCGCTTGTCCCTCCTTTCGAAACCTCTCCGGGTCTGCACGGAGTTTCGGCCGCTTTGGAATTTGCGGTGCAGGTCCTTGAGGTGAAGCAAATCGTCGTCATGGGACATGGCATGTGTGGAGGCTGCCGTGCCGCATTAACCCGCGAATTGCATGGAACAGAGCCGGGAAAAGGCGGGTTTATCGCAAATTGGATAAAACTGCTGGATGATGCGCGCGAAGCGGTGGCGAGCGAACATGGAACCACCGGAAAAGAAGCAGAGCGGGCGATGGAACTCGCGGCAGTGGGTGTGAGCCTGGAGAATTTGCGGAGCTTCCCGGCTATTCAGGAAAAAGAGGCGGCTGGAACCCTGAAGCTGCAAGGGGCTTTTTTCGCAATCTCTGAAGGCGTCTTGTATGTTCGCGATAGTGATGCTGACGAGTTCAGGCCAGTTGAGTGACCTGCGCTTTGTGAAAGCGCGATCCATGCCTCGCGGATAGTAGAACTACATAACCTCAATATCGCTCTGCCGATTAATGCAGACCATGCAAGCAGGGCTGGCATTGATCCGGTTCTGACTGTTCCTGCAGAATTGAAGCAGGTCAAGATCAGGCGCGCTTATGGCAATTGGCGCAAGGTGTCGTTTGAGGGCGGAAAAACAAGACGCACCGATACGCGGTCGAAACACCCCTGCAATCTGACAGGACCATGGGCAAAAATGCCACCGCATGAAGATGACCATTGATGCGAGGGGCATGTTGAATCACAGCCGCGTTCGGGGCTTCGGAATCATGAGCTCCGATAGCGACTTGTTGCAACTTGCAGTGCACATTCGCCAACGCTCCGCTTTATATAAAGCGCATCCGTCGAATCCAAGACGTGAAACCTACATACAACAAAGGCGCGAACCGAAGCCCGCGCCTTTGAAAATCCTAAGTGCAATCGCCGAATTACATTTCGGACGGAACATCCACCATTTCTGCCGCTTTCGCAGCATTTGGCGTTGCTTTGGAATCAGCATAGAGCATCCACAGACTAGCAATCGCTGAGCGCGTACCCTCAACCATCGCAAAGGTCGCTTTCGCATCATCTATCTTGCCAAGATCGGTTTGAGCGATACCAAGCCTCGTATAAACGCGGGGCAAATCAGCTCCCGGTTTCGTCGCAGCAATCTTGTACATTTCTTCAGCCTTATCGAACGTGCCGTAGCTGAGGAACACATCCCCAGCAGCCGTTGCTGTCAAAGCCGTTGAACTGGCTTTTCTTGCATCAGATTCTAGAGCAGGCAGATCGGCCTTATCGGCAGCGAGCCGGCCTTGTGCGGTGGATTTAGCTTCGGCAACAAAAGCATCATTCGCCTGCAAAACACCAGACGAAATGGCTTGATTGACGATCCGGCTCACTTCTCCCGGCAAACGGCGCGCGTCCGCGGAATCGATGTAATCAACATAATCGCGACCCGTTTTCATCATCCCGGTATGATTAACCAACCGCATGAGATCGAGTGTCATACCATCATCAAGATCAAGATTATTGCGCCGGACCGCGAAGGCGTTATTCCAGCTAACCTCAGACGGGTAGTACTGCACGTGCATCGCGCTGAAATCCAGAGCAGATTCAAGCATGTCATTCGAATTGGCAACAGAGAAAGCGCGGCGCAACCATACTTCGTCGGGCTTGCTGCCTGCAGCAAGGTTTGCGTCAATCAGGCCCTGCAGATAATCGAACCCGCCCTGATAATTTCCCTCATCGAAATACAGCTCTGAAATTGTGACCTGAAAATCCGGGGTCGACAAAACTCGGGTTGAACCATCAGACATCGCGCCTTCAAAACTGTAGTCGATGTCGATTGCAGATTGCAGGGAAGCTCGTGCTTCTTGATATTGTTCGAGATCGCGATGTATTTGATGGGCGCTAAAATGCAGTTGCCCCGGTCTGGGGTGCTTGCCACTTTCCAGCATCAAATTCAGACCTTGCAATTGCAAGTCGGTCCTATCCAATGTTCGGCCAAGGCCGTAAACCAAGCCACCTGCCGCATTGCGGTCATCATCGGTATTCACAGCAGCGATAATCTCGGAAATTCTCGCAGCTGCGGCGGCTGGATCCGCAGCTTCACCTGACGCCAACGCGCTTATAGGTGAGTAAACCGCGACAAAATCCTTCGAATAATCCGCTTTCGGTTCTTTCTCAGCATTTCGATCGCGTTTCTGCGCTTGCGCTGTGTCAGCAAAGCCGGCGACGCCGAGCGCTGAGCCAGCCATGAGTGCAATCGCGAGTGCAATGTTCGATCCAGGTCGCTTCGCATTGTTGCGCGCGCTTTTGGTTCGGTCGAATGTAAACATCGGGGTGTCTCCCATGAGTTGAATGAATACGCCTTTAAGGCTTTTTGTACGTCTCACAAACGCGCTACTGCCGTTTCGTGTCCCGCATTGCAAACTTAAGTAGCAAAAGACCCCTGAACGGACATTGAACGCCTGATATGACCGGATATCCGGCGTGGTATCCTCACGCCTTTAGTCAGGTGTGGAAAACCTGCGCAAATTCTTGGGACCTGTACCGTATTCTGTGGTGAAAATGGCGCGCCCCTTCTATAGGGGTGCTACAAGAATTCCATCCGTGGAAGCAAAAGAAAAGAGACACCTTGAGCGACGACAACGAAACTCTCGCCCCACCGGCGCCGTCAGAACAATTTGGCCGGATTGACATCGTCGAGGAGATGAAGACGAGCTATCTCGATTATGCGATGAGCGTGATCGTAAGCCGCGCTCTTCCTGATGTTCGTGACGGATTGAAACCCGTCCACCGGCGGATTTTGTTTGCCAGTAACGAGGGCGGATTTGTCGCCGGAAGGCCCTATCGCAAATCTGCTAAAATCGTCGGCGACGTGATGGGTAACTATCACCCACATGGTGACAGTGCCATTTATGATGCCCTAGCCAGAATGACCCAAGACTGGTCGCTGCGCGTACCACTGATTGATGGTCAGGGTAACTTCGGTTCGATGGATCCCGATCCGCCGGCCTCGATGCGCTATACCGAAGCGCGGTTGAATAAAGTCGCCAATTCGCTGCTCGACGATCTCGACAAAGATACGGTTGATTTTGTCGAGAACTATGATGGTTCGCGCACCGAGCCGTCAGTCCTGCCTGCCCGTTTCCCCAACCTGCTCGTCAACGGCGCAGGCGGCATCGCGGTCGGCATGGCAACCAATGTTCCGCCGCATAATCTTGGCGAGGTCATTGACGGTTGCCTGGCCTTTATCGAGAACCCCGAAATCACATCGGAAGAACTGTTCGAGATTATTCCCGGGCCAGACTTTCCGACTGCGCCCCTTATTCTAGGCCAGTCTGGTGCGCGGTCTGCCTATCTGACTGGTCGCGGCTCGATCTTGCAGCGTGCCCGCCATGAAATCGAAACCAAACGAGGCGACCGCGAGAGCATCGTTCTGACATCGATACCTTATCAGGTCGGCAAATCCGGCCTGGTCGAGAAACTGGCCGAAGCCGCGAAAGAAAAGCGGATTGAAGGTGTCTCGGACATCCGTGATGAATCGAGCAGAATGGGCGTACGGGTCGTGATCGATCTGAAGCGCGATGCGACTGCAGAGGTCGTACTCAACCAGATCTGGCGCCACACCCCTGCCCAATCGAGTTTCCCCGCGAACATGCTCGCCATTCGCGGCGGACGGCCTGAAGTGATGATGTTGCGTGACATTATTCAGGCCTTCATACAGTTCCGCGAAGAGGTTATCACGCGCCGCACCAAATTCGAATTGAATAAGGCCCGTGATCGCGCGCACATTTTGCTCGGGCTGGTCGTCGCAGTGTCGAATCTGGATGAAGTTGTGGCGATGATCCGCAGCTCTCCCAATCCAGCAGAAGCCCGCGCCAAGCTGATCAAAAAAGAATGGCCAATCGGCGACATCGCGCAATATATCCGTCTGGTTGAGTCTATCGAACCAGACGCCGATCAGGAGGGTGGAACCTATCGCCTTTCCGAGAAGCAAGTCAAAGCCATCCTCGAACTGCGCCTACACCGCCTGACAGCGCTTGGTCGTGATGAAATTGGCGACGAGCTGAAAGTCCTGTCGATCGCGATTGCGGAATATCTTGATATTCTGGGTGACCGCGTGAAGCTCTATGCAATCATGCGTAGCGAGTTGCAGGAAATCCGCGACAATTACGCCACGCCGCGTGTTGCCGAAATCGCACCCGCTTGGGATGGGCTTGAAGATGAAGACTTGATTGAGCGCGACGAAATGGTGGTGACGGTGACGCTTGATGGCTACATCAAACGTACACCGCTCTCGACCTTCCGCGCTCAGAACCGTGGCGGCAAGGGCCGAGCGGGGATGGCCACGAAGCAAGAAGATGCCGTGAGCGAAATGTTCGTTACCAGCACACACAATCCGGTGCTGTTTTTCTCGACCGCAGGCAAGGTTTACCGCCTGAAAGTGTGGAAGCTACCCGAAGGCGGTCCCGCAACCAGAGGCCGACCGATTGTAAATCTTCTGCCATCATTGGACGAAGGCGAGACAATCCGCACAGTCCTGCCCTTGCCCGAGGACGAAGATACCTGGGGCGCGCTCAACGTGGTGTTTGCCACGAGGATGGGCAGCGTCCGGCGCAACAGCATGGACAGTTTTGCCAATATTCCGTCGAACGGCAAATTCGCCATGAAGTTTGACGCAGATAGTAACGATCATCTGATTGGCGTTGCCTTGCTTGAACAGGGTGATGACGTCTTGCTGGCAACCAAAATGGGTAAAGCAATCCGGTTTAGCGGGGAGGACGTTCGCGAATTTGTCTCGCGCACCTCCACCGGTGTTCGCGGAATGAAGTTTAAGGAGCAAGATGACGAAGTTGTTTCGCTTTCCATTCTGCATGGCGGTTCAGCTACTCCGGAACAACGCGACAATTATCTCAAGGTTGCGCCTTGGAAATCCGATGGTGATGCGCCTGAATTGTCCGAGGATCATGCGGCGATGGCGGAAGAGGAGCAATTTATCCTTACCGTCTGCGCCAATGGCTACGGCAAGATATCGTCAGCGTATGAGTATCGCCAGGCTGGACGCGGTGGCATGGGCATTACCAACATCGACAACATCGCGCGCAACGGCCCTGTCGTAGCGAGCTTTACCGCAACCAAATCGGACCAGCTTATGCTGGTAACCGATCAGGCCAAGCTTATCAGGATTGGGTTAGAGAGCCTTCGGGTTATTGGTCGCGCGAGCGCCGGCGTCCGATTGTTCAACGTTGACGGTAAAGAAAAAATCGTCAGTGTCGCGAAACTTGACGAAGATGAAACGCCTGAGAATGAAGCCGAAGATGCCGTTGTCGAGGAAATGGTCGGGCGAAGCGCTGAAGAGACCGTGCCAAAGACGACATTGCATTCCGATGATAATTTGGAGTCCGGCGGAGAAGACTAAACCGAGGGAGCTGCTGAGTAATGTCCATTAAGATCACCCCTTCAGGAGCCGTATGCGGCGCCTCGATAACTGGGGTTGATCTAAATCACTCCATCGAGCTGGAAACTCTTGCGGAGATCCGCTCTGCTTGGATCAATAACCGGGTCCTCACCTTTCCGGAACAACATATGGATGATGACGCTCTAGAGCGCTTCACCGTTGCGATGGGCGGATTTGGCTATGACCCGTTTTTCGACCCGATTGATGGACGCAAGAATATCGCGGCAATTTTGCGAGAAGCGGATGAAACTTCGCCTTTATTCGCAGAGAATTGGCATACAGATTGGAGTTTTCTGCCGCAGCCTCCATCGGGCACATGTCTGGTTGCTGTCGATATCCCGCCTGAGGGTGGCGACACATTGTTCGCTGATCAAATTGCGGCTTTTGCCGCTATGCCTGAGGACCGGAAAGCATATTTGCGGACTTTAACCGCAATCCATAGCGCAAAGGGAGCTTACGCGCCCGACGGCACATATGGAAAAAGCGATAAAGGGCGAAGCATGGCGATCCGTCCTGATGAAAGCGCTCTGAAAACACAGACTCATGCCTTAATCCGCACCCACCCCGAAACGGGCGAAGAAGGAATATATAGCGCAGCTGGTTACATAATCGGCATCGAAGGCATGGCCAACGAAGATGCATTCGCGTTGCTCACCGACTTGCTAACTTGGCAAACGAGTGATGCCTTTGTCTATCGGCACAAATGGGAACCGGGGATGACCGTGCTGTGGGATAATCGCAGCGTACTCCACCGTGCAACCGGCGGATATGAGGGCCACCGGCGCGAATTGCACCGGACCACAATCGCTGCCGCAAATTAAACTGGCGCTGCCGTGGGCAACTCCTTCCGGAGAGTCTGGATTACCCCCGTTGCGATAAGGAATTGGCCAAGATAATAAATTGGCCAGACCAGCAATCCGAAAGTTCCGCTGTCTGTTCGAAAATTCAGAAAGATAAACCAATCTGATATGATGAACAGCACCGCACCAATTCCAACACGATAGCGCGGAAACTTGCTCATCCAAGCTGTCGCAGCCATGCCGCCGAGCGCAAGGCCATAAAGGCTGACTGCGTAATCCCTGCTCAGAATCCAGCATACAAACGGTGTGATGACGAGCAAGGCAATTGCTACGCCCTTCTGGCTTGGGCTGGTCTCTTGCCGCGAATTGGTAATATACAGCGACATCGCGACAAGATGCGATCCAAAAAAGGCCGCGCCGCCATATTCCAGACTGATTTCTATCAGCATATCTCCCAAAGCCGAAAGCGCCAGAACGATTGCCAAAAGCTTTGCCGCCGTAGCACTGCTGCGTTGCCAAGCGTAAACAGCTAGAAACGCGATCCCCGCCCCCTTAAGTGCGATGATCGTCAATTCATCGAATATTTGTGTCCGCAACACGAAGTAGGCAATCGATGATGCAATGCTTGCCACCAAATATGGCCGATGTTCCACCAATGCACGTTTAGGCATAAAATCCTCCAGATGTAATTGTGGACTTGATGAATAGGGCACGCAAGCACTAGGTGCGCGGCATGAAACATCACGTTCACATTATCGGCGGCGGCCTAGCCGGAAGCGAAGCTGCATGGCAACTCGCACAGCGCGGATTCAAAGTGAGGCTTTCGGAAATGCGCGGCGCGGGCGACATGACCGCTGCCCACCAAACCGATGGCTTGGCTGAACTTGTCTGCTCTAACAGCTTCCGTTCCGACGATGATGAGCGCAATGCGGTGGGCTTGATGCATCACGAAATGCGACGGCTAGACTCAATTATCATGATGGCTGGTGAAACCGCCCAGGTACCGGCAGGCTCGGCAATGGCTGTGGACCGCGATGCGTTTTCTGCAGAGGTTCAGCGCATTTTGCTAGGCCACTCGAATATCGAGGTGGTTCGCGAGCGGATTGATGCCTTGCCAACGTCCGGCCCGACAATTGTTGCAACCGGCCCGCTCACTGCGGCAAGTCTGGCGGAAAGCATAGTCAAAGCGACAGGGCAGGACCGGTTGGCTTTCTTCGATGCCATTGCCCCTATCGTTTATCGCGAAAGCATCGATATGGACATTTGCTGGACCCAATCGCGCTGGGACAAGAAGACCGCAGCATCCAATGAAGAAGGCGATTACATAAATTGCCCGATGACAAAGGAGCAGTATGCAGCTTTCCATCAAGGCCTAATCAACGGCGAAAAGACTGAATTCAAGGAATGGGAGGAAAATACCCCTTATTTCGACGGCTGCATGCCAATCGAAGTGATGGCCTCTCGCGGTGTCGATACGCTGCGCTATGGCCCGATGAAACCGGTAGGCCTCGACAATCCGCGCGACACTACGCCTGAATTTCCCCAAGGACGCTGGCCATATGCAGTCGTGCAACTGCGTCAGGATAACAAGCTTGGAACCTTGTGGAACATGGTCGGATTCCAGACCAAGCTAAAGCATGGCGCTCAGGTAGAATTGTTTCGTACAATTCCGGGTTTGGAGAACGCGGAATTCGCGCGGCTTGGCGGATTGCACCGCAACACTTTCCTGAATTCTCCTCTGGTCCTGGACCGGCAAATGCGGCTGAAAGACGCGCCACATATTCGCTTCGCAGGGCAGATTACCGGCTGCGAAGGTTACGTAGAAAGCGCTACAGTAGGCCTGCTCACAGGATTGATGGTAGCAGCCGAACTCGCGGGCGAGACATGGGCCCCTCCTCCTCCCACTTCAGCGATGGGCGCGCTTCTCTCGCACATAACCGGTGACGCCGAAGCAGCCACCTATCAACCGATGAACGTCAATTTCGGACTTTTCCCGCCGATGCATGACATCGGCAAGAAGCAGCGGAAGGAGGCTTACACCTCTCGGGGTAAATCGGACTTTGGTAATTGGCTTGAGACTATGGCTAAAGTTCCAGCGTAGAAGATCTAGTTGGCCACTAGCACCGACAAACAGGCTTAGCCGCGCTTCGCTTCGGCCGTGTCGTGGCGAATTCTGCCTGGTTCAATTCCAGATCGCGATTTTTGTCCGCCTCGTCGAAGCGCTCTGCAGTGGCCACCGCCCATTCCTCAAACGTCAGCAGATTGTTGCCATCCTTGTCCAGCTTGCGAAAAGCATTGGTTCGCGACGACAACATTTCATTGCGAGTAATCCGCAAGTCCCGGTCGCGATCATAGCGAAAGAAGCGGCGCTGCTCGCGGGAAAGCTCGGTAGATTCCGGCGGCGTCGGCCCCTGCAAATCGCCGGCATCAGAAGCGGGGATGGCATCCAGTTCTAACGGTTCTTCCATGGCAGATGGTTCAGGCGGAGGGGCTGCGCTTTCAACCTGCGCCCTCCCCTGCCACCAAAACAAGCCCAAGCCGACCATCAAGAGCGCGCATAAACCGCCAAGCAGCAATCTGTTCATTTTATCTCGCCCCGCATAAATTCTTCAGGGCCTACAGTATATTACCTGCCGAACAATCCAAGCCGCATAACCAATAAAATGTCGCTCCTACTTTGGACAAGAGAACGACCGCTTTTGCTCAAAGATCTTTCGCCCAATTTTCCCAAAATCGATAGGGCACGTAAACTATGAGGGAGCGGCTGCAACTTTGGTTCTAGTGCGTTACACTGACTGACAATTACTCTACGCTCATCCTCTTCGCTCACTCGTACTGCCAGATCGGCCAGCGCCCAATATTGACCATGGAGAAAAGCGCGGCCAGCAGATGCTTGCTTACCGCATAATTTGGCCAAAGCCGCGAAGCACGCTGCACGGCCATTGGCAAAGTCCAGCGCAGCAGTTTCTGGCAGGGGCGGTTCAGCCAAGAGCGCCTCCCACCCGTCAATTAGCGCAATGAGCGCGATGTTTTCGCCTGACCAAGAGGAAGAAAGGTCATCCAAAATCGGATCGCCTTTGGGCCGGTCCGCGACCGGCTTACGCAATTGGTCGCGCCACCATGCGATGCGCATTTGGGTCAGCATAGGTTCTTTGGATTGACCCACGAACTGCGCAAGCCGGCCATCAAGCGCGAGAAATGCATTTAGCCTTGGACGGACATCCGTACCTGCATGCGCCAATGCGAATTCTTGCGGCGTTGGATAGGTGGTATTGGAGCTATATTCCATGGTTTCGCTCAAGCGGGATAGGCTCTGATAGTCAAGCGTATGAGCGCCAATCCCCCTCTGGCTAGGAGCCCAGTCAAATCTCATAATTAAAAATTAACCACATGCTTTAGTGTTTTGATTACGCTGTGTTGATACAAAATTTTACATTCGCTGAGTTCAATCGAGAAGGTAAGCAGATGCGAGCAGTCAAAAAGCTCACTAAATCGTTGAAAAACAGCAAGAGCGGCAACGCTACATTGCTCGTGGCACTCGGTTTGCCTGCATTGATAGGCGGTGCAGGTTTCGCAGTGGATACTGCGCAATGGTATATGTGGCAGCGAGAATTACAACATTCGGTTGACCAGGCCGCTTATGCAGGCGCTTGGGCTCTTGCGAGGGAAGACAGTGAAGACCTGTATCTCACTCGCGCAAAACAGGAATTTGATGCCAACCTCGCCAAGACGAGCGAATTTGCAAGCGATCCGACCATCAGGGTTGCCGATTTCGCAGGCGGAACTGGAAACAGCGTGGTCGTAACCGCAACCGCCTCGAAGTCATTGCCGTTCAGCAGCTTCCTAATGAAAGGTGCGACCACTATCCGGGCCACAGCGCAAGCGAGCTTTGCCGAAGGATACAACTTCAATGCTTGTCTGGTTTCACTGGCTGAGAACGGAACCGGCACAACAATCGGTGGCAATGCAACCGTTCGTGCCCAATGCGGTATCGCGGCCTTATCCTGCGATGAGAATGCCATCTCCATCGACGGATCAGCCAATGTTTCAACCGATGTTATCGTGGCCTGTGGAACCATCGATGCCGAAGACAGCGACACCAGCGTGGTCGAAAATGTAACCGGCCTAAAGGACATTTACGCTGATTTAGAACCGCCTACAAATGACACAAACCGGACTTACGAGTGCGCTGGTAAGGGAAACAACAAACAGGCTTCGCTGCGACCTGGAACCTACCCGTCGTTAGTCGTAAGCTGCACCACGACGCTTTCGAGCGGAATTTATGTAATCAATGGCGGCACGCTCGATTTGGCGGCAAATTATAACGTCACCGGGTCGGGTGTGATGTTCATTCTGAAGAATGGCGCTGAGGTAAAACTTGGCGGCACTGGTAACGAGAATCGGATAAATCTGACCCCCATGTCAGCAGGCGATTTTGTCGGAACCGATTATGAAGAAAACGCAGACCGCCTGTCTGACATTTTGATATTCGAGGCGCGGGATAATAATCCCTCCGCCGATCATATCTTGAATGGCAACTCGAATTCAGTGATGGAAGGTCTGATTTATCTTCCCTCCGGCACCCTGCGGATTAACGGTACCTCAAATGTGACTGCACAATGCTTGCAGATATCGGCGAATAGGATTGATATTCGCGGCAATGCGACGCTCGAAACGTTGTGCCCCACAAATGAAACGACCAGCGTTGGCAACTCCACGCCCAACGTGAAGTTGGTAAAATAAATGATCCACCAATTTCAAAAACTTTGGGCTTGCCGAAAGGGATCAATGGCGATCGAAACAGCCATTGTCGCGCCTATTTTGGCGACGATGGCACTCGGCACGTATGAAGTCGGCACAATGGTGTCGCGCCAGCACGAACTCCAGACTGCAGCATCGGAAGGCCAGGTCATCGCCTTGGCCGCTGCATCAGGTGCAACCACCAATCTGGCCACCATCAAAGACATCATCAAAACTTCTATGGGACTAACGGATAACCAGATTACCGTAAGCCGGTTCTATCGCTGCAACGCGAACACAATAACCACGACAAATGCCGACAGCTGCGGTGAAGATGATGTGATCAGTTCTTACATCAAGATCGATCTGACCGACACTTATACACCCGTCTGGACTGATTTCGGCGTCGGCGCTCCTGTAACACTCGATGTTGAGCGGACGGTGCAATTATCATGATCATTGCCAAACTGGTGCAGCTGAGGCGGGACGCAACCGCTGCGATGGCAGTTGAATTTGCCATTCTCGCGCCGATCCTGATTACATTGATGATCGGCGTGTTTCACACTGGCGTTTATATGCAGAACTATAACGCGATCCGTTCGCTCGCGTCTGATGGTGCACGCTACACTATGGTCGAGTATCAAAAGGGTGCCGAGCCCACGCATGAACAAATCCGCTCTGTTCTGCTCGCGACAGCGGTGAATGCGCCTTACATGCTTGATACAGACCGGATCAACATCGCCGTGACCGAGCAGACCGTCAGCCGCGTTACCGGCGCGGATGAGTTGAAGATCTCGATCACTTATACTTTGGAAGACTGGCTACCCTTCGTAACGCTGCCAGGCACGACATTAACCTATGCACGGCCAATATTTGTTGTTGCACCAACGATTGCTCCATAATTTCGCTCAGAAATTAAAGCCCGTTTAACCATCCTTGTTTGCGAAGATTTTGCCCCCTCCCGCTAGAGCTTTCCACGCTCAAGCAATGAAGGCGATTTTCGGATGTCCGAACAGCAGAACAAGGTCAGTCAATCGAAAGGAGGAAATTTCCTCCGGACGCTCGCTCGCGACCAGTCGGGCAACACCCTCGCCTTGATTGCTGCGGCTATTTTCCCGCTGCTGGGTCTTGTCGGCAGCGGTATCGACATGAGCCGCGCCTATCTTGCGTCGAGCCGTCTTCAAGCAGCTTGCGACGCCGGCGTTCTCGCCGCTCGCAAGAGCTTGGGGACGCAAGCGATTGTTGACGGTAAAGTCCCTGAAAACGTAGCGACCACAGGTCGCCGCTTCTTCAATCTTAACTTTCGCGATGGAAATTACGGCACTGAAAGCCGCAATTTCGAAATGACACTTGAACAGGATTTCGCGATTAGCGGAGTCGCATCTGTTGATGTTCCCACCAGCATCATGGGCGTATTTGGCTATGATGAAGTGCCCGTGTCGGTCGATTGCAACGCGGTATTAAGTGTTTCCGATCTTGACGTAATGATGGTGCTCGATGTCACCGGATCAATGCGTCATACGAACGTCGGCGATCCGCTCACGCGCATGGAAAGCATGAAGCAGGTTATCCGCAATTTTCACGCGCAATTGGAAGCGGCCAAATCCCCTGACAGCCGTATTCGTTACGGATTTGTCCCCTATGCAACCAATGTGAACGTAGGGCACTTGCTGGCAGATGATTGGGTCACCGATCAGTGGACCTATCAATCACGCGAGGACGCAGGGTCTACAGAGTTTACATCACCCGGGACTAGTAGCATCAATTTTCAATATGTATCGGGCACTAAGGGCACATGGGAGGTTGAATCTACCTATTCCACGGCTGATGGCGCTTGTGATCAAGTGCTGCCTCCTGAAAGTTACACCAGTACCAACACGGAGATATCCAGCGTTTCTTCGCCATTTGCTGGTCCGCCCGCTGGCACCCAAACACATGCCGAAATGGAAAAACTCGAGAATGGTGACAAATACCGTGTTGTCCTGAACGGGACCCAGTGCGAGGTCCAAAAACTAAGTTATGATAATTATCTTCAGACTTATACGAATTGGACCCGTCCCTACAACTTCACATCCTCACAATACCTTTACAAGCCGATATCCATGGAAGTCAGCGATTGGCGTGCCACATTGCCGGGCTGCATAGAAGAGCGTGCGACGACCGAGATCACCGACTATCTTAATGTCGATTTCAACCAGAACCTCGACTTGAATATTGACCTGGTACCGACAGCCGGAAATCCAGAAACACAGTGGAAGCCGTTTAATCCATCGGTCATCTACGCCCGCTCCTTCTATGACCACGGAACCGGCTCGTTCACCAAAGAAGAGAAATTGACCGCCCATACATACTCCAAAACCGGCACATGGTGGTTTTCTTCTTGCCCCGCCAAAGCGCAAAAATTGCAGGAGATGACAACGGATGAGGTTGATACCTATCTCGCGACGCTAGCGCCTTACGGCGCGACCTACCACGACATAGGGATGATTTGGGGTGCGAGGCTGATGTCACCAACAGGACTGTATGCCAGCGAAAACGCGGATGTGACCGGTTCCCCCAAAACTCGCCACATGGTATTCCTCACCGATGGCCAGACAGAGCCTTACGATTTGGCCTACGGCGCATATGGACTCGAAGGGTTGGATGAACGGCGCTGGACCCCCGCATCACCGATAACCCTTGCAGAAACAGTCGAAGCGCGCTTTGGCGTTGTTTGTTCCGAAGCCAAAAAACGCAACATCACAGTCTGGGTGATCGCCTTCGGAACCTATCTTAATGACTCGATGGTCGAATGCGCGGGCAATGGCCGCTATTTTGAAGCCGCCAGCGCATCGGACCTGAATGACGCATTCAGTTCAATCGCGAAATCAATCGGCGATTTAAGGATCCAGAAATGATCCTTTCCAGATTCAAATCGCTTCGCAACGACATCAATGGTGTTGCACTGGTAGAATTCGCGATGATTGCGCCTGTATTGTTAATGATGCTCATGGGCATTTTCGATTTTTCGTACAATATGTACGCCAATTCAATGCTGCAAGGATCGGTACAAGCGGCCGCCCGGGATTCAACTTTACAGGGTGCGACCGAAACATCAGTCGACCAGATCGTGCGTGATGCCGTGCTGGACGTTGTGCCGGACGCTACAATGACTTTCAATCGCAAAGCCTATTCCAACTTTAGCAATGTCGGCAAGGCGGAAGATTTCACCGATGTTAATGGCGATCATGCCTGCAATGATGGCGAGCCGTTCGAAGACGCCAACGCCAACGGAGTTTGGGACGCCGACCAGGGCCAAGCTGGCATGGGCGGTGCCCGCGATGCCGTCTTGTATGAAGTGACCATCAAATATCCACGCGCTTTCCCGATTGCGCCATTCATCGGGATTTCGCCGTTCCAGCAAACCACGGTTACCTCCGTTTTACGGAACCAACCCTATGGAGATGTGATTGACCGCGCAGTCACTAAGAATTGCCCATGAGCCCTTTTCGAAAAATGATCCGTCGGCTGCGCGCGAACAAGCAGGCCGTCGCCATAACAGAGTTTGCGCTGGCCACACCTCTTGTACTAACCGTTGGCTTGGCCGGTCTGGAAACGGGCAATCTTGCCATTACCAGTATGCGAGTCAATCAGGCGGCAATGCATATCGCCGACAACGCATCGCGCATTGGCGACACATCGACGCTTGCAAATCGCAAGATTTATGAAAGCGACCTCAACGATCTGTTGCTAGGTTCAAACCTCCAAGCAGGCGAGAATATCGATCTTTATGAATATGGGCGGGTTATTCTCAGCAGCCTACAGGTAGTACCGGGCAGCGACCCACAGCAGCAATATATCGCTTGGCAGCGCTGCAAAGGGCGCAAGACATCGCCGTCCACCTATGGTGATGAAGGCACCGGAAAGGACGACCCAAGCTTTGTCGGGATGGGTCCCAAGGATCAGGAAGTATTTGCAATGGAAGGCGAGCCGGTGATGTTTGTCGAGGTGGCGTATGATTACCAACCTATCGTAACCGATGCATTCTTGAGCGATACAACAATCCGGGCGACGTCAGCATTTCAAGTCCGCGCAAGCCGCGATTTGACTGAGATTTACCAAAAAGATCCAGACTCGCCGGATGATATCGCCCGCTGCGATATCTACGATTCCTATAAGGAGATCCCGCCTCCCCCAAGGAAGACTGGCAGCTGGTCATGGCTATTCAGCGATGATCCCGATGCAACGGGTCTGCCTGGTTCAAGTGGAATTGTAAGCTCTGGCTCGAGCGGGGTGGGAAGTAGCGGCGTCACGATCGGAGCAACATCAACTGGCGGCCCTGGAACGACAACTACGACGACTAGTGGTGGCGGAGCAGGGATCGGAACAACATCGGGGGGCGGTCCTGGAACGACAACTACGACGACTAGCGGTGGTAATTCAGGCAACATTGACAATGGGAATGGCGAATGGTGCCCAACGTGGGGTTGGTGGTGCTAGCACTTAATCGGGTCGCCCCTGTCGGCGACCCGGTCTCAACTTAGCCTAGTTGCGATAGCATACCTTTTTGACCGCCTCGACAATGCGCGGCGTGTCAATCAGCGCGATCTTTTCAAGATTGGCGGCATATGGCAACGGAACGTCTTCATTACAAACACGGGTGACCGGCGCATCAAGATGGTCGAAGCCATCTTCCATGCAAATTGCGACGATTTCCGAAGCGATAGAGCAAGTCGGCCAGCCCTCCTCTGCAATCACGACGCGGTTGGTTTTGGCGAGGCTATCTAGTACGGCTTGCTTGTCTAGTGGACGTAGCGTGCGCAGATCGATCACTTCAGCTTCAATACCTTCGGCAGCCAATATTTCGGCAGCTTCGAGCGATAGGCCCACGCCAATCGAATAGCTAACTATGGTAACATCGGTGCCTTCACGCATTATGCGCGCCTTGCCGATTGGCAGAACATGATCGTCGAGTTCGGGTAATTCGAAGCTGCGACCATAAACCAGCTCGTTTTCAAGAAATACCACGGGATCTTCACAACGGATTGCCGCCTTCATCAGCCCCTTGGCATCGGATGAATCATAAGGCGCAATGACTATCAGCCCTGGAACGCTTGCATACCAAGGTCCGTAGTTCTGACTGTGCTGCGCGCCGACACGGCTGGCCGCGCCATTCGGGCCGCGAAAGACAATCGGGCAACGCATCTGTCCGCCAGACATATAATTGGTCTTGGCCGCAGAGTTGATGATATGATCAATCGCTTGCATCGCGAAATTGAACGTCATGAACTCTACAATCGGGCGCAAGCCGCCCATCGCAGCGCCCGTGCCGATACCCGCGAAACCATATTCGGTGATCGGTGTATCGATCACCCTTTTTGGTCCAAATTCATCGAGTAGTCCCTGAGTTACCTTGTAGGCACCCTGGTATTCGGCCACTTCCTCGCCCATCACGAATACACGCTCGTCGCGGCGCATTTCCTCCGCCATCGCATCGCGCAAAGCCTCGCGAACGGTGACGGTTGCCATGTTTGTACCGTGCGGAATTTCGGGGTCGCTTTTCGGTTCGCTCTTAGCAGGCTTCGATGCTGACGGAGAAGGAGCCGGTGCGGGCTCAGCCGCCGGGCTCGGGGCAGGGGCCGGAGCAGTTTCATCACCCTCGCCCGATAGCGTCGCGATAACGGTGCCAACAGCTACATTTTCGGTACCTTCTGCGATCAGGATCTGGCCAATTGTGCCTTCATCGATCGACTCAAATTCCATTGTCGCTTTGTCAGTCTCAATCTCGGCAAGAATATCGCCGGAGGACACTTCATCGCCCTCTTTGACCAGCCATTTTGCGAGTGTGCCTTCTTCCATGGTTGGTGAAAGCGCGGGCATCTTAAGTTCAATAGTCATGAGTGGTACTCCTCCACCAAAACATCAGTGTAGAGTTCCGCCGGATCCGGTTCGGGTGAGCTTTCTGCAAAGTCAGCTGATTCAGCCACTCGCGCCCGGATTGCTTTATCGATTACCTTCAAATCAGCTTCAGTCTTGCCTCGGTCTGCGAGGATTTTCTTGATTGCCTCAATCGGATCGTGATGGTCCCGTTTTTCCTGAACCTCTTCACGGGTCCGGTATTTAGCCGGATCGGACATTGAATGCCCGCGATAACGATAGGTGTTCAGTTCCATCAGAACTGGGCCATTGCCGTCGCGGACATGCTTGAACGCGATTTCAGCAGCTGATCGCACAGCCAAAACATCCATCCCGTCGACATCCATGCCCGGAATACGGAATGCAGTGCCCCGACGGTGAAATTCGGTTTCTGCGGAGCCGCGTTTTACCGCGGTGCCCATCGCATATCCGTTATTCTCAACCACAAACACAATCGGCAAATTCCACAATGCCGCCATGTTGAAGGTCTCATAAACCTGCCCTTGGTTAGCCGCGCCATCGCCGAAATAGGCGAGGCAAATGCCACCATCCTCGTTGTATTTATGTGCGAGCGCTAATCCTCCGCCGAGCGCGACCTGTGCGCCCACGATACCATGGCCACCATAAAATTTATGCTCGGTCGAGAACATATGCATCGAGCCGCCCTTGCCCTTGGAAATTCCGGCCTGACGGCCAGTCAATTCAGCCATGATAACATTGGGATCAATACCATAAGCCAGCATGTGACCGTGGTCGCGATAACCCGTAATCACGCTGTCTTTGTCATTATCGAGAGCGCTTTGCAGGCCGATGGCGACAGCTTCCTGACCAATGTAGAGATGACAAAAACCGCCAATTAGACCGAGGCCATAAAGTTGGCCCGCCTTTTCCTCAAACCGGCGGATGAGTAGCATCTGCTCGTAAAATTTCAGCAACTCTTCATCACTGGCATCATAAAGAGGCGCCTCTTCATGCGCGGCTTGAAGGCTGTGGAGCGCAAAATCCTCGTCCGATTGATTAAGAGCCTGCTTCGTTGCAGGCTTCTTATCCGCTGATGCTTTCGCAGGAGCTTTCTTTGCGGAAGCTTTGCTGGTCCGAGCCGGTTTTGCCAAAGTGGAACATCCTAGACTAAATTTTCACCAGAGGAGGCGGGTCGCGCAGTGTTACGCTGTGGGAATGTCTATAAGCGCAAGTGTCAGGGTCACGCAACGCTCTGCACGCACCTGCATACGAAAACTTTGGCAAAATCCTTTACGGAATCAGCGTATTTCGGTTGAGCTATTCGCCGGCATCGGGAAGCGTGAGGACAACTTCGTCGGGATGAACAAAATTAAGATTCCTGCGAATTTCTTCGCCAGCAAGGTCCGGATCGGCATTATTGGGGTCCATCAACTCGACCCGGTTCTTCAGGGTATCGCGTTCCTCAGTAAGTGCAGCAATCTGAGCGTGACGTTGATCGAGCAATTGCAAATTCTCACCCCATGCAAGCAAGCCACTCGGCCCGGCAATTGCAAGCCCGGTCAAGATCAACAGAGCAGCAAGCGCCAATCCCTGAGTCAGCTGCTCCTTCGGCAGCGCGATCTTGTGTCCCTGAACGGTCATAATTCTCTTAGAATCACATATGATTCAACGACACAAGCATAATCTGAAATTATCTGCAATAACGCGATAGACTTCAATAGGATCGCGGCAAACCGAGAACGTGTTCCGCCAGATAGCTGAGAATCAAATTGGTCGATATTGGTGCCACCGTATACAGCCGGGCCTCGCGAAATTTTCGTTCGACATCATACTCTTCTGCAAAGCCAAACCCGCCGTGCGTCTGCACACACATATCTGCGGCAGACCAGCTAGCCTCCGACGCCAGCATTTTGGCCATATTGGCTTCTGCACCGGCGTTACCGCCTTCATCAAAGGCACTTGCAGCATCGTGGACCATCAGCTCTGCCGCGCGCATTTGGGCATAGCAACGCGCAATCGGGAATTGCACTCCCTGATTCTTTCCAATGGGGTTACCGAACACCTGCCGTTCATTTGCATATTCCGTCGCTCTCTCGATGAACCATTTGGCGTCGCCGATACATTCGGCAGCTATCAGAATTCGTTCTGCATTCATGCCGGATAGGATGTAGCGAAAGCCCTTCCCCTCTTCGCCTATCAACGCAGATGCTGAAATTCGCATGTCATCGAAGAAAACCTCGGTCGTCGAGTGGTTCATCATGGTACGGATTGGTTTAATGGTCATACCATTGCCGACCACATCACGCATATTCACGAGGAAAAGCGACAAACCCTCGGTCTTTTTTTCCACCTGCTCTCTCGGAGTTGTCCTAGCTAGCAACATCATGAGATCGGAATGCTCGGCGCGGCTGGTCCAGATTTTCTGGCCGTTCACCACATAATCATCGCCGTCTTTTTTGGCGAAAGTCCGCAAGCTGAGCGTATCGGTTCCGCTGGTCGGTTCGGAAACGCCAAATGCTTGCAAACGCAGTTCACCCTTGGCGATACCGGGCAAATAGGCCTGCTTCTGCTCATTGCTGCCGTAGCGAAGCAAAGTATTCATCACATACATTTGCGCATGAGCTGCCGCGCCATTACAGCCTGAGGCTTGGATTTCTTCCATGATTACCGCAGCAGCGTCGAGCGATAGACCGCTCCCGCCAAATTCCTCAGGGATAAGCGCCGCGAGAAATCCCGCTTTAGTCAACGCATCTACAAATTCACCGGGATAGGCCCGCTTGCGATCCTTCTCACGCCAATATTCTCCCGGAAATTCTTCGCATAGCGAACGAACAGCGCGTCTGATTTCTGCAAGTTCTTCATTTTCGATCATACACTGCTCGCTTTTTTGGATTGCAAATGGCTTGCCCAATCAGTGGTTGGCTGTCCACCTATCTTGCATGTGGCGCTCTTGCATCGGCCCGAAAAATTAGTTACAAGTGAAACCATATCGAAATTGGAGTGACCGATGCCTGACCTGTATGAAAACCCCGCCGGCCTAGATGGATTCGAGTTCGTTGAGTTTTGTGCTCCGGAACGTGGCCGATTGGAACCAGTGTTCGCCGCTATGGGCTTCACCCTAGTCGCAAAGCATCGCAGCAAGGATGTCGATCTGTGGCGTCAAGGCGGCATCAATCTGATCGCAAATTATGAACCGCGTTCTGCCGCTTGGTTCTTTGCTCGCGAACATGGCCCCAGCGCCTGCGGTATGGCCTTCCGTGTAAAGGATGCTGCCAAAGCTTATGAACACCTGATCGCTCAAGGTGCTGAGCCTGTGGCGAACGAGCCTGGACCGATGGAACTGCGAATTCCTGCAATCCGCGGTATAGGCGGCGCGATTTTGTATCTGGTCGACCGGTATGAAGGCAAAACCGGTGAGAATGATTTGTCGATTTACGACATTGATTTCGAATATTTGCCTAGTGTTGACACTCACCCGGTTGGCGCTGGCTTCAACATTATCGATCATTTGACCCACAATGTTTACAATGGCCGGATGGCCTATTGGGCCGATTATTACGAAACGTTGTTCAACTTCCGCGAGATCCGTTTCTTCGACATCAAAGGCGAATATACCGGTCTTACCTCCAAGGCGCTGACTGCGCCTGACGGCAAGATCAAGATTCCGCTCAATGAAGAAGGCGAAGGCGGTAAGGGCCAGATCGAAGAATTCCTGAAGGAGTTTAATGGAGAGGGCATTCAGCACATTGCCCTGATCTGCGACGATTTGGTCGGCTGTTGGGATCGCCTTAAAGAATTTGGCGTGCCCTTCATGACCGCCCCGCCCCAAGCTTATTACGAAATGCTAAGCGAGCGGTTGCCCGGACATGGTGAAGACGAGGATGCGCTACAAATGCGCGGCATCCTGATGGATGGTACCACTGATGGCGGTCAGCCACGCCTACTTCTGCAGATATTTGCCGAAGCTCAAGTAGGTCCAGTGTTCTTTGAATTTATCCAACGCAAGGGCGATGATGGATTCGGCGAAGGCAATTTCAAAGCGCTATTCGAAAGCATGGAGCGGGACCAAATCAACCGCGGAGCGTTAAAAGTGGAGGAAAAGGTTGAAGAGGTCGCTGAAGTTGCACCTCTGCCTGTCGATTGAAGCCAAGCGCGGAAGGGACGATTGCATGACTAGTCACCCGATTAAATTGGGCGGTGTCCATCACGCAGCATATCGCTGCAAGGACGCCAAAGAGACCGTTGAATGGTATGAGCGAGTGCTCGGCATGGAATACACCTCGGCATTTTCTGAGGACCATGTCCCATCAACCGGTGCCTATGACCCCTACATGCATGTATTCTTGGACGCAGGGAACAACAACGTCCTCGCGTTCTTCGAACTACCGCAGCAGCCTGAAATGGGGCGCGATGAAAACACCCCTGCATGGGTCCAGCATCTGGCATTCCGCGTCGGATCTGAGGCGGAGCTGTTAGCAGCGAAGGCCCATGTCGAAAGCCTCGGCATCGATGTTCTTGGCCCAACCCATCATGGCATTTTCAAATCGATCTATTTCTTCGATCCCAATGGCCATCGAGTTGAACTTGCCACAGACATAGGAACGGACGAGCAATATTCGGAGCTTAAAAAGGTCGCGATGCCAATGCTCGACGAATGGAGCGCAACCAAAAAGGCACCTCGTCATGCAGATTGGCTTCACGCCATTGCCCGGGATGAGCATAAGTCAAATTGAACCCAGATAAATCGGAACAACCGTGTTTACATGGCGTTGGGTTGGAAAATGGGGAACACTATGCAATCCGGAACTACATCGCCTCCCGGCGAGACGTACGATAAAACCGTCAACACTGTTGCAACGCTGCAAGACCAAATAGTTGATATGGGCGAAGGCATTGTCCGCGCCTTACCCAATATGGCAATTGCCTTGGTGATTATCGTTATCACTTGGCTCGTCGCAAAATTCGCGGTCAAGATTGCCGACAAGCTGATCGGCAAGACTGAGATGCGGCCGAGCCTGAAAAATTTAATTGATACCTTGGTCAGGCTGGCGATCTGGATCGTTGGTTTTATGATCGCCCTCACTGTTGTTATGCCGGGCCTTACGCCAGCTAGCATGATTGCCGGCCTCGGTATCGGCGCGGTTGCGATTGGTTTCGCGTTTCAGGATATATTTGAAAACTTCCTTGCCGGTGTTCTTATAATGCTTCGCGAAAAAATGCGCATTGGCGATGTGATCGAATGCGATGGAATTACCGGTAAGGTAGAACACATCACTTTGCGCGAGACGTATATCCGCAAACTTTCGGGTGAAGTCACTCTTGTTCCGAACTCGATGCTGTTCAAAAATCCGGTCGAGATTTTGACCGATGAAACAGAACGTCGCCATGAAGTTCTAGCAGGCGTTTCCTACGACACCGATCTGGACCAGGCTGCCGACGTAATTCGCAAAGCTGTCGAAAGCGTCGATGCCGTTCTGACTGACAAGGGCATCGACGTTTTTGCTTGTGAATTCAATTCAAGCTCTGTCGATTTTAGAGTGCGGTGGTGGGCCGGATCAAAGCCCCGCGACATGCATGAAAGCCGCGATGCGGTAATTCGCTCGATCAAGCGCGCGCTTGATGACGCCGGAATAGAGATACCGTTCCCTTATGTTACGCACACTTTCAAAGAAGCTGTGCCATTGGCTGGACAAGCTAAAGACTAGGCAACACATCTACATGACTAGGGCGTCCAATGCTTTGCTAGCAAGGGACGCCCATAATTATTTGCACTTAGCTTTCCGTAGAAAAAATCTACGAATGGTTTCTCAGTCAGCGAGAAAGCGCGGCATCGATCCAATGCTGGTTGCCTGCTGTTGCTAGCATTGCCATTTTCGACTTGGCCTGACCAACCCCGCCAAGATCCCAAATCTGCGAAATTAGCTCGGCATCTTCGTAGGTGTAAGGGACATCAGACCATTCACACTGATTTCCTTCTTCACGGCTCAAATTCAGCACGAACGGAATGTTATCGCCGATGCCGTTAAGAATCTTTTCGCCGATCTGTGCCTTTGCCTCTCCAGTATCGATACCCCACAATTTGCCGATCAGCGCCGCATCGCAATAAGTATATTTGGAAGAGAAAAATACGTTATAGGCTTGCTGCTGAACATCATGCGCCAGCACGGGTTGAGACGCGCCGACCGTGGAAAGCGCTGATGTGATAAAAAGGCCCAGAGCCAGTTTGGTCCGGCGACGTGCATTGATAGTCCGCATATAATATCCCCCTCATGTTCGGAACAGACAAGGACTAGCCCCGTTCCGCAATTTTGCCTAGTTGAAAAACTATTCGCAAATCTGCGATAATTGAAAGCTTGCTTTGCCAACTCCGGAACATGACAGCGGCCCATATCAAGGCCACCTGACGAGAATGCAGGAATTTCTTCTGGCTGCAGCCGGCGGGGTCATGGTTGCGAACGCATATTACATCCACCCGATTATTTCCGAAGTAGCAGACGGCTTTGAAGTCAGTGCGGCAACCATCGGTCTGGTCCCAGCACTGAACCAAATTGCCTTGGCGCTGGGCATATTCCTGCTGCTGCCGCTGGGTGACCGTTACAGTAACAGGCGGCTGTCAATTATCTTCGCAATCGGCCAAACTCTGGCGCTGTGCGCCATGGCCCTATCCAAGAGCTTCTGGCTATTCTTGTTCGGCTCCACTATTCTCGGCTTCTTGACTATCGCACCATATTTGCTGCCAGCCTATGCATCTAAACGAGTGAGCGGCGAGCGCTTAGGGTCAATGACCGCTACGCTTACAGCAGGAACAATTTTCGGGATATTGCTTGCCAGAACCGGCGCTGGTTTTATCGCCCAGCAATTCGATTGGCATCTGGTTTACGTCATCGCCGCAATCTTGATGGTGCTCACGACATTGACTCTACCGCTGATTATGCAAGGGCGCAGGCCGCGTGCTGACACTGGTCCGAAGAGCAATTACATCACCCTCGTCATGTCGCTTTTCCCTTTGCTTAGGGCACACCCACAAGTGGTCGTTTCAGGAATTATCCAGGCACTGAACTTCGGCATCTTCCTTTCGATTTGGCTGGGGCTGGCTTTGCATCTCACAAGCGCTGAAATGGGGTATGGCACGGATACAGTGGGCTATCTCGCAGGTTTTGCAGTCGTTGCTTTGTTCGCCACACCTAGGCTTGGCGCCTGGGCAGACAAGGTTGGAGCAAGCAAGGCCCGGTTTAGGCTAGCAGTCGTGCAGATGGCCGGCGTCGCACTACTTTGGCCATTCGGCGACAGCCTGTGGCTACTTATCATTCCGATTGTTATTATGAACACCGTCGGGCCGGCAATTGACGTTACCGGCAGAATGACCACGCTCGAACTCGCACCTGACATTCGCACGCGTTTGATGACAGGCTACATCATGCTGATGTTCATCGGAGCGGGCTTGGCGAGTTGGGCTGGAACTGCTGCATATGAATTTGCCGGCTGGCCAGGCGATGCAGCGCTAGCATTGGTTCTATCGATGGCGCTGGTGGCGCTATCGTGGCGCCAGGCGAGGAAAGTCGCGCTAAGCGCTTAGACGAATCAAAATTGCAAATGTGGTGCACCCGACAGGATTCGAACCTGTGGCCCCCAGATTAGGAATCTGGTGCTCTATCCGACTGAGCTACGGGTGCGACCGCGACGGCTCCTAATCCGCAGCGCGCAATGATGCAATCAGTTCAAATCATCCGGTGGTGCAACCGGAAAAGGCAGCGGCGATACTGCTATCCCTTCGTCAAGAAGCTCCTTCGCTTCATTCAAGGTCGCTTCCCCATGGATATTCTGCGCATCTTGCTCGCCATAATGCATTGCCCGCGATTTCTCAGCGAAGCTATCGCCAACATACTTACTGTCCTTGAGGGCTTTGGCTTGGATTTCAGGAAGCTCCCTCATCGCCTTTCCGACTTCGGGCGGCAATTTGCCATTAGTGATCGGCGCCTTGCGCTGCCCTCGAGGAGCGTCAAGCTTCTCCAATCCAGCAACTTGGCGGTTCCCCTTCGCACCCACTGACGGAGCCATTGGGGCTTTAGTCACTCCGGTCAGACCGCATTCTGGGCAAGACACCAACCCGCGCGCCGCCTGTGAGGTATATTCTTCCGACGACTTGAACCAGCCTTCAAAACGGTGGCCGCTAGGGCAAGAAAGGTCAAATACGATCATGGTGAGGTGGATTTAGGGATATCGCGGCGGTTGGCAAGACTGGGTAGTTGCGAGCGCACTTCGGCAATTCGGTCAGCCTCTATCTCGGCGAACGCCATCCCCGGCTGTTTTCCCATGTCGAGCAGCACTTTACCCCATGGGTCTACCACGAGGCTGTGACCGTATGTCTTGCGTCCGTCTTGATGTTCACCGGTTTGAGCGGCGGCGACGACGTAAGCAGATGCCTCTATGGCCCGGGCGCGCTGCAGAACGTGCCAATGGTCTTGACCAGTCGGCACCGTGAACGCTGCCGGTATCGCAATAACGTCACAATGTGCGCGACCCAGCTGATCAAACAGAACTGGAAAACGAATGTCGTAGCATATTGTCAGCCCTAGCCGGCCGATTGGAGTTTCAACTACCACTACATCGCTACCTGCCTGATAGGCGCTTGATTCCCGCCAACTCTCGCCACTGGCCAAATCAACGTCGAACATATGCATTTTGTCATAACGAGCGCGGATCTGACCAGTGGCATCAATCACCAACGAACGATTTGCAGATTTTGCTCCAGATCCTGCGACCGGAATTGATCCCAACGCAAGCCAAACTCCTGTATTCGCGCATGCGTCCCTCACCATTGAAATTGCGAGATTTTCAGCCTCAGGCACGACATGTACCGCTGCCCTCGCCCGGTTGCTATCGAGCAAAGTGGACATTTCCGGCGTGAACAGCATCACCGCCCCGCCATCAGCCGCACGTTCCAACGCATCGACCAAAACACAGGCATTTCGCTGAGGATCGATACCTGTGTTCATCTGCAAGACAGCGATGCGCGGCATTAGGACATCCTACCCGGCCAACAAATCGTCAAGTTTGCCGGCGCGCTCTAACGCAGCAAGGTCATCCGATCCACCAACATGCAAATTACCGATAAAAATTTGTGGGACGGTGCGTGCCGATGGTGCCCGCTCGAGCATACGAGCCTTATCCACGCCCCCCATACTGATGTCGAATTCGGTAAATTCCGCACCTTTGCTAGCCAACAATTGCTTGGCACGGTGGCAGAATCCGCAGGTGAATTTAGTGTAGATTTCAATTTTGGGCGCGCTCATATTCGGTCCTTTAGGTGCAGCGTTGCCCAGCATTATCAGGGCTTGAAAGGTAATTATACCTCCCTAAATGAGTAATCGTCCTGATGCCACAACGGGTCTGGATATCAACCGATGGAGCGCCGTGAAGCGCGGGCTCTATCCATGTCAAATTGCTCAATGAGGATTTGTTACTATGTCACGTTTAGATTTTACACCCTACCGCCGCAGTACAGTCGGTTTTGACCGCTTGTTCGATTTGCTTGAGAATCAAGCGCGCAGCAATGGCGGAGAGAATTACCCCCCGTTCAACATTGAACGCCGCGGCGATGATAATTACCGCATCACGCTGGCAGTCGCGGGCTTTAAACCTGCTGACATCGATATTACCGCACAGCAGAACCTGCTGACCATTCAGGGCAAAAAACGCGAAGATGCGCAGGCTGAAGGCGATATGCTCCATGTCGGCATAGCCAATCGCGGGTTCGAGCGCCGCTTCGAGCTTGCGGATTATGTTCGCGTTGAAAATGCCGGCCTCGAAGACGGGCTCTTGTCAATCGATCTGGTTCGCGAGATTCCGGACGCGATGAAACCGAAGAAGATTGCAGTGAACGGTCATACCACGCTGGAAATCGTCAAGGACGATTCAGACGAAAGCGGCGATACTTCTAACGCCGCGTAATGAATGACTTCTATGCCTTCGAATGTGGCCCCATCCAGCGTCTGCCGGATGGGGCCATTTCGTTATGCGCGCGGATTAAAGCGAATTGGGGGTAGATCCAAAGACCCACCCCCGCAGCATTTGCATGCTGCCCTGTCCGAATTTCACCGTCCGGGTCGCAGAAGACGGTCAAATCCGGAACAAGCTAAAAAGCTCGTAAATCGGTAAGTCGCTTTGTCCCGACCCTCATCACGGCCAAAGCACGAGACTTCTTTGCTTGAAAAGATTAAGAAAATAAAGGCCAGATAACGATTATGTTGCAATAAGAGACCGATTAATATCGGAAGCAATTGATAAGATCGCCAGCGCCGAAGGCCTAAACTCTAGGCAAGCCTTTGATTTACAAAGCTTATGTTCTGAGTATTATACAAGACGCGATTGATCGACCGCTGCCGAAATAAAGCCATCAAATAGTGGATGCGGGTCAAACGGGCGCGATTTCAATTCTGGATGAAACTGCACACCAACAAACCAAGGATGATCGGGGCGCTCGACAATCTCCGGCAGCAGTCCGTCAGGCGACATACCAGAGAAAACCAGCCCTGTTCTCTCAAGAGCATCCCGATAGGAGCCATTAACCTCGTACCGATGGCGATGCCGTTCCGAAATCGTCGTCTTGCCGCCATAAATCGCGCTGACTTGGCTATTTGGAGACAATTCAGCATCATAAGCACCAAGCCGCATTGTTCCGCCCAAATCGCCACCACTTTCGCGAGTTTGAATGCCCTCCTCGGTCATCCACTCAGTAATGATGCCGACAACCGGCTCAGGCGTATCGCCAAATTCGGTCGAGGACGCTTGTTCGATCCCCGCAAGGCGTGCAGCTTCGACACAGGCCATTTGCATACCCAGACAAATTCCAAGGAAGGGAACCTTGCGTTCCCGAGCGAACCGCACACTTGCAATCTTGCCTTCGGAGCCGCGCTCGCCAAATCCGCCTGGGACCAGAATCGCATGAAGTGGCTCCAATTCTGCAGCCAAATCCTCATGGTCGTTTTCAAAAACCTCAGCATCAATCCAGCGGATATTGACCTTTACCCGGTTCGCCATCCCGCCATGAACCAGCGCTTCATTGAGCGATTTGTAAGCATCCTGCAGGCCGACATATTTGCCAACCACGCCAATGGTGACTTCGCCTTCGGGGTTGAAGTAGCGGTCGGTTACATCATCCCACCGCGCCAATTCGGGTTCAGGAGCATCGGTAATCCCGAACGCTCTTAGGACTTCGCTATCGAGCCCTTCCCGATGGTATTGCAGCGGCACCGAGTAGATCGACGGCGCATCGAGCGCTGGAATGACCGATTCTGCACGCACATTGCAGAATTGCGCGATTTTCCGGCGTTCGCCTTCAGGAATGAAATGCTCACTACGACAAAGCAGGATGTCCGGTTTAATACCCAGCGCAGCGAGTTCACGAACCGAGTGCTGCGTTGGCTTAGTTTTCAGTTCCTTCGCCGCCGCAATATACGGGACCAAAGTCACGTGAACGCTAACCGTCTGCATCGGCTCAAGCTCGTTCCGCAGCTGGCGGATCGCCTCCATAAACGGAAGCGATTCGATGTCACCGACCGTGCCGCCGATTTCGCACAGGACAAAATCGAGATCATCGGTTTCAGCAAGCGCGAACGCCTTAATCTCGTCAGTAACGTGCGGAATGACCTGTACCGTGGCACCAAGATAGTCGCCCCGACGTTCGCGTGCGATAATATCCTGATAAACACGGCCGCTGGTAACATTGTCGCTTTGCCGCGCTGAAACGCCGGTAAACCGCTCATAATGCCCAAGATCAAGATCAGTTTCTGCGCCATCATCGGTCACATAGACTTCACCATGCTGATAGGGGCTCATCGTCCCTGGATCGACGTTTAGATAGGGATCGAATTTGCGAATCCGCACTTTGTAGCCGCGTGCTTGCAGCAGTGCTGCAAGGCTTGCTGCCATGAGACCTTTGCCAAGCGAGGAGACCACGCCGCCGGTTATAAATATGTACCGCGCCATGGGAGTTGGGCCTTAAGGCTGTAAATGGAGTCGGGGCAAGCAGAATGAGGCGACTAATCGTCGCAATCCACAACTCTGCCGATTAAAAAACTAAGAAAAGGAAGCAAATCCGCACCCGAAGGGCTTAATTTGTGACGTCTGCCAATGGATCGTCAGAAGGCGCTTCAGGGGCTGGTTCCGGAGCTTCGATGGTTGCGCCAGCGGTTTGGTCACCAAGGGCACCGCCCAGCGGGTCCGAACCATCTGGAACGCTGCGATCAACTGTGGACGAAATATCGTTCGAGCCTGTGGTTTCCACCGCTACAGCTGCCAGCACAATCGACAAGACAACGAAGCTGACCGCGAGCCATTTGGTTGAACGAGTAAGAAAATCTGCCGCACCGCGTGCGCTCATCATGCCATTGGGGCTTCCACCGATTCCAAGGCCCCCGCCTTCGGATCGCTGCATAAGGATGGTTACAACCAATCCTGCGGCGACCAATGCCTGAAGGACAGTAAGAAAAATAAAAAGTGACATAGACGAGATACTCTAATTTGTGTGCCTGCGCATGTAGTGCCGCCCCCTGCGAAGGGCAAGTTTAATGCATAGAGGCGCAGGAAACTATTGCTCCTGAGCCTCCGCAGCCGCGATAACAATTCCCAAGAAGCTCTCCGCAGTCAGGCTCGCACCGCCAACCAAGGCGCCACCAACTTCATCGGCTGATAGTAATTCCTTGGCATTTTCGGCATTTACAGAGCCCCCGTATAAAATACGCACTTCTTCGGCTTCTTCAGCGCCAAATAGGTCAACCAACAATGTCCGGATAGTCCGGTGCATTGCTTCGATGTCCTCTACCGTGGGGGTTCGTCCTGTGCCGATTGCCCAAATCGGTTCATAAGCGATGGTCAAAGAATCGGTCACGCTTTCGATTCTTTCTGGAAGCGAAGCCTTCAACTGACGCGAAACAAAGCTTTCTGCTTTACCTTCGTCACGGACCGCTTCGGTTTCACCGCAGCACATGATGACCCGCATTCCTGCGGACAAAGCCGCTTCCGCCTTCTCGCGAATCAGGGTGTTAGTTTCTCCATGATCTTGGCGCCGTTCGCTGTGTCCCAATATCACAAATTTGGCGCCAGCATCGGATACCATCGAAGCAGAGATATCGCCTGTATGCGCTCCATCTGCGCCCGGGTGGCAGTCTTGCGCACCGACGCCGATTTGTTCAACCTCGCGGTGGACCGCATGAAGCAATGTGAAGGGTGGCGCCAAGGCAACCTCCACCTTCATCAAACGCTGTGACGAACGGTCAATCGCGCGCGCTTCTGCGAGCATCGACCGGGTACCGTTCATTTTCCAATTGCCAACAATATAGGGCCGCTCGGCCATACCAATTTCCTGAAAACTTCAAATTCGAAAGGGGGATGTGTTTATCTTTTGCGCCATATGGGGGCTAAGTGTTGGTTTCGATAGAGCGAGTTTACGTTTTCGTCAAAAGACTTACCCACCTGTTGCGGGGAGGTCGCAGGCCCGATAAAGGAATATTCTCAAACTTAATCCGCGGGACGAAATTGTCCGGCCAACAGATTCGGACACGTCACCCACTATGATTCAGTTCTTCCGCAGGTTTTTTCAGTCGAAAATTGGTATCGTTGTGTCGTTGGCTTTTCTCGGGCTAATCGCGTTTGCGTTTGCGGCATCGGATATGTCGGGCAATTTAACTGGCAGCGTTTCGGGCGACGACCGGGTAGCTGTAGTCGGCGACGAAAAGATCAATACTGCCGATCTGGTTACCGCAGCGAATAGTGCACTTAGCAATGCGCGACAGCAGGATCCGACAATATCGATGCCAACCTTTTTGGCTCAGGGCGGGTTCGAGGACGTGCTCGACCAGTTGTTAGAACGTGCATCCATTGCGGAGTTTGGCAGGAAATACGGTCTGAGAGCAGGCGAGAATTTGGTGAACAGCCAAATCATTATGATCCCTGCATTTAGGGGGGCCGACGGCAATTTCAGTCAGGAGGCCTACACACAGTTTCTTTCACAGCAGGGGCTAACTGACAAGCTGATCCGGTCCGATATAGGTAGCGGCTTGCTGGCCCAGCAAGTCTTGCGCCCTGCAGAATTTGGCGGGCGCATTCCTGAAAAGTTCGCTTTACGTTATGCGTCTTTGCTCAAAGAGCGAAGGCAGGGTTCGATCGCAGTTGTCCCTTCTTCTGTCTTCGCGCCAACTACGGACCCATCCGACAAACAACTTAAGTCGTTTTATGATGAAACACGGAACAATTATATTCGTCCTGAACGGCGTGTGATCCGCTACTTTACCTTTGGATCTGAACAATTAAATGCACCACAAGCTCCGACAAATGTAGAAATTGCCGCTCGGTTTGAGGAAAACCGCGCTGAATATGCGCCTAGCGAGCGTCGTACGATAACCCAGCTTATTGTTCCTACACGTCAGGCAGCAACTGCCATCAGCGACCAAGTCAAAGCTGGTGGTTCCCTCGAGGCAGCGGCCAATCAGGCTGGTCTTCAGACGGCCAAAGTTGGACCGATAGCGCGGTCAGAATATGCTTCGCAGACTTCATCTGCAGTTGCTGCCTCCGCATTCGCAGCGAAACGAGGTGCAATCGCCGTCCCTGCGCAGAGCGGCCTAGGCTTCCACATCGTGCGCGTTGATTCAATCGATAAGAAAGAAGGTCGTAATTTGCAGCAAGCGACCCCGGCAATCATTGCATCACTTACTGAAGAGAAGCGTCGGCAGGCGCTGTCCGACTTGGCAGCACGCGTCGAAGATCAGGTGGATGATGGCGTCGCACTGGTCGATATCGGACAGGAACTTGGCGTAAAATTGATATCAACAAAGCCAGTTACTGGCGCTGGCCTCGTTTACGGCACAGCGCAGGAACGCGTTCCTGAATTACTGGGCCCCACCCTTCAAACGGCTTTCCAAATGGATGAGGGCGAACCGCAGCTCGCCCTCGCACAAGGAACCGACGATTTTCTTGTATTCGAAGTGACTGATATTGAGCCGTCAACCGCAGCACCAATGGCTGAGATCAAAGACGCCTTGGTCGCTGGGTGGAAACTGTCCGAAGGTTCAAAGCTTGCAAAGGCTGCAGCCGACCGGATTATGAAACGCATTGCAGAAGGGGCCACAATTACAGCTGCGATGCGCGGCGAAAAAAAGGCCCTCCCATCAGCCGATTCGATCAATTTATCGCGTGAACAGCTCGCAACATCCGGCCAGCAAGTACCTGCGCCACTGGCGTTGATGTTCAGCATGGCCCAGGGCAGCACAAAGCGTCTTGAGGCCCCGCAGAACGCGGGCTGGTTTGTAGTTCGGTTGGACGAGATCGAAGCCGGTACAATCAGCAAAGATGATCCGCTGTTTATCCGCGCAAAGCTACAACTCGATCAGACCGTGGGACAAGAATATGGTGAGCAATTGCGCTCAGCGATTGATCAGGAAATGGGCGTAGAGCGGAATGAGTCGGCAATTGAAGCCGTGCGCAAGCAGCTCGCCGGCGAATCCTGACGGGCATTCGCCGGCCCTATGACCCAGCAATCCAGCTCGACCTTATCAAACGCAGACGCCGCCCTTAGCCAGCTTAACGCGGGCGAGCCTGCGCTTGTCTGGCGTAAAATCATTGCTGATACGGTTACACCTGTGGGCGCTGCGGAGAAATTGATTGAACCGGGTCGCGGAGATTTCTTGCTCGAATCGGTTGAGGGCGGCGAAATTCGTGGCCGCTATAGCTTGCTCGGGCTTGATCCTGATCTGGTGTTTCGCGCCTCGGGTTCAGACGCGGCAGTCAATTCCGCTTGGAAGACTGACCATAACGCTTTCGAGCCCTGCGAAAATGAAAGCCTTCAAGCATTGCGCCAATTGGTGCAGGATTGCCGGATCGAAGTTCCGGATGGCCTGCCGCCTGCCCTAGCCTGCCTTGTCGGTTACTTCGGTTACGAGACAATCGGCTTGGTCGAAGAATTACCCCGTCCCCCTGAAAATGGCCTCGGTTTGCCGGACATGCTGTTCGTCCGTCCAACTGTCATTTTGGTGTTTGACGGCCTGACCGAAGAATTGTTTGCCATCGCCCCTTTATGGGCAAGCGAGACCGTGCCCGTGACGGCAATTTCCATCGCGGAAGGGCAAATTGACGAAACTTTACGCCGTTTGGCACAGGCAGCGCCAATAGCTGAAACCGTGGCCGATCTACCTCCCATGGCAATGAATCCAACGATGAGCAGCGATGACTATGCGGCGATGGTTGGCCGCGCAAAATCCTATATCGAAGCTGGCGACATCTTTCAGGTGGTTCTGGCGCAAAGGTTCACTTGCCCGTTCCCGCTCCCGCCGTTGTCGCTTTACCGCGCCTTGCGACGGGTAAATCCGTCACCGTTTCTGTATTTCCTCGACTTGCCAGGATTCGCTGTCGTCGGTTCGAGCCCTGAAATTCTGGTGCGCGTTCGCGATGGTGAGGTCACCATCCGTCCGATCGCAGGGACGCGGCCCCGCGGAGCCAATAGCGCCGCCGACCAGTTGGCCGAGGACAGCTTGCTAAACGATGCCAAGGAATGTGCCGAACACCTGATGCTGCTTGATCTTGGTCGCAATGATGTCGGCCGGGTCGCCGCACGCGGCACGGTCGAGGTCACCGATAGCTTCACCGTCGAGCGATACAGTCACGTGATGCATATCGTAAGCAATGTAGTTGGGCAGCTTGACCCTCAACATGACGCACTCGATGCAATGTTCGCAGGTTTCCCCGCTGGAACCGTTAGTGGGGCACCCAAAGTTCGCGCCTGCCAAATCATTGCCGAGTTAGAGCCCGAGACACGCGGTGCCTATGCTGGGGGCGTCGGTTATTTCGCGCCAGATGGTTCGGTCGACAGCTGCATTGTTCTGCGTACCGGCGTGGTGAAGGACGGAACGCTTCATGTACAAGCTGGCGCAGGCATCGTCGCCGATAGCGTAGCAGAATATGAACAGCGTGAATGCGAAGCCAAAGCGGGCGCCTTAATCGCCGCCGCCAACGAAGCTGCCATAGTCGCGACAGAACCAGGGTTTGGACAGTGAAAAAACTAATCCTTTTGGCAGCGTTGAGTGTGCTTAGCGCTTGCAATCCAGAGCCTGAGGGTCAGCCTGTACTGCGGACCGAGATTGGCAGCGGCGTGGCAGAAGAAGCCGAGATTGCAGCTGCGGTCAGGGCATCGGCGTGCAAAACCATCACATTTGAAGGCGAAAAGTTCACTGATTGCATCGCTGACCCTGCCAAGCACACGATTACAACCGCGCTTGGTCCAAAGGGCAAAGAACCATACCGCAGCCTCGCCAACTTGGCCGGTGGACGCGGAAGCGACGCACCACTGATCGCCTTTGCGGTAAACGGCGGGATGTTCGATAAGGCAGGCAAGCCGATCGGCTATTATGTCGAGAACGGAAGCCGTACCAAAGAGCTTAGCCGGACTGACGGACCGGGGAATTTCCATTTGAAGCCCAATGGCGTGTTCTTCGGAAGCCGCGGGAAGTGGGATATTCGCACATCGGATGATTTTTACAGCAATGTCGGTGACAGGCCCAACTTTGGAACACAGTCCGGTCCGATGTTGGTAATAGACGGCAAGATTCATCCCGAGATCACCGAAAATGGGCCGTCAAAAGCGGTCCGCAATGGGGTTGGTGTTGATGCCGAAGGTCGCGCACATTTCGTGATATCAGCGGGGCCAATTTCCTTTGGGGTGCTCGCCAGACTTTACCGCGATCAGCTGAAAACTCCCGACGCGCTGTTCCTCGATGGTAATGTCTCTGCCCTATGGGACCCGGCCAGCGATAGATTGGACATGGGCGCTCCGCTAGGCCCGATGATCGTGGTTGAAATGAAGGAATAGGCACATGAAATACGCCCGCACATTATACCCTTCGATAGAGCCCTATGACACAGGCATGCTTGATGTCGGTGACGGGCATACAATCCATTGGGAACGTTGCGGCAAGCCGGGCGGTAAACCCGTGGTATTCCTGCATGGCGGCCCGGGTTCGGGATGCAGTCCGAAACAGCGGCAGCAATTTGATCCTAAGCTGTATGATATTCTATTGTTCGACCAACGCGGTTGCGGAAGCTCACTGCCGTTTGCCAGCCTTGACGACAACACCACTTGGCACATCGTTGCTGATATAGAAAAGCTGCGCGAAATGTGTGGCCATGACAAATGGCAGGTATTTGGCGGAAGCTGGGGATCGACGCTTGCGCTGTCTTACGCTCAGGCGCACCCGGATCGCGTCACTGAACTGGTTTTGCGCGGGATTTTCCTTTCGCGCCAGACGGAACTCGATTGGCTGTGCAAATATGGCGCGAGCGAACTTTACCCAGAGGCTTGGGCCGATTTCACCGGGCTTATTCCCGAGGAAGAACGCGGAGATATCATCGAAGCCTATCACCGCCGCCTGACTGGCAATGATCCAGCGGTCCAACTGGCGGCCGCGAAAGCCTGGAGCATGTGGGAAGGCCAGACAGTCACGCTTTTGCCCGATCCAGCAATGCTCGAAGAATTTACCGAAGACAGTCACGCAATCGCAATCGCCCGGATCGAAAATCACTATTTCCGCAATGGGTGTTTCCTTGAAGAAGGGCAGTTGCTGACCAACGCCGACCGCTTAAAAGGGATTCCCGGTGTGATCGTTCAGGGACGTCACGATTGCTGCACCCCTCCATCGGCTGCTTTCGCGCTCAAACAAGCATGGCCTGAAGTAGAATTGCAAATTGTCGACGATGGCGGGCATTTGTTCACTGAACCGGGCATCACAGACGGGCTAGTCCGCGCCACCGATCGTTTCGCGGGCAAGTCTGCATAATGACCCGAAGAACTTTCCTTGCTTGATTACAGGCGGCTATGCAGCAAAGGCTTCCGTCCATGATCCTCGTCATCGACAATTATGACAGCTTTACCTTCAATCTGGTCCATTATCTGATGGAACTGGGCGCGGATGTTCAGGTCCACCGCAACGATACAATTACTGTGGAACAGGCAATGGATAGCGGCGCTGCTGGCTATTTAATCTCGCCTGGTCCTTGCACACCGAATGAAGCCGGTATTAGCCTGGCACTGGTTGCCGCCTGCGCCAGTGCAGGCAAGCCTTTGCTTGGCGTTTGCCTGGGCCATCAATCGATTGGCCAGCATTTTGGCGGTAACGTGGTGAGAGGCGGATTGATGCATGGTAAGACATCGTCCGTCAGACATGATGGCACTGGAGTGTTCGCAGGCCTGCCCTCCCCCTACACCGCAACCCGGTATCATTCGTTGATAGTTGAAAATATCCCCGAGGTTTTAGCGGTGAACGCGACAAGCGAGACGCCTGGGCTCGAGGGCGAGGCGGTCATGGGTTTTCGCCACATACACTTACCTATTCACGGTGTGCAATTTCATCCTGAAAGTATCGCAACCGAACATGGCCACGCTTTGCTGGCCAATTTCCTGACCCTTTGCGGCATAACGCCGAAGGAATTGCCATGAATTCCCTTCCCGCAGCAGATGCCCATTTTAGCGAAGCCGAAGCCGAAAACATCTTCGGCGTATTGCTGGATGGCGAAACATCCGACGAAGAAATTGCGCGATTTTTGACCGATTTGTCCGATCGCGGCGAGACCGGCCAGGAAATTGCTGGCGCCGCTAGAGCTTTACGTGCGCGCCTGATACCGATCGCCGCACCTGATAATGCTATTGATGTATGCGGCACAGGCGGCGATGGGCACCATACTTTGAATGTCTCGACTGCTGTGTCTTTGGTAGTTGCAGCCGCAGGAATTCCGGTTGCAAAACACGGCAACCGTGCAGCCTCCTCAAAATCGGGCGCAGCCGACACCTTGGAGGCGCTTGGTCTTGATATGAATGCTGCCGGACATTCGGCAGAGAAGACACTCGCTGAACTTGGGATTTGCTTTTTGTTCGCCAAGAACCACCACCCTGCGATGGGCCGTATCCAGCCAATCCGTCAGCAATTGGGTCGCCGAACAATCTTCAATCTGATGGGGCCGCTGTCCAACCCTGCAGGTGTGAAGTCCCAGTTAATTGGTATCGCTCGCCCTGCTTATGTGCCGATATACGCCGCAGCGAAGGCAGCGCTTGGAACTACCCGTACGATGATTGTGTCGGGTGACGAGGGACTAGACGAATTGAGCATGGCCGGCGGCAACGAGGTCGCAGACGTGCAAGGCAACGATTTCGAAATGAAGCGCGTTGACGCATCAGCAGCGCAATTGCCACATTCGCCGGTCGAAGCTATTCGCGGGGACGATGCAGTCCACAATGCCGCCGCCCTCAGGGCGCTGCTAGCGGGTAATCCAGGACCTTACCGGGATGCGGTTGTTTTTAATGCCGCTGCATCCTTTATCGTCGCGGGCAAAGTTTCCGATTGGCTGGACGGTGCCGATCTTGCGCGTGAGTCGCTTGACTCAGGCAAAGCACAGGCTTTGCTCCATAATTGGATTGCGATGGCACAATGAACAAGCTGGAAGAAATTTGCGAAACCAAGCGCGGCGAAGTCGCTGCACGTAAGGCGCTCATGTCTTTGGCCGAGCTCGAAAAAATGGCAAAGGCGCAAACCGCTCCTCGCGGGTTCCGAGCGGCGTTAGAGGTGAAGGCCACTAGCGGGTTCGCGCTGATTGCTGAGATCAAGAAAGCCTCGCCTTCGAAGGGCCTTATTAGAGCAGACTTTCGCCCAACAGAACATGCAATTGCCTATGAACGTGGAGGCGCAACGTGCCTATCTGTGCTGACCGACGCCCCTTACTTTCAGGGCCATGAGGATTTTTTGATCGAGGCCAGAGCCGCATGTAGCCTTCCGGTCCTGCGAAAAGACTTCATGGTGGATCCGTGGCAGGTGGCCGAATGCCGCGCCTATGGGGCTGATGCGATATTGATTATCGTGGCAGCGCTTAGCGATAACCAAATGATTGAAATAGAAAAAGCCGCGCTTGAGCTGGGTATGGACGCCTTGGTGGAAGTCCACGATGAGGGCGAAATGGAACGCGCGGCGCGCCTCCAGTCCCGGCTGATTGGAGTCAACAATCGCGATCTCAAGAGGTTTGTCACAGATTTGGCCGTAACAGAACGACTTGCGCCACTTGCGCCAACAGGCAGCTTACTAGTTGGCGAAAGTGGCATTTCACATAATGAAGACTGCCAGCGCCTTTCCCGCAGCGGAGTACAGTGCTTCCTCGTTGGCGAGAGCCTTATGCGTCAGGATGATGTAGCTTCAGCAACCAAAGCCTTGCTGAACGGATGAGTAAATTGACCCATCTTAACGAGGGCGGCGCAGCAAGAATGGTAGACGTTGGCGATAAACCGCAAACCAACCGCTCGGCAACAGCGACCGGATTCATCCGGATGAACCCTGAGACACTTGGCGCAATTCGAGCGGGTGATGCCCCAAAGGGTGACGTGCTGGGAACAGCCCGAATTGCTGGGATAATGGCAGCCAAAAAGACCGGCGAACTGATCCCGCTATGTCACCCGCTCGGGCTCGATTCAGTCCAGATCGATATTGTGTTAGAGGATGATGGCGTTCGTGTAACCTCCACAGCATCGCTGGTGGGCAAAACTGGCATAGAAATGGAAGCTTTAACAGCCACTTCGGTTGCGCTCTTGACAATCTATGACATGGCCAAGGCGCTGGAGAAAGGCATGGTTATAGAGAGCGTTAGACTCGTCAAGAAAACCGGGGGCAAATCCGGCGATTGGCTCGCGAATTTGTGAGCGAATTACTGCCTCTCGAAACCGCTCAACAGCGGCTCTTCGATATGGCGCTGCCAATGGCCGCTGAACCGATCGAGACCCGCCTCGCAAGCGGGCGCTACCTTGCAGAAAATATCAATGCAGCACGCACTCAACCTGCACATGACCTTTCGTCATTGGATGGTTATGCAATTTCAGGCGACGGACCATGGAGAGTAATCGGCGAGAGCCGTGCCGGATCGCCTTTCGATGGCTCAATCGAGGCTAATCAGGCAGTTCGAATTTCAACCGGCGCATGGATCCCGCATGGATCCGACAGGGTGCTGATTCAAGAAAATGCCGCTCTAAGCGATGGCGAACTCACAATCACCTGCGACCCTCCCGAAGCTGGCCAGTATATACGGAGGGCTGGCTTCGACTTCAGCTATGGCGACCAAGTTTTGCAAAAGGGCACTTTAATGGGCGCGCCCCAAATCGCGTTAGCACTGTCCGCCGGTCACAACACAATCCAAATATCACGCCGCCCCCGCGTCGCATTGATTGAATGTGGTGATGAATTGGCAAAGTCTGCTAACGAATGCGCTACAAATCAAATCCCGGCGAGCAACAATGCGATGATCGCCGCACTCGCCGAACCACTAGTTTCGGAAATCAACCTCATTGGGCCAGTGGCCGACACAATGGAGGAAATGATCGCAGCGTTAGATGCCGCGGGCTCGGCGGAAATCATCGTGACCAGTGGTGGCGCATCGGTGGGTGACCATGATTTGGTACGGCCTGCGTTGGAGGAATGGGGCGCGGAAATCGACTTTTGGAAAATTGCTATCAAACCGGGCAAGCCTCTGCTCGTCGCACGCAAAAACAAACAGATGATAATCGGTTTGCCGGGCAACCCTGTGTCGAGCTACGTTACCGCATTCCTATTTCTTCTACCTTTATTGCGCCAATTTGCGGGCGCTACTACGGCGAAACCATCCGGCCATTCTGCACGCATTACAGCGGATATCGCGCCGGGCGGGACGAGGCGGGAATTTCTTCGTGCAATCTGGGATGGCAACAGCATTTGCCCCATCGATGAGCAGGACAGCAGCGCGCTCCTCGCCCTCTCCCGTGCCAACGCTCTGATCGAACGCCCTGAACATTGCCGTAGGACGAAAGCGGGAACGGATGTTCCGTTTTACTTGCTCCAAAATGGCGGAATCGCTTGACCTTACGGATTTAGTTGCCTACTTGTTCCTCATTCGTTCGCAAGCATGCGGATGGAATCGAAGGCGACTAAGGAGCCCCGCCATGCTGACAGCAAAGCAGCACGAACTCATTCGTTTTATCCAGCAAAAATTGGAAGAAACCGGCATTTCTCCCTCCTTCGAGGAAATGAAGGCCGCGCTAGATTTGAAGAGCAAGTCCGGCGTTCACCGCCTTATATCAGCGCTGGAAGAACGCGGCTTTATCCGGCGCTTACCCAATCGTGCCAGGGCGCTTGAGGTACTGAAGAACCCTGAAGACGTCTTGCCCGGTGCAACTGGCAAATCGGCTGCAAATGATAGCGGTGGTAATGTGGTTGATTTGGCAGTGGCTTCACCTCGCCAACAACCACGTGCGGCGAATGATGTGATTGATATTCCTTTGCATGGCCGCATCGCTGCTGGCGCTCCTATCGAGGCGTTCGAAGATCATAGTACCCTGCCTGTGCCCGCCGCTTTGCTAGGCCCAGGTGATCATTACGCGTTGGAAGTTTCGGGCGATTCGATGATCGACGCTGGCATTTTTGATGGTGATTTCGCACTTGTGAAACGGACCAATACCGCTCGAGATGGAGAGATCGTAGTCGCGCTGGTCAATAACGAAGAAGCAACGCTCAAATATCTGCATCGCGATCAGGGAATGGTTAGGCTGGAACCAGCCAACACCGCTCATTCGCCGCAGCTTTATCAATCTGGTCAGGTGGAAGTTCAGGGTAAGCTCGCAGGGTTGCTTCGCCGGTATCACTGATCGGTTTGTTGTTAACCTTCGGACAGAGATCGACAACTGATTGTGCGAGGGAAGCTAGTCCGCCTCTCCTCGCCACCAACCATGCCGGCCCATCGAATCGGAAACCTTGTCAATCCGCTCATTGGCCAGGTTGATCGACAGGCCTCCACTTGCCTTCAGATAGTTTTTGTCTGCCTTCAGCCACTTCGGTTTGCAGGACCAGGGCAAATAGCGGTCGGCGACGACAATGTCAGCGCGATCACAGGCAGCTGCCAAGGCTCTTTCGTCAACTCGATTGTTGCTGCGCGCCATCATGATGTGCCAGTTCCTGCCCCCACGATCTAACGTCACGACGCAAAAATCCCGATTGCAGTCTGCACCCTCCCAATTGGAAAGCGGTACCGGATTTCCGCCCATGCCGGCAATCTCAAGCAGATTGTCGCGGGCATAGCTGCTCCGGCTCTCGCGCAAGACAATCAACTCGTCGCCCTCCCCGGCTATCCCGACATGACGTCCATCGCTGGAAATCAGCAAATCAGGCGCTGGTTTTAACAGGAACAGAACGGCGGTGAAAATCGAAAGTCCAAACCCGAATAATCGAACCCGCCCCTTCCACAGTCCGAGCCACAATCCCCCTGCGACAAACAAGGCGAACAACCCACTGCCCATATCGGGCATCAACTTCACCGCGCCGGGCTGTTCTGCGGTGAAATGGGCGATTCCAATTAAAAGGTCGAGAGATTTTCCTGTCAGCCACCAAGCTGGCGAACCCAAGCCGAATAGGTCGAGGAAGAGCGACACGGCTATGAGCGGCATCGAGGCGAAAGTCGTTAAAGGTATGCCAATCACATTTGCAAAAGCACCATAAACGCCAGCTCGGTGAAAATGGAAAAGGACAATCGGCATCAGGGCAATTTCGATGACAAAGCCAGTAACCAGCAACATGGTAATGCGCCGCGCGCTTCGGGTGAGCCAGCTCTCCTCACGAGGTGCCAAAAACGCTTGGACTAGCGCTGTATTATGTAACGCAACAATCGATAAGACCGCCGCAAAGCTCAATTGAAAACTCGGACCAACTAAAGATTCCGGCCACAATAAAAGCACGAACATTGCCGCGACAGCGATCATCCTCAAAGACAAAGCATCTCGGCCGAGTCCTAGGGCAATCAAGACCAATATTGCGCCTACGCAACTGCGCACCGTCGGCACCTCTGCCCCGGTAAGCAGAGTATAGCCAACCCCCGTCAGCGCAGCAATCGCAGCTGCGGCAAGAGGCAGCCGGACCCGCAGCACCAGCCACGGCCACAGCGCCAAAATTTTGAGAGAGAGCAGATAGGCTGCCCCGATCACCGCACTGACGTGCAACCCGCTGATGGAAAGTAGATGCGTCAGTCCCGCATCGCGCATCGCTTCCTCGTCAGCGTTGGAAATCCCGCCCCTGTCCCCGCTTGCCAAGGCGGATGCTATCGCTCCTGCTGAGCCGCCCAGATGGCTGCGGACATGGGCCGACAGGCGCCTTTGTGTTTCTGCCAACTCGTCCGACTGAGCCGCTGGCTCGGTGATTTCAATATCCCCCAAGACCGATCCGGTTGCGGCATATCCTTTGAACCAAGCAGCTCGTGAAAAGTCATACGCCCCAGGCAGCATTGGCGGTGCAGGTGGCATCAAACGAGCGCGCAATCGGATCGATGCACCCTCGGTCAGGGCAGCGTTATCCTTCACTATTGGTAAGTTCACACGGACTTTGCGAGCTGCGCCGTCTTCGGCATCGCGCATCGCCAAGACAAGCCGCACACGGTCAAGCGCAGGCTGTTCATCGCGTTCCAGAATGCGCGCTTCAAAAATCGAGACTGAAGGACGGTCTATGGCTTCAGCGCCTACAATCTCTGACCGGACCCAAATTGCAATCACGCCGAGCGCAACCATCAAAGCAATCGCAGACACAGCTTGCCTCAATGCGGCGCGGTCATCGCGATCACGCCAGAACGCCTGACCTGCAAGGATTGCGATGGCAGAGCCAATCATCAAAGCAGTCCATTGCCATCGTGTGTCCAAGACGAACCATGCTCCGATCCCACCAGCAAATGCGACCGTTAGCCATGGCCCCTTATCAAACCCGGCATCCGTCAGAAAATCATTCGCCCGGTCCAGAACCACTCGGCGAATACTGGACAAGCCGCCTTTGCTCGGCCAAGGGTGCTGCACTGCAACATCGGCAATCCCGCTCGCCTGAATAGGCTCTTCCCCCATGGGGACTTTCGGATGGCCGGTCGTCATGAACATAGTTGGAAAGGAAACAGTCGGTTATGGCAAGCGATAGCGGAGCAATAAGTGGCACTGTCGTCACTCGTTTTGCCCCATCCCCCACCGGTTTTCTCCATATCGGCGGCGCACGCACAGCGCTGTTCAACTGGCTGTTCGCCAGACATTACGGTGGCAAGGCGCTGCTGCGCATCGAAGACACAGATCACAAGCGGTCATCTCAAGAAGCAATCGACGCGATCTTGGACGGGCTCGATTGGCTTGGCCTCGATTATGATGAAGAGCCGGTTTTCCAGTCGAAGCGCGCAGACCGGCATGCAGAAGTTGCCAATATGCTGCTAGAACATGGCCACGCCTATCGTTGTTATGCCACCACTGAAGATTTAGAGGCAATGCGCGCTGCACAGCGCGAGGCCAAGCAACCTCTTCGTTACGACGGGCGCTGGCGCGATCGTGATCCCTCGGAAGCACCTGAAGGCGTGCCATTCACGGTTCGGATTAAGACACCGACCGAAGGCGGCACAGCAATCAAGGATTTGGTGCAGGGCAAAGTTTCGGTCAGCAATGCTGAAATCGACGATTATATCATCCTGCGTGCGGATGGTACGCCCACCTATATGCTCGCGGCGGTCGTCGACGACCATGACATGGGCTGCACCCACATCATTCGCGGAGATGACCATCTCAACAACGCTTTCCGCCAATTGCCGATATACCGCGCGATGGACGCAATCGAAGGTGGATGGTCAGATCCCACCTATGCCCATATCCCTCTGATTCATGGCAGCGATGGGGCAAAGCTTTCCAAGCGCCATGGCGCTCTTGGAGTGGAAGCCTACCGCGATGAAATGGGCATTTTGCCTGAAGCTCTTTTCAATTACTTGTTGCGGCTCGGCTGGGGTCACGGAGACAAAGAAGAGATCACTCGGGATGAGGCAATAAGCCTGTTCACCCTCGACGGTGTCGGCAAAAGTCCATCACGTTTTGACATCAAGAAGCTCGAAAATCTGAACGGGCATTATTTGCGCGAGGCTGATGATGCCCGGCTAGCCGCGTTGATTGCACCCAAGCTCGATGGTAAGGTCGACATCGGATTGCTGACACAAGCCATGCCTGTTCTCAAAACACGGGCCAAAAACATCGGCGATTTGGTGGCCGGCGCTGCATTCCTGACTGCCAAACGACCGCTTGCGCTGACTGAAAAGGCGGCAAGTTTGCTAACAGACGAAGCCCGCGCAATATTAAGTCGCGTTTCGGGTCAGTTGAAGTCTGAAAATGACTGGACAACCGAGGCGCTCGAAGCCACTACAAAGCAACTTTCCGAGGAACTCGAATTGGGCCTCGGCAAACTGGCGCAGCCAATGCGAGCTGCGCTGACCGGAACGACAACGTCACCCGGGATTTTCGATGTGCTGGTCCTTTTGGGACGAGAGGAATCGCTGGCGCGAATTGACGCCCAAGCAATTTCTTAACAGCATTTTGAACGGGTTTAAGGAGAATTAACTTGGCTGATAAACAGGCGAAACTGGAACTCAACGGACAGAGCTATGATTTCCCCGTGCTCAGTGGCAGCGTGGGGCCAGATGTTGTCGATATTCGTAAGCTTTATGGACAGACCGGAGCTTTCACATTCGACCCTGGATATAAATCCACTGCAAGCTGTGAAAGCGCGCTGACGTATATCGATGGCGACGAAGGTATTTTGCTTCATCGCGGTTACCCAATCGGCCAACTTGCCGAGCACTCCAGCTTCATGGAAGTTGCTCATCTGATGCTCAATGGCGAATTGCCGAGTAAAGACGAACTGGACGATTTTACCTACACGATTACACGGCACACAATGCTGCACGATCAATTGCGTCAATTCTATCAAGGTTTCCGCCGCGATGCGCACCCGATGGCGATCATGTGCGGTGTGGTGGGTGCTCTATCAGCCTTTTACCATGACAGCACGGACATTTCCGACCCTGAGCATCGCAAGATTAGCAGCCACCGCCTAATCGCGAAAATGCCGACGATTGCTGCTTGGGCGTATAAATATTCAATCGGCCAGCCATTCCTGCAGCCAGATAATTCGCTCAGCTACACGGGCAATTTCCTCCGCATGACGTTTGGCGTTCCAGCGGAGGAATATGAGGTTATTCCTGCGGTTGAAAAAGCAATGGACCGGATATTTATCCTCCATGCCGACCATGAGCAGAACGCTTCGACTTCGACCGTTCGCCTTGCTGGTTCTTCGGGTGCCAATCCGTTCGCTTGCACCGCTGCGGGGATCGCATGTTTGTGGGGTCCAGCGCATGGCGGCGCAAACGAGGCTGCGCTCAACATGCTCCGAGAAATCGGGACACCGGATCGTATCCCGCATTATATCGAACGCGCCAAAGACAAGAACGACCCGTTCCGCCTGATGGGATTTGGCCACCGCGTTTATAAAAATTACGATCCGCGTGCGACGGTCATGCAGAAGACGGTGCGTGAAGTGTTCGACGCGCTCAAGGTCAATGATCCGTTGTTTGAAACGGCACTGCAGCTCGAAGAAATGGCGCTCAACGATCCGTACTTCATCGAAAAGAAGCTGTTCCCGAATGTCGATTTCTATTCCGGCGTAATTTTGTCAGCGATCGGCTTCCCGACAACAATGTTTACCGCTTTGTTCGCCCTAGCCCGGACGGTCGGCTGGGTAGCTCAGTGGAACGAAATGATTTCTGATCCGGCTCAGGTTATCGGTCGTCCGCGCCAACTGTATACAGGCCCAACGGAGCGTGATTACATTCCTGTCGACAAACGATAGATCACAGAAAATCGATTAGCCTGCCTTCGCAGGTGGCAAATCAAGTATGAAGCGCGCTCCCTCACCGGGCGCGCTTTTTACTGTCAGTTCCCCGCCCATCGCCCGGGCTATCCGGCGCGAGATATACAATCCCAGCCCGGAACCACCATCACCACTCCGGCCGAGCCGTTCAAATTTTTCAAAAACGACCGACTGTTGATCCTCGCTCAATCCAAGTCCCTCGTCGGTCACTGTCACTTGAGCACCCAAGGGCCCCTGCCCTATCGCGATTGAGACGCTCGAGCCAGCTGGCGAGTACCGGATTGCATTGGTGAGCAGGTTAAGCAGAATTTGCAGGACCCTTCGGAACTCAGCAGTAGCGCTGGTTGCACCATCGTTTTCCAGGATCGAAAGGCTGATGTCTTTTTCCTTGGCCCGTACAGCCAGGATACCGGCCGCCCTGCGTGCGACGTCGACCAGATCAGTCTGATCGGGGGCGGTAGTGAAATTGTCGGATTCCACCACTTCTAAATCTGCCAGATCTTCAATCAGAGACATCAAATGCTGGCCAGCAGAAGCGATGTCAGCAGCGTAGTTGCTATATTCTTCGGCCAACGGCCCGGCCATCTTCGACCGAATTGTCTCGGCATTGGCGATTATCCGCGCGATCGGCTGGCGAAGCACCGGTGATAGATCACGGCCAATAGAGTGCATTGTGGCCGGCTTGGCATCTGGCAGCTTTGCCACGGCCTTCTCCAACAATGTATCTGCGACCAAATAGAGGTCAAAACCAGCGCTTCCTGGCTCGGGCTGCCCCAGAGGGACCAAACTAACCGTCCATTCCCTGTCTGACCCATCTATCTGGCAATTTGCTCCGTCAAGCAGTCGCCAGTGGAGCGGTTGCTCATGGACATTACCCGGGAAGCTGACAAATTCTGTCCAGGGCTTACCGCGTGACTGGCGCATTCGTGCTGTAATATCGGCAAGGTCGCGCGCCTCGCTTTCTACCAGCAAGATATTTTGGCGTGAGTCTAGTCGGGCTGTCAGTTCTGCTGCAGCCTGATCGGCCACAATCTTGCGCCGGTTTGCAACCAGTTCCGTATCATCGGGAAGCGGGTAGGTCTTCCAATTGGCGATTCCAATGAAACAGCCGCCAGCTTCCCTGTTGCTAGGGGTGACTTCGACCCAAGCTGAGATGACTTCTTGCCCATCAAAGGCATTGATTGAACGGGCCAGTTTAAGGTTGGAGGACTGCACTTTGGCGACCAATTCGCGCAATTCTTGAATTGCGATTGCTCCTGGTAATTCGCCCCCGCATCGCTGCTGGAGCGTTGCAAGAGGTTCCTGCGCCTCAAGCAAATTATTGGCGCCGTCGGTAATGGCCCGTGCAATAAAAGATCCGGTAAGTGTGCTCATCTCATTAACCAGCGTTCCGGCTGTCAGTCGTAGCCAACATTTCGGCGGCACGCTCGCTCCGCAGCAATTCAAAACCTTCAGGCATCGCGATTTCCGGATGCACCATGAGGAATTGCTCCTCGACCTCTTGTGGCTTCAGGCCCGATGCCCTGAGGCCAAGCGCAAAGCGGCCAAGTTGACGTTCATTGGTCGACAAAACCGCAATATCGCGGTCCTGCCTCGATCCATAAGCTAACGCGGTGACAAATAATGCCACACCCGCATGGCTCACTGACAATGCTGCGCGCGCGCCTTGCCCCATTCCCGCAACGAGTTTCGACATGAGACCAAGACGGCTCACGCCTTCATCATATATCGAACGCAGCTGCATCTCGGCCCTGGCGGTAACGTCTTCGTCTCCAGCTTCAGCTGTGGTTCGCCAGATTAACACAACCGCGTGAAACAATTCTCCCGGCAGTTCGCAAACCGGCAATTCCATCCGTTGCTGTTGCTGGATAAACCGCGCCTGAGCAGCCAGTGCTGCCATGGCCGCACTGGATATCGCTGCATCATCGGACGATATGAGTGCTTGCAACATTGGTGACAGAACAGGATCGACAGCGCTGCGCCGATGCAGTTTCTCAACCAATTGCCGTTCAACGGTCAATGCGTGACAATGCGAAAGAAATTCCGGGCTGGACATTAGGTCAGCTGCCAGTTCTGCTTGTTTCCGCTGTATGAAATCCACGATCGATTGTTCACCGGCAACTTTGGCTTGTTCTGCCAATAATTGTTTGGCGACGCTTTCAGACATCCCGCGAATTTGCGCGATGATCTCGTCACTGAATAGCGAATTATCCTGACTTATCACTAAATGCCCCAAAATCGGTGCAATCGTGCCTAATACGGCGTCACCATGCGCAAGCTCGTCACGTAGGATAGCCTCTACTGGAATTTCCGTCGTCTGGGTCATGGCAGCCTCATTCATTTCCTGCCTTTAGCGGAGCATGGTTAAGCCTGCGTTAGCCTAGGCCAGTAAAACCACACCAAAACCGATAATAGCGAAAGCGCGGCAAACACCTGCAATAAAATAATAATGTTCCCAAAAATCATCCCGCCGGCCAAAAATAATGACAGTGTCGCCCTATCCGCAAGCAATTCCCGCATATTTTTGCTGAAAATTGTGATTTTTGGCATTTCGATTAACCGGATAAGACCAATCATTATGAATGCCGCGAAAAATGCGTCCGCTGCATGGCGCGACGGGACGCTGACCACGATTAACGCCAACAGCAATAAATCGATTAAAACGGGCCGAAATACGCTCCAGATTGCCCGGGTTCGCGACCGACTGCTGTTGGTCATTAGCATAGACAATAGCGTCCCGCTAAACTGGCCAGCGAAGCCGGCCAGAGCGGTTACAAGCAGACCTGCGACAGAATAAGTAAAATAGGTTAGGGCTGCAGCAACTAACAACAACGTAACTGACACTCCCTCGACAATTCTCGCCGCGCGTTCCGGCCTTGAATGGCGGCGCAAAACAGCGAACGCTGCGCGATCAGCAGCTGCCCTTATTGGCGAGAACAGAGTGGCAGGTGAGCTTGCACCTCGCAGCCATTGCGCTTCGAACCGGTCTGCTTTGTCGTCATTGTCAATCAACATCCACCGGTGATCAAATAACGCTGCCCGATTGATAGGGACAGTCCTGGTTCCCGCCTGCAGCGCAAGCCGCAAGAGTGAGGATTGCGGATCAACATCAAATGGCAAGTCTGCCAATTTTTCAACTAGGCTACCGCTTGCCAGCAATATCCCAGCCCATGCTGTCTCACGATCGACACGTTCAAATCCAAGCGGTACAGCGTCTTCGGCAGGTAAGATCAGAATGTTCCTGCCTTCCCCCATAGCTTCACTTATTAGATCAGGATCGAATGCTAATCCGTCAGCGATGAGCAATATCTCATCCGACGCATTCACTAGCCCCGATAAGGGTCTGATATCTCGTATAATTTGGAATTTTGCGCCGTTCTTTTCAGCTGAGTGCTGCAAGTCGATCAATTCAGATGGAAGATCGTTAGAGATGCAGGCAATCCGTTCGCATCCAGCCTTCAATGCAAAATCTAACTGCCGCTGTAGGACGCTCCGTCCACCGATACGGGCAAAGCCGCGCGGCGTTGGTAATCCGCCTGACATTGTTTCCATGGCTGAAAGAATGGCGACCCGCACCCGAACACTCCTGATGATGAGCGTTGTATCTAGTCGCTGGGCTTAGAAGAGCCAAGTATGCAGCACCCGTCACCCCTTGTTTGTCGTGAAATCTTTGTAGAATGCTTCTAGGCTGCGGATCACAGCACGGTCACCAGGCACAGTTTCGATCGCCTTTTCGGCAAGACTGATAAGCTCATCGGCATGGAAACTGGCGGCTAGGCCCTTGAGCCGCTGGGCTGCCATAACCCAATTTCCATCGCAACGTGAACGCTTTAGCAGGTCAATCTGCCGCTCAAGGCTCTCGGCAAAGGCGCTGCGCAATTCTGCCATCAGTACGGCATCTTCGCCCGCTGCCGCCGCTAAAGTCGCATCAAGACTGCCATTTTCATATAACATAGCGAGGGGTAATATGCGTGCTAAGGTTAAGATTGCCTTTAACCTTTCAGAAAAACTGATAGATTCCTCTCCATGACCGGCGGAAATAAGATCAGGGCTGTTGGCCCAAGCGACGCGCAAGACGCACCATTAGACATTACTTCAGAGGAGGATGTGGCGTCGTTCCTGCCTGACGAAGGCCTTGACCCCGAAGCGACGGAAGAGTGGGAATACGAGGAACAATCAAGCCGGAGCTTCGGCTGGATCCTGCCAAGCTTGGCGATTTCGACTGCCCTTGGCTGGACCGGCTTTTTTGGCTGGGCGTATCAAACAGAAATATTGGCTGGCGGGACCCCTCAGCAATGGGCCGGCTGGATCACTTCCTGGGCTGTTCCCCCACTGCTTATCGTCGCTTTATGGCTTCTGACTATGCGTAACAGCAAACGGGAGGCACAAAGGTTTGGCGCTATTGCAAACACGCTGTCGCAAGAATCCGCCTTGCTTGAGGGTCGTCTGACCACAGTCAATCGGGAGCTGAGCCTTGCACGCGAGTTCCTTGGCTCGCAATCGCGTGAGCTCGAATCGCTGGGCCGTGTTGCTACGGACCGCTTGACCGAGCACGCTGGCAATCTGCAATCGCTAATCTACGCCAATGGCGAGCAAATTGATGCAATTGCCAATGTTAGCGGCACTGCCCTGGAAAATATGAGTAGGCTTCGTGACGACCTCCCGGTTTTAGCAAATTCGGCCAAGGATGTATCGAACCAGATCGGCACCGCAGGGCGAACTGCACATGCGCAAATTGCAGAACTCATTTCCGGCTTCGGGCGACTGAATGACTTCGGAAAGGCAAGCGAGTCGCAAGTTGAATCAATCCAATCCAAGATAGAGACTTCACTCACCAGTTTCGCGGCGCAAGCTGACGCAATGGAGCAGCTTACCGAAACAAGGTTCAATACGCTCATGGACAGGAACGAGGCCTTTCGTAATGATCTCGACAGCCGGGAAGTCGAACTGCTCGCAGCGATCCGACGGCGCGCTGAGGCGCTCGAAACTGAGTTCGCCCAGACACGTGGTAATCTTGAGCAGGAAGAAGAAGAGGCGCTCCGTTCACTGAGAGCGCGTCTTTCCGGCCTTCGCGACGAGACAGGTGTAATCGGAAACTCGGTTCGCGAGACTGAAGAACAGGCACTGGAAGCGTGGAAGGCTCAAACCGTCTCGCTAAAACAGCAATTGGTCGAAGCAATTGAAGAAATTTCAAGGATCGACGAACAGGCTTTGACGGCAGCCAACACAAAGCTGGAGGCATTTCGCGTCGAAGCTGACGCCGTCGATGCCGCAATATTGGAACGTACCGCTCAACTCTTCAAAAGGGTGGAGTCCTTCCGCACAATTATGGCGCAGAATGAAACTGCTTCCTTATCCGAATTGGCCGAACGGTTCGAAAAATTCGACACCGAGATTGTCGCTCGGCGTCAGGAACATATTGTCGGAACCGAAGCGCTTGCCCAACATGGAGAAGCGATTGCCTACCGAATGGGCAGCTTGCGCACGACGATTGAGGACATCTCTGAGCTAAGCACAAAAACACAATCTTCGATGTCCAATCAAGCCGAGGAATTGGCTGTCAGTTTGGAAAAAAGCCTGGAGGCTATCGAGGGCACCGACTCTGCGGTTAATGAACTGACACAAGCCAGCGTTCGTTTGCTGGAGCTAATCCAGGCAAGCGCCCAGCATAGTGCGGTCGATTTGACAGAAGCCTTAAGCCTCGCGGAAGCCCGATTGATGGAGGTCCGCGGGCAAGCAGAAGGTCTGGGCTCGATTATCTTACAAGCGAGTGAGAATACCGAACAGCTCTCCGAATACGTGTTGAAAGCGCAAGATACTGGTCGTGAATCAATTGCTGATGTTGACGGGCTACGCGCGCGCATCTCGGCTTCAAATGCTGAAACTCATGAAGCGATAGGCCTTATTCGGAATGATTTGGCCGGACTAAACGAACAGTCGGAATTTCTTTCCTCGCATGCGCAAAAGCAATTGAGAAATGCCATTGAGGCGCTTGAACAGGCAGCTCAGAATGCACCGGCCACAATCGAGAAAGCGCTCAGCGAAAAGATAAACGATATTTCGGCCAGCATGGGCGCCACGACCAGTCAAATTCTCAATGACGCCCTAGAAAGCGCGGCAAATAATTCAATCACGCGGATTGAAGAGAGCGCTGCTAAAGCAAGCAGCGCCGGCCGTGACACCACGATCCAATTGCGAGACCAGTTATCCAAAGTGAACGAGTTGACCGCCAATTTGGAAAGCCGCGTAGCGAGGGCCCGCGAGCGAGCTGAAGAGCAAGTTGGGAATGACTTCGCGCGCCGAATGGCGCTTATTACAGAGAGCCTCAATTCAAACGCCATTGATATTGCAAAGGCAATGTCCGCAGACGTGACAGATACAGCCTGGGCTTCCTACCTTCGCGGGGACCGTGGTATTTTCACCCGCCGCGCAGTTCGGTTGCTCGACAACACCGAGGCTCGTGACATTGCGGAAATCTATGACGCCGAGCCTGAATTCCGGGAGAATGTCAGCCGTTATATCCATGATTTCGAAGCAATGCTTCGCAGCATGCTTTCGACACGCGATGGTAACGCATTAGGAGTGACATTACTCAGTTCGGATATGGGCAAGCTTTATGTTGCGCTCGCCCAGTCGATTGAACGGTTACGCGACTAACCAGCTGAACTTCAGCTCGGTTCGGCTAGCAAATCTTCTGCTAAATTGATGGTATCCGCCCCCACCCAGCCATAAATGTAATTTAGTACGTAAATGCCAGTAAGGACTGCGGCGATTATCGATGCACGCATTACCAATTTCCCCGGTTGGAAATTGGCGGGGGCGCTATCCGCTTGCCCGGGAATCTTAGCAATGCCGGCCTCGTCATGCGTCTTGATGCCGAACGGCAATGAAACAAACGCGGTCATGATCCAAACGAGAGCATAGATGGCAATTATCGAGGTGATGTTCATTATAATATCATCCAGTCAACATGACTTTTACATGCGGCTTCTTTCCGCTCCATCGCTGTGCAGCCCTGCGAGTTGCTAAGCGAGCAGCTTCTGCGATGGCACCGGAATCCTTACGCGCTGGCCCCTTAAGGCGCTTCAAAGCGGTCGTAATGTCCGACTTTGCTTCTGCCAGAAAATCGGGATAATCTTCATCCAACGGCAGACCGATGCTTTCAATATTCGCATTGCCCTTCGGATCAAGAGCGACAACCACCGCACCATTTTGTGCGATCCGGCGCCGCATAACAATGGATTCGCCATCGGCAGGCACAATCAGATCGCCATCGAGCACGAGCCGCCCGGACCGAACCTTGGCCAAATGCGAGGGCTTTCCTGGCGCAAGGCGAACAATATCGCCGTTTTGCTGGAAGATATTCTCCGGGATTCCGGCGGCCTGCCCTACCCGAACTTGTTCCTGCATGTGGCGGATTTCACCATGCACTGGCACCAAAATTTCAGGACGAATCCAGCTGTACATTGCCTCAAGTTCGGGCCGCCCTGGATGGCCGGAAACGTGGATCGGGCTCTGCCTGTCGGTCACCATCACAATGCCGCGCTCGGCCAGCTTGTTCTGGATTTTACCAATTTGAATTTCATTGCCCGGTATTTGACGGCTCGAAAATAGGACGACATCGCCGCGCACCAGATCAAGTTTGTGGTTCTGGTCAGCAATTCTGCCAAGCGCCGCACGCGGCTCGCCCTGACCACCTGTAGCGATTATGAGCACATCTCCCCGCGGCATCCCCATGGCCGTGTCAAAATCAACTGGATCGGGGAAATCGCCGAGATAACCACTCTGCTGCGACACTTCCAGAATTCGGTCCAACGACCGCCCAGCAACACAAACCGTCCGGCCATGCGCCTTGGCCACTTCACCAAGGGTATGAAGGCGAGCAACGTTGGAAGCGAAGGTGGTTACTAGAACACGCTTGCCCTTATGCCGCCCAACTTCATCGAGCAAAGCCTGATAGACCGCGCCTTCCGACCCGCTTGGGTTAGGGTTGAACACGTTGGTTGAATCGCAAACCATGGCGAGCACACCTTCGTCGCCGAGGGCGGTGAGCTCTTTTTCGGTCGTCGGTTCGCCAATAATCGGGTCTTCGTCCAGCTTCCAATCACCAGTATGGAAAATTCGCCCGTGCGGCGTGTCGATCACCAAGCCGTTACCCTCGGCAATCGAATGCGCAAGGGGAAGATAACTAATATCAAAAGGTCCAACGGGGAAGCTGTCAAAACCTTCTATAACGTTGAGTTCAACCTCACCAACCAAACCGGCTTCCTGCAACTTCCGGCGAATCAGCTCGGCTGTGAAAGGCGTTGCATAAAGAGGGACGCCAAGGTCAGCGGCAAAATATGGTACCGCGCCGATATGGTCTTCGTGCGCGTGAGTAAGGACAATTCCGACAAGGTCGTCAGCCCGTTCCTCGATAAATTCGAGGTCAGCGAACACTAAATCGACACCTGGATATTCATTGCCAGAGAATGTCATCCCCAGATCGACCATTAGCCATTTGCCGTTACAGCCATAGAGGTTGACGTTCATCCCGATTTCCCCCGAACCGCCAAGGGCAAGAAACAGAAGTTCGTTTTCGGGAGTAAAGTTCTTTTTCACTTTATAGCCTTTGCAGTGGCGCGCTGCGCCAGAATTCCCAGACCCTGAATGGTCAAATCATTATCAACGACGTCGAATATTTGCGTGTGATCGTCAAACAAGACCGCGAGGCCGCCAGTCGCAACGACTTTCGCTGGCCGCCCGATTTCCTCGCGCATTTTACCTATTAAACCTTCCATCATGGCCACGTAGCCCCAGAAGACACCGATCAACATTTGGTCCTCTGTGTTACGCCCGATGACGCTCTTTGTTTCTGGCGCTCGGATGGCGATGCGCGGAAGCTTCGCGGTCTTGCCCACAAGAGCATCGAGCGAGAGGTTTATGCCCGGTGCAATGATCCCGCCTTTATAGGTGCCATTGAAATCGAGAGCTTCGAACTTTGTTGCTGTCCCGAAATCAACAACGATCAGATCTCCGGAATATTTAGCATGCGCTGCAACGCAATTCAGCGCGCGGTCTGCACCCAAAGAGTTCGGATTATCGACATCAATTTCAAAGCCCCAAGCTGCTTGCCCCTGCCCGGCGACCAATGGGGTGATACCAAAATATTTCTGCGACAAAACGGTCAGATTATGGTCCGCGCGGGGAACTACTGACGCGAAGATTATCTGAGTGATGTCCTTGGGTGTAAATCTCTCAAGTTGCATCAGTTGAATCAGCCAAACAGCATATTCGTCACCCGTCCTACGCGGATCGGTCGCTATCCTCCAGCGTGCCTTGATCGTTTCCCCATCGAACAGAGCGAATACGACATTGGTGTTCCCGACATCAGCGACGAGCAGCATAATTATTCCTTCAGGCGAGCATTACATCGCCGGCGTGAATGACACGGATAGTGTCATCCTCCAAGCGCAGCAAAAGCGATCCATCTTCTGCCAAACCAGCGAATTGGCCAGTCTGCGATTTCTTATCAGCGTCGTGAACTGATAGCGGAGTTCCCAGTGGAAGGGCAGCCCCCATCCACCGTCTGAGAACAGTCTCAAGTCCATAAGTTCGCCAACGGCCCAACTCGGTCGCGAACTGCGTTGAAAGCCTCTCGGCAAAGTGGTCACGGGCTGGCACAGGGCCAATCCGTGAGAGAGCGGTGGTTGCACGGTCAGGCAACTCAGGCGCGGCAGCCAAGTTCACGCCAATGCCTACGACCACAGATGCGCCTTGCGCCTCGAGCAAAATACCTGCCAGCTTTGCGCGGCCTAGCAAGAGATCATTGGGCCACTTAAGCTTCAATAATGACGGATCAGGGCATAGCGGCAAGCAAGTTTCGTACAACGCAAGGCCGGCAAGCAGAGCCAATGTCGCCGCAGGCGGATCGGATGGCGCGCAATGGACCACGGTCGAGCCCATAAAATTTCCGCTACCATCGAACCAATCGCGGCCTTGTCGGCCTCTGCCCGCGATCTGCCGATCGGCGACTAACCATTGCCCTTCGTGCAGATGCTCCCCACCTGCCAATCTCGCGAGAAGATCGGAATTTGTAGAACCAGTTTCTTGGACGAATTCAATCAAACGACAAAGAACAGTGCTGATGCAGCTTTGTCAGTCAAGCTGCCAAGCCACAACATCAGTAAATAGCCGAGCGGTGAAACAGCCACCACAGAGAGCGCCAACACAGCCCACCGAGCCCTGCTTGGTTCCGCCACAACGACATCCACCGGAGTGTCGAAAAACATCACTTTGATAAATTTGATATAGTAGAATGCGCCAATGACGCTGGCCGCAATACCAATCGCCGCAAGGAGCACCATGTCAGCTTGCACTGCTGCTTGGAACACTACAAATTTGCCCCAGAAACCAAGCAATGGCGGGATACCGGCGAGGCTGAACATCAGCAGCAACAGGCTCCAAGCCAAGGCAGGCCGCGTGACAGACAGCCCCGATATATCAGCAAAGTTTTCGAGCTGGTTTCCTTCGGCATCGCGTAGCATCAACAAAGCGACAAAGCTGCCGAGCGACATTACGACATAAATCGCCAAATAGACGAGCATTGCAGAGGCGCCCTGCTGTGTTGCCGCAGCCAAACCGACAAGAATAAAGCCGACATTGTTGATCGAACTATACGCAAGCAACCGCTTGAGATTATCTTGTCCAATCGCTCCTAACGCGCCAACCACAATCGACGCCAAAGCCGCAAAAATGACAATCTGCTGCCAGGCAATAATTTGCCCGCCGAAAGGATCGAGCGCCATTCGCATAGTGATCGCAATCGCAGCCACTTTTGGTGCCGTTGCGAAAAACATGGTGACCGGTGTTGGCGCGCCCTCATAGACGTCCGGGGTCCACATATGGAATGGCACTGCGGCGATTTTAAACGCGAGACCCGCAAGGACGAACACAATCCCGAATAAGGCGCCGGTGCTGACACCATCGGTGAGCGCCGCACGAATGCCGAGATAGCCTGTCGACCCGGTGAACCCGTACAGCAAGCTCATACCGTAAAGCAGAATGCCGCTGGCCAAGGCGCCGAGTACGAAATATTTGAGACCTGCTTCGGCCGACCGCTCGTCACTGCGGGCGAAGCTAGCAAGGACGTAGGCCGATAGGCTGCTTAGCTCGAGCCCGATATACAAGGTGATCAAATCGATCGCGGAAACCATCATCCCCATACCCACCGCCGCAAGCAGCATAAGCACCGGATATTCTGGCTTATACTCCCCACTCACCGTGAAGAATTTCGGAGTCACAACAAGGCATCCGATGGTTGCGATATAGATCAGCAGTTTGGCAAAACTGCCAAAAGCATCCATCCTGTAGAGACCGCTCCAGATGTCAGCGCCAAGTTCAAATGACGAATTGGTCAGGAGATGGATTACAAAGAAAACGGCGCCAGACAGCGCCGCTATAGAAGCGATTGTGACCAGACGTGCGCTTTTTTGGCCTGCAAATGCCGCAACCATCAATAATATCAGGGCACTGACAGAGAGGATAATCTCAGGCGCAGAGAGGTAGAGGGAGTTCAGGTAAGTCATCAGTGCGCTCCCTCCGCGCTATCGTCTTTCGCGCCATGATCCCCATCGGGCATAGCGTTTGCGGCTTTTTTGCGAGGCTCGCCAGCTACTAATTTAGCATCGCCTTCCGGCGCAGCTCGGGCCAGCCTTGCATCGAGCGCAGCAATATCGGCGCGCATCGGAGCCAAGAAGCTCTCTGGGTAAACGCCCATCCACAGAACTGCCGCAGCAATCGGGCTGAGCATCAACCATTCACGGATAGACAGATCCTTCATCGCGGCGGCATCTGCGTTTTTCTGCACGCCAAATGCCACGCGCCGATAGAGATACAGCATGTAGCCTGCACCAAGAATGATGCCCGTTGTCAGGACAAATGTGGTCAGGCTCGACACTTCGTAAACCCCGGCGAGACTTAAAAATTCTGCGACAAAGCCACTAGTGCCCGGCAGGCCAATACTCGCCATCGTGAACAGCAAGAAGAAGATCGCATACTTTGGCATGTTGATAGCTAGGCCGCCATAGCGGTCGATTTCGCGCGTGTGCAATTGATCATAGATAATGCCGACGCAGAGGAACAATGCGCCCGATACCAGCCCGTGGCTCAGCATCATAATCATTGCGCCCTCGAGGCCCTGAACGTTAAACGCAAACAACCCCGCCGTCACAATCGCCATATGGGCGACCGAACTATAGGCAATCAGCTTCTTCATATCATGCTGGACAAGCGCGATCAGGCTGGTGACCACCACCGCGACCATCGACAGGCCAAAGATCAACCAAACGAATTGCGCGGATGCTTCTGGGAACATCGGCAGACTAAACCGGATAAAGCCATAACCGCCAAGCTTGAGCAATACCCCAGCCAGAATCACCGACCCAGCAGTAGGGGCCTGAACGTGAGCATCGGGCAACCATGTGTGGAACGGCCACATCGGCATCTTCACTGCAAAACTGGCGAAGAAGGCGAGCCATAGCCACGTCTGCGCGCCTGGAGCGAAGTCGTAATTCATCAAAGTCGGGATATCGGTAGTGCCAGCGACATTGACCATCCACAACATCGCAATCAGCATCAAAACCGAGCCAAGGAGCGTGTAGAGGAAGAACTTATAGCTCGCATATATGCGGTTATCGCCGCCCCAGATCCCGATGATAAGATACATCGGGATCAAGCCTGCCTCGAAGAATATGTAAAAGAGAATGATATCCTGCGCTGCGAACACGCCGATCATCAGCAATTCCATCAGCAAGAACGCGGCCATATATTCGCCGACGCGCCTCTGGATTGCTTCCCAGCTTGCGAGAATACAAATCGGCATCAGGAACACCGAAAGCACAATCAGCATCAAAGCGATGCCATCAATTCCGAGCGCATATTTGAAGCCAGCGAACAGGTTTGCTTGCTCAGTGAATTGCCACTGCGCCCCGCCAATTTCGTAATTCACCCACAGCAGAATACCTAGCGCGAGATTGACCAGCGTCGCAGCCAGTGCGGTCCACCGTGCGCTCGTTGCATCAAAAAACAAGCATGCAATCGCGGCCACCAAAGGCACTGCGAGCATGACGGTAAGAATTGGGAAGCCGTCCATCACACTAGGACCCATGTAATTGCCGCGACCAGCCCAAGGAGCATGATAAGCGCGTAGCTATAGAGATAACCGGACTGCACCTTTTTGGCGGCAGCAGCCCCCTTCATCACGGCCCATGCCGCACCATTGGGGCCGAACCGATCAATAATACCCTGATCACCGATGACCCAGAATTTGCGTCCGAGCCAGAATGCCGGCCGGACGAAGATGAAATTGTAGAGTTCGTCAAAATACCATTTGTTGAACACGAATTTATGCACATAGCGAAACTGTTCGACAAACTTACCAGGCACCGAGGTGTTCTTGATGTAAGCGTACCACGCGCCGACAAAACCAAGCACCATCACAATCAGCGCAGCATATTTTACCGGCAGTGGCACAGCGTGCATGGCGTGGATCAGAGGCTCGTTGAAGAAAATCGAATTACCCCAGAATGCGGCATCATCGAGGAAGCTTGGCGCGAACACTTGCCCTGCGGCAATCGCTCCGACCGACAATAACCCAAGCGGGACAAGCATCGAAACCGGGCTTTCATGCGGTTGGTAGCCGCCAGTCGTGTCTTCGCCCGCCTCAGCAGGGGTTTTATGCACGGTGTGCTGGATATGCTCGCTCTCGATCCAGCGAGGCTTGCCCCAGAATGTCAGGAACATCAGGCGCCAGCTGTAGAAGCTGGTAAGAAGCGCCGCAAACACACCCATCCAAAAGGCAAATATCCCCAGCTCGGTCCCGCGAGCAAAGGCCACCTCAAGAATGGCGTCCTTCGACCAGAAGCCGGCGAAACCAACCCCAAGGTGGTAAACACCAACGCCAGTAATCGCGAGCGTTCCGAACATCATCGCCCAGAATGTGAACGGGATCTTCTTACGCAGGCCGCCATAATAGCGCATGTCTTGTTCATGATGCATCGAGTGAATCACCGAGCCCGCGCCAAGGAACAGCAGCGCCTTGAAGAACGCGTGGGTAAACAAGTGGAACATCGCCACGCCATAAGCGCCAACGCCAGCTGCAAAGAACATGTAGCCAAGCTGAGAGCAGGTCGAATAGGCAATGACCCGCTTGATGTCCCATTGTGTCGTTCCAACTGTTGCGGCAAAAATGCAAGTGGCCGCGCCGATAAAGGTCACCATGCCCAGCGCCACCGGAGCAGCTTCAAACATGGGTGACAGGCGGCAAACCATAAATACGCCTGCGGTAACCATAGTCGCTGCATGGATCAGCGCCGAGACCGGTGTTGGCCCCTCCATCGCATCGGGCAACCAGGTGTGAAGGCCAAGCTGCGCCGATTTACCCATCGCGCCAATGAACAGCAGGATGCACAAAATATCCATCGTCTGCAGGCGGTAACCAAGGAAGCCAATGCTCGACCCGCTCATCGCTGGCGCGGCTTCGAGAATTTCGGGAATGGAAGTCGTACCAAACACAAGGAACGTGCCAAAGATACCGAGCATAAAACCGAGGTCACCGACACGGTTCACGACAAATGCTTTGATTGCGGCGGCGTTGGCAGACGGCTTCTTGAACCAGAAACCAATCAGCAAATAGGAAGCAAGCCCCACCCCTTCCCAACCGAAGAACATCTGGACGAGGTTGTCGGCGGTCACCAGCATAAGCATGGCGAAAGTGAACAGGCTGAGATACGCAAAGAAACGCGGCTGATCAGGATCTTCCTCCATATAGCCCCAGCTATAAAGGTGGACGAGCGCGGAAACGCTGGTGATTACCACCAGCATCACGGCAGTCAGCGTATCGACACGCAAAGCCCAATCAAACGACAATGCGCCAGATTTAACCCATTGCAGGACCGGAACAACGGTCGCGGTCTCGGTTCCGTTCAGGAAGCCAAGGAAAATTGGCCAGCTCAGCCCGCAAGCAACGAACAGCGCGCCTGTGGTGATGAATTTGACCACTGTGTTGCCGAGCGCACGGTTCCCCAAACCGCCGACAATTGCGGCGAGCAAGGGTAAAAATACGATCAGCAGGATGGAAGTTTCGAGCACCGGTGCTTATCCCTTCATCCGGTTGACGTCGTCGACGGCGATGGTGCCCCGGCCACGGAAGTAAATCACCAGAATTGCAAGCCCGATGGCCGCCTCTGCCGCTGCGACAGTCAGCACGAACATCGCGAATACCTGCCCGGTCAAATCACCCAGAAAGGCGCTGAAAGCGACCAAATTGATGTTCACCGACAGCAGGATAAGTTCGATCGCCATGAGGATGACGATGATATTTTTACGATTGAGGAAAATGCCCAACACGCCAAGCACAAAAAGGATCGCGCTGACGACCACGAAGTGCTCGATACCGATGCCGCCACCTACAGTCTCTGCGCCAGTCATAGCTCGACCCCCTTACCAACTTCGGGATTTTTCATTTCAGTCGCATCTTGCGGACGGCGGCGGTTTTGCCTGCTGATGTTCTGATGGCCGCGATGGCCCTCAGGACGTTCACGATGAGTCAGCACAATCGCGCCGATCATGGCGACCAGCAAGACAAGGCCGGCGGCTTCAAACAGGAACAGATATTTGCTGTAAAGCAGGATGCCGATATTGGTTATGTTGCTTTCACCCACGACTGCCGCAGCAGTGCCGTCAGGCACGCCCAGTTCCAACGCACCAGCACGATAAGCGCCGATACCGAGCACCAGTTCCGCCAACAAAACCAACGCGACCAATATGCCCAGCGGAAAATTATTAATGAAGCCCGCGCGCATCTCCGCAAAATCGATGTCGAGCATCATCACCACAAACAGGAATAGCACCGCGACCGCGCCAACATAGACCACTATCAGCAGCATCGCGATGAACTCTGCGCCAACCAGCACCATCAGGCCCGCAGCATTAAAGAATGCCAGGATCAGCCACAGCACGGAGTGGACAGGGTTGCGCGCCATGATGGTCAGCGTTCCGCTGGCAACCACAATCAGGGCAAACAGGTAAAAGGCGAAGGTCTGGATCATCAGCTTGCGCGGCCCCTAACGATACGGCGCATCGGCTTCAAGGTTTGCGGCAATCGCGCGCTCCCACTTGTCCCCGTTCGCCAGTAATTTCGCTTTGTCGTAAAGCAATTCTTCGCGAGTTTCGGTTGCGTATTCGAAATTCGGCCCCTCGACCACGGCATCAACCGGGCAGGCTTCCTGACAGAAGCCGCAATAGATGCATTTGGTCATATCGATGTCATACCGAGTCGTGCGGCGGCTGCCATCATCGCGCGGTTCAGATTCGATAGTTATCGCCTGAGCCGGACACACCGCTTCGCACAACTTACACGCGATGCAGCGCTCTTCCCCATTGGGATAGCGGCGCAGGGCATGCTCCCCCCGAAAACGCGGGGACAGCGGGTTCTTCTCGAACGGATAGTTGATCGTCACCTTGGGCTTGACGAAATACTTCAAGGTCAGCCAGTGGGCCTTGACGAACTCCCACAGGGTGAAACTCTTGATGAGGTAGGTGAGATTGCTCATGCCGCATACTCCGTGACCATCATATAGAAACTGATCACCACCACAAAACCAAGGCTGATCGGCAGGAACACTTTCCAACCAAGCCGCATCAGCTGGTCATAACGGTAACGCGGAACGGTCGCCATGACCCAGCTGAACATGAAGAAGAAGATGAACGTCTTCAGCAAAATCCACACGATGCCAGGGATCAGATAGAGCGGCTCCCAGTCGAACGGTGGCAACCACCCGCCGAAGAACAGAATCGCATTGAGCATGCACATCAGCAGAATGTTGGCATATTCACCCAGCCAGAACAGTGCGAAGCTCATCGAGCTGTATTCGGTCTGATAACCGGCGACGAGTTCGGACTCGGCCTCGGTCAAATCGAACGGCACGCGCGCGGTTTCTGCGAGGCTGGAAATGAAAAACATTACCCACATCGGGAACAGCAGCGGGTGAACGACATAGGCATTGATCACGCCAAGTCCGAAGCCCTTTTGCGCCATGATAATTTCGTTCAAATTGAAAGATCCGGCAAACAACACCACGCACACCAGAATGAAACCGATCGAGACTTCGTAGGAAATCATCTGTGCGGCGGCGCGCATTGCGGAGAAGAACGGATATTTGGAGTTGGACGCCCAACCTGAAATCACCACACCGTAAACCCCCAACGAACTGATCGCGAGGATATAGAGCAACCCGACATTGATGTCCGCCAGCACCGCAGTCGCGCTGAACGGCACCACTGCCCATGACAGCAAAGCAACCGAGAATGTCAGGATCGGCGCAATCAGGAACAAGCCCCTATTCGCCGCGCTCGGCACGATGGTTTCCTGCAGGAACACTTTCAACCCGTCGGCAAAGCTTTGCAGCAGACCAAACGGCCCGACCACGTTGGGCCCGCGCCTGAGGTTAATCGCGGCCCAAATTTTGCGGTCAGTATAAATGATCATCGCCACGCTGAGCATCAGCGGCAACGCAATCAGCAACACGCCCGAAAGCGTGGCCAAAAACCACGACCATTCATAATTCAGGCCGAGATATTGGAAGAATTCGGTCATTCTGCCGCCTCCCGCACTTCATCACCGTGGAGCAGTTCCGCTGAACATTGCTGCATCACCGCGCTTGCGCGGGCGATGGGGTTGGTGAGGTAGAAATCCTTGATCGGATAGGCTGCAATTGCGCCCTCCGCTTTGGCTTTCGGGTCAGCTTTTGGAAGGTCACCAAAATCAGCCAAACCTTCTTCGCCCAACGCCGGAACAGCGGTGATCATCGCGCTTTGCAATTCGGCGAAGCTGTCGAACCCGACACTCACGCCCAGCGCATCCGCAAGCGCGCGCAGGATCGTCCAGTCTTCACGCGCATCACCCGGCGCAAACACGGCCTTCTCAGCGAATTGCACACGCCCTTCAGTGTTGACGTAAGTTCCGTCTTTCTCGGCATAGGACGCAGCTGGCAGGATGATATCCGCCGCATGCGCACCCTTATCTCCGTGATGGCCGATATAAACCTTCAGCGCATCAGCAAACGGCTCGAAATCCATCTCATCCGCGCCAAGCGACAGCACCACTTTGGGTTTCGCCATGGTGATATCTGCCATGCCGTTTTTCTGCGCATATCCAAGCATCAAACCACCCATCCGTGCTGCCGAGAAATGTAGCACGTTGAAGCCGTTCCAATTGTCTTTAACCAGTTTGAACTTGTCGGTCAGCTTGAGCGCCGCACCGAGCGCGCCTTGCGCCAACGCCGCACCGCCGAGAATAACTGCAGGACGCTCCGCCGCCTTCATTGCATCACCGAGAGATTTGGGGATTTTATTCAGTACCGACAAGTCTTCACCCAGATATTCAGCCGGATAGGTCGGATCCCAATCCGGGCCGACAATGAAGATTTTCGCGCCGCTCTTCACAGCTTTACGCAGGCGAACATTCACCAAAGCAGCCTCATGGCGGATATTGCTTCCCACGATCAAAATCGCATCAGCAGTTTCCAGGTTGGCAAAGCCCGTGTTGAAATTGACCGCAGCCAAATTCGATACATCATAATCCATGCCGGTCTGACGACCTTCGAGCAGTTTGCTGCCCATAGCGCCGAGCAGCGCCTTGGCCGCGAACATTGTCTCGCAATCGACCATATCGCCTGCGACCGCTGCAATCGACTTGCCCGGTTTGGCTTTGGCAATGGCCTTGAATGCCTCGTCCCAACTGGATTCTGTCAGCTTGCCGCTCTTCCTCATGAACACTTTGTCGAGTCGGCGTTTGGTTAGGCCATCGACCATGTAGCGGCCCTTATCAGACAGCCATTCCTCGTTCACATCATCATTGATCCGCGGCAAGGCGCGCATAACTTCGCGGCCGCGGCTGTCGAGCCGGATATTCGCGCCGACCGCATCAGACACGTCGATGCTGAGCGTCTTTTTCAGCTCCCAAGGCCGCGCTTCAAATGCGTATGGACGCGAAGTCAGAGCGCCAACTGGACACAAATCAATCACATTCGCGCTCAATTCATGCGTCGCGGCCTGTTCCAGATAGGTGGTGATCTGCATGTCCTCACCGCGGTACAGCGCGCCGATTTCGTCCACACCGGCGATTTCCTCGCTAAAGCGAACGCAGCGGGTGCAGTGGATACAGCGGGTCATCGCTGTTTTGATCAGCGGCCCCATATATTTCTCGGTCACGGCGCGCTTATTCGCGTCATAGCGGGATGATCCGCGCCCATAGGCAACCGACTGATCCTGTAAATCGCACTCTCCGCCCTGATCGCAAATAGGGCAATCGAGCGGGTGGTTAATTAACAGGAATTCCATCACGCCTTCGCGTGCGGTCTTGACCATTTGGCTGTCGGTGCGGATTTCTTGGCCATCGGCTGCAGGCAGAGCGCAGCTTGCTTGCGGCTTGGGCGGTCCCGGCTTCACTTCGACCAGACACATGCGGCAATTGCCCGCAATGCTCAGCCGCTCGTGATAGCAGAAACGCGGGATTTCCTTTCCTGCCAGCTCGCACGCCTGCAACACGGTCGCGCCTGCGGGAACTTCAATTTCCTGTCCGTCTACTGTGACTTTAGGCATTATTCCGCATTCCCGCTTTTCGCACGGACGTTGCGGGCAAAGAAGATCATGGCGAGAGCCATAATCAGCGGCCCGGCACCGCGCATAACAAATTCAAAAGTCGATATCTCACCAGCCTCTGCCGCCGGCTTGGCCTCTATCAGCATATACCCGCCAAACCCGAGGAACAGCGCGGCAAGAAAGTAAAAGACCAGCGCGCTTTTCATTCGGCTGCCTCGGCAACATTTTCAATCGCCTCTACGCTGTCCTGAGCAGCCAAGAGCCTGTAGGACGCTGTTGCAAGCATGGAACGCAACCCGAAAGCGCTCGCTTCGAACTTGCGCTTGCCTACAGTGCAATATGCCGTGACTGGGACGAGAGCGTCAGCCGCAGCGATTTCATTGTCCGAATTGACTTCGGAGTCAAACAACGCGGCCACCAGATTTGGCGCGCCTCTCACAGTGCACATTGCGATTGCATCCGTGTAAGAAAAAGTCTGTGCAGCCGGGCCAATTGCCGCCATCGACAGGCGATTAATCAGCGGCGTATTGTCCGCTTTCAGCAGTTGCTCTGCCAAACCGCCAGCAAATGGTAGGCCGCCGAGCTTTATACGGCGATAAGCACGGGGCATCGCTTCGAAACATTCACTGGACACTCGCGTTTCGCTCAACTCTCCGATGCGCTTGCGATATTCTTCGCCTTCAAAATCAAGCACCAACATAGCCTCGACGTCTTCGGTTTGCTCGTCCGCAATACAAGTCGTCCAAGCCGCCACGGCTTCGCGCTGGCGCTCGATACTACGTTCCATCGGGCGCGGCTGTGCGATTGCCGGAGACGCTACAACACAGGTCAGTGACGTTGCTGCAATTAATTTGACCGAAAGAAGCCTCATTCCGCCGCCTCCGAGAAGCTTGCGTTATGCTCGTGAATGCGGCGTTCAAGTTCAGGGCGGAAGTGCTTGATCAGACCCTGAATTGGCCAAGCTGCCGCATCGCCGAGCGCGCAAATCGTGTGGCCTTCGACCTGCTTGGTCACTTGTTGCAGCATGTCGATCTCGTCGATCTCTGCATCGCCAACCCGCAGGCGTTCCATCATGCGCCACATCCAGCCAGTGCCTTCACGGCATGGGGTGCATTGGCCGCATGATTCATGCTTATAAAAATAGGAAAGCCGCGAAATGGCACGGACGATGTCGGTCGACTTGTCCATCACGATAACCGCCGCCGTGCCTAGACCCGACCCGACCGCTTTCAAGCCGTCGAAATCCATTGGCGCGTCAATAATGTCATGCGCTGGAACCAGCGGCACCGAAGATCCGCCGGGAATGACCGCAAGCAGATTGTCCCATCCGCCGGTGATGCCGCCGCAGTGCTTCTCTATCAATTCCTTGAACGGGATGCCCATTTCTTCTTCGACAACGCATGGCTTTTCGACATGGCCGCTGATCTGGAACAGCTTGGTTCCGTGATTGCCTTCATTGCCGAAGCTGGAAAACCAGCTCGCGCCGCGCCGCAGGATTGTTGGCACGACCGCGATCGATTCAACATTGTTGACCGTAGTCGGGCAACCATAAAGACCGGCGCCCGCCGGGAATGGAGGCTTCAGGCGGGGCTGACCCTTTTTGCCTTCAAGGCTTTCGATCATCGCTGTTTCTTCGCCGCAAATATACGCGCCCGCACCGCGGTGCATGAACACGTCGAAATCATAGCCCGATTTGCTGGCATTTTTGCCGATCAAACCGGCGGCATAGGCCTCGTCGATCGCCTTTTGCAGAGTTTCGGCTTCGCGGATATATTCGCCGCGAATGTAGATATAGGCGGCGCGCGCACGCATCGCGTAACCGGCGATCAATGCGCCTTCGATCAGCTTATGCGGATCGTGACGGATTATCTCGCGGTCTTTGCAAGAACCCGGCTCGGATTCATCGGCATTGATGACGAGGAAGCTTGGACGACCATCTTTCGATTCCTTGGGCATAAACGACCATTTGAGACCAGTCGGAAAACCCGCCCCGCCGCGTCCGCGCAGGCCCGATGCTTTCATCTCGTCGATGATCGAATCCTGTCCCTTGGCCATAATGGCCTTGGTCTTGTCCCAGTCGCCGCGCTTTTGCGCTGCCTTTAGGCCCCAATCCTGGAAGCCGTAAAGATTGGTGAAAATGCGGTCTTTATCTTGGAGACTCATGCGAGCATCCCCTGCGAATATGCAAAGCCAGCGGCAATAATAATGGCAGCGATCACGGCAAATTTCACCATGCCTGCCAGAACCTTATAGGCTATGAAGGCAAGAACCAGCGCGATGATTATTGTGGCATAGCTCATCACCAATCCCCCCGGTAATCGTGGTTCGCCTTGACCATATCTTTCAGCGTTGTCGCGCCGCCCGATGGCTCGGACGTATGACGGCCCGGCTCCTGCGTGCCTTCTTTCGGAGTGCCGCCAGCGGCCAGCGCATCCAGCACCGCGTCGAGGCGGTCTACGGTCAGATCTTCGTAATTGCCGTCGTTAATCTGGACCATCGGTGCGGTGGCGCAATTGCCCATGCACTCGACTTCGGTCAGCGTCCAAAGCCCGTCAGCCGAAACTTTGCCCTTCTCCATTCCGCGTTTTTTACAGGCGGAGATGATGTCGTCGCTGCCGCGCAGCATGCACGGCGTCGTGCCGCATACTTGCACGTGGAATTTGCCCACCGGAACAAGGTTATACATGAAATAGAATGTTGCGACTTCGACCACGCGGATGACCGGCATATCGAGATATTTCGCGACATATTCCATCACCGGCAATGGCAACCAGCCCTGCGTATCGGTCTCTTCGCCAACCTGACGCTGAGCCAGATCAAGCAGCGGCATCACCGCTGATTTCTGGCGGCCTTCGGGATATTTCGCGATGTGGTAATCCGCCTTCGCCTTGTTCTCTTTCGTCCAAGCAAAAGAGCTCCAACGAGCACGAAGTTCCGGCGTATCAGGTGCGAGGTGACGATCAGCCATTGAGATGTTCCCGAACTGCTTTCTTGTCCAAATGGCTTATTTTCCTCAGCGAGTATATCCGAGATAGAGTGAAGAGACACCAAGTTGCTGCAAAGAATACGGAACCTACAAATACGATCGGAACATGCCTAAATATCGATCCTATCAACAAAATTACGGGAACCGGTAGTAGGACGACGGCTCCAGGCATAGTGGCATTCAACCATGTCTTATCGACCCACCTCCGGACAGTAAAAAACGCCCTCACCGGTCACACTCCCCGAAAACAACATCAATCGCGCCCAAAATAGCTGTCGCATCCGGAAGCATGTGGCCTTTGCACATGAAGTCCATTGCTTGCAGGTGCGAAAACGCGGTCGGGCGGATTTTGCAACGGTATGGTTTGTTGCTGCCATCGGCGACTAGATAGACGCCGAATTCCCCCTTGGGGCTTTCGGTCGCGACATAAACTTCGCCGGCGGGAACGTGGAAGCCCTCTGTGTAGAGTTTGAAGTGGTGGATCAGCGCTTCCATGCTCTGCTTCATCTCGCCGCGTTTCGGCGGGGAAACTTTGCGGTCATCGCTGGCAATCGGGCCTTCAGGCATTTCGGCGATGCATTGCTTGATAATGCGCGCCGATTGATAAACTTCCTGAACGCGGACCATGAAGCGGTCATAGCAATCCGAATTGGTGCCGACGGGGATGTCAAAATCCATCCGGTCATAGACATCATAGGGCTGCGATTTGCGCAGATCCCACGGAACGCCAGCGGCGCGGATAAGGGGGCCAGAGAAGCCCCATGCAATCGCGTCCTCCTTGCTAACCACGGCGATATCGACATTGCGCTGTTTAAAAATGCGGTTGTCGATCACAAGGCTCATCGCATCGCCGAACAATTCGGGCAGACGGCCATCAATCCAGTCACCAATATCGGTGAGCAATTTCAGCGGCACATCCTGATGCACACCGCCGGGGCGGAACCACGCCGAATGCATCCGCGCACCAGAGGCACGCTCAAAGAAATTCATGCAGTCTTCGCGCAGTTCAAACACCCACAGATTAGGCGTCATCGCGCCCACATCCATGACATGAGCACCAATGTTGAGCATGTGGTTGGAAATACGGGTTAGCTCTGCAAACAACACTCGCAGATATTGGGCGCGTTCGGGCACTTCGACATTCAGCATTTTCTCGATTGCGAGAACGTAGGAATGCTCCTGACACAACGGAGAACAATAATCGAGCCGGTCAAAATATGGGAGCGCTTGCAGGTAAGTCTTATGCTCGATCAGCTTCTCGGTGCCGCGATGGAGCAGGCCGATATGGGGGTCGATCCGTTCGATAATCTCCCCATCAAGCTCCATCACCATCCGCAAAACGCCATGCGCCGCAGGGTGCTGAGGCCCAAAATTGAGCGTGTAATTGGAAATGACTTCATCGCCAGTGGTGGGCGATTGTTCGAGTTGCATGCTCATGACGATTTACCGCCTTTCGGCTTGCTGCCTGGCTTCTTGGTCGCTGGCTTTTTCTTGGCTGCAGGCTTCTTGGCCGGCACCTTCTTTTTCGCAGGCCCCTTGGGGCTGACCTTTTTCTCAGCCTTGGCCTCCGCCTTTGGACCAGCACCGGTTTTCGCCGGAGTGCCAGTCGTCTTGGGCTTGTCTACGTCTGGCGCCTCGAACTTCTCGTCACCCGGCAGCACATATTCTGCGCCTTCCCATGGGCTCATGAAATCGAACTGGCGCAAATCCTGTGCAAGCTCAACCGGCTCGTAAACGACCCGCTTTTCCTCTTCAGAATAGCGTAGCTCGGTATAGCCCGTGAGCGGGAAATCTTTGCGGAAGGGGTGGCCTTCAAATCCGTAATCGGTCAAAATCCGGCGCAAATCTGTGTTCCCGTCGAACAATACGCCATACATGTCGAAGACTTCGCGCTCTAACCAGCCTGCATTCGGCCAAAGCGTGGTCACGGTTGGAACCGGAGTGTCTTCAGACGCGGAAAGCTTGACCATAATCCGGTGATTTTTGGTTAAGCTGAGCAGCATATAAACGACTTCGAAACGCTCATCGCGCTCAGGATAGTCAACACCGGCAATTTCGATCAATTGCTGGTAAGCATGCTCATCACGCAAAGTGCGCAAAACTTCTTCGATGCTATCACGCTTTACCGTGAACGAAATCTCGTCATGGGTTTCGAGAGCGCCGACCAGATGATCGCCAATTGCTTTAGTCAGCGTTGCTTGAACGCCTTCATTGCTAGCGAATTTAGGGGCGGAGTGAACTACAGCCATCTTAACGCTCTACCGTGCCGGTGCGGCGAATTTTGCGCTGCAATTGCATCACGCCGTACAGCAGCGCCTCTGCCGTCGGAGGGCAACCCGGAATGTAAATATCCACGGGCACAATCCGGTCACAGCCGCGAACCACCGAATAGCTGTAATGGTAGTAGCCACCGCCATTGGCGCAACTACCCATCGAAATAACATATTTCGGGTTGGACATCTGATCGTAAACTTTGCGCAAAGCCGGAGCCATTTTGTTGCACAAGGTTCCAGCCACAATCATAACGTCCGACTGGCGCGGGGAAGCGCGCGGGGCCACCCCGAAACGCTCCATATCATAACGCGGCATATTCACATGGATCATCTCGACCGCACAGCAAGCGAGGCCGAATGTCATCCACCACAGGCTGCCGGTGCGCGCCCATTCGAACAAATCTTCAGTGCTGGTGACAAGGAAACCCTTGTCATTCACCTCTGTTTGCATCGCCTTGAAATAATCAGCGTCAGGCTGGCGCACTTCGCCGCCCAATGCCGTTGGCATTTGAATACCGCTTTGCGCTGTCAGGCCAGCAAGAGTTGTCGTGTTTGGCGTGTTCATATCATTCCCACTCCAACGCGCCCTTCTTCCACTCATAGGCAAAGCCTACGGTGAGAATGGCGAGGAAGATCATCATTCCAATCCAACCGGCCCAACCGCTCTGCTCAAGGCTGACCGCCCATGGAAACAGAAACGCGACCTCAAGGTCGAAGATAATGAACAGGATTGCGACAAGATAGAAGCGCACGTCGAAACGGCTACGGGAATCCTCAAACGCAGGAAAACCGCATTCATATTCGCTGAGCTTTTCTGCATCAGGTTTATGCGCCCCCGTCAGGCGGGAAACGCCCATCGGCAGGAACACAAATAGTGCTGACAATCCGACTGCGATGAACAGAAAGATCAAGATCGGGAGATACTGTAATGGGTCGAACAAAGCGCCACACTCGACTGTTTCTAATGGTTAGACGCGCCCTAGTCGCCTCCCTCGCGCTTCGCAAGAGGGCGCGGGGTTGAAATCCCCACGCCCTTTATTGCGTTTTGCGCAACGTTACTTCTTGACCTGCATGGCAATCGCTTTCTTGCTTGCCTTGCCATAGGGTGGCTTGAACCCGCCAAGTTTGGCAACATCGATTTTTGGCTGGCTGTACACCGAGCGTGTGTGGCTAAATTCCTTGAACCCCTCGGGCCCGTGATAGGACCCGATGCCTGATGGGCCGACCCCGCCAAATGGCAGATCATCCATCGCGATATGGAAGATAACATCGTTGACGGTAACGCCGCCGGAGATTGTCTTGGTCAGCACCTGCTCGCGCTCGTTACTGTCAGCGCCAAAATAATAGAGGCCCAACGGACGGTCATTTTGATTTATATAATCGACTGCTTCGGCGACATGCTTATAGGTTTTTACAGGCAGAACCGGCCCGAAAATTTCCTCTTGCATCGCAAGCATATCGTCGTTCACATTGCGCAAGATAGTCAGCGGCATTTTGCGGCTGTTTGTGCTGGAAAAGTCCTCGTCGCCTGGATTGACTTCAATCACGTCTGCGCCTTTGGCCCGAGCATCAGCGACCATATCTTGCAAACGGTCAAAGTGGCGGTCGGTGACTACAGATGCGTAATCGTCATTTTCCAGCAATGTCGGATATTGATTATGCACACCAAGCTGGACCGCAGCGACGGCGGCGTCCTCATTCTCTTCCGGCACAATCATATAATCTGGCGCAAGGCAGATTTGGCCAGCATTCATCATCTTCCCCATAGCGATCCGCTCGCCAGCCTTTTCCAGATCAGCACTTCGGCCTAGGACCACCGGCGATTTACCACCAAGTTCGAGCGTTACCGGCACCAGATTGCGGCCCGCAGCTTCCATCACGCGGCGCCCTGTCGCGGTCGATCCGGTAAACACCAAATGGTCGAACTGCATATTGGAAAACGCCTGCGCCACTTCAGGGCTGCCAGTGACGACTGCCACCTCTTCCTGCGCAAAATATTTTGCAACCAGTTCGGCCATCATAGCCGATGTGGCCTCGGTAAATTCGGAAGGCTTGATTATCGCTCGGTTGCCCGCTGCGAGCACCTGCATCAATGGGCTGAAGGAAAGTTGGACGGGGAAATTCCATGGACTCATGATGCCAATCACACCCTTGGGCTCAAATCGGACTTCGGCCTTCGCGCCAAGCAAACCAAGTGGAAATGTGACGCCGCGTTTTTCAGGCCTCGACCATTTGTCGATATTCTTGAGGCAATATTTGCCGAAATTCACGCTGCTGGCGATGTCAGTCATCATGCTCATATCGCGGCTGCGATTGCCGAAATCTTCGTTCATGGCTTGGCACAATTCTTCGCCATTATCGACCAGCAGCGCAATCGCGCGCTTGATCCTGTCTTTGCGAAGCGAAATGGCTTCTGGCCGGGCCGCGGTAAACGCATCACGCTGAAGTTTGAGGATGGATTCCATTTCGTCTTTGCGATTATCGACCATTAAGTTCTCTCCATTGGTATCTATTTGCCACTGATTGTTCACCAGCTGGCTATGAATGACAAGCTTGTTCTTCCCAACGCGTGGATACGCATAGCTATCCCGATTGATTTTGACGCAGTGCAGCACTACTCCTGATTCAAATCCAAATCCCCTTCTCGAAAGGCATAATCCATGGCCCAGTTTTCCGCCAATGACCCTATTGTATTTCTGTCCTATGCCCGCACCCCGATGGGCGGCATGCAAGGGGCGTTGTCCGATGTCGAAGCAACCGATCTGGGCGCAACTGCGGTAAAGGCAGCTGTTGAGCGTTCCGGAGCAGACGGCGCCTCGATTGACCGTATCTATATGGGCTGCGTTCTCCCCGCTGGTCTTGGTCAAGCCCCCGCCCGCCAAGCGGCGCTAAAGGCTGGATTGCCAAAATCGGTTCAGGCGACCACCGTGAACAAGGTTTGCGGATCAGGTATGCAGACGGTTATTATGGGTGCCGAGGCGCTTGCATCAGGCTCTGCCGACACAATAATTGCGGGCGGAATGGAGAGCATGACCAATGCCCCGTATCTGCTTAAGAAGCATCGTTCCGGGGCGCGCATCGGCCACGACACGACTTACGATCACATGTTCCTAGACGGCCTCGAAGATGCCTACGAAGCGGGCCGGGCCATGGGAACATTCGCGCAGGATACAGCCAATGAATATCAGCTGACCCGCGAGGAAATGGACGATTATTCGATCGAAAGCCTGCGCCGTGCCAACGCCGCTATTGCAAGCGGTGCATTCGCAGACGAGGTTGTGGCCGTCACCGTCAAAACTCGCAAAGGCGAGCATCTGGTCGATACTGACGAGCAGCCCGGTCGCGGCATGCCGGACAAAATCCCGACATTGCGCCCCGCCTTCGCTAAAGACGGCACGATCACCGCAGCAACCTCAAGCTCGATCTCGGACGGTGCAGCCGCCGTTGTGCTGACGCGTGACAGCGTAGCCAAGGCCAATGGCCAAGCGCCAATCGCAACTCTGATTGCGACCGCCGCGCATGCTCAGGAACCTTCGGAATTTACGATCGCCCCGATTGGCGCGATTAACTCTGTCCTCGAAAAGGCAGGCTGGTCGGTCGATGATGTCGATCTGTGGGAAGTGAACGAAGCATTCGCCTGCGTGGCGATGTTTGCCATGCGCGACATCGGCATCCCCCACGACAAGATCAATGTAAATGGTGGCGGCACGGCTCTGGGCCATCCTATCGGTGCGAGCGGCACACGGATTATCGTAACGTTGCTCAACGCGCTAAAGCAACAGGGCAAGAAGCGCGGCATCGCCAGCCTTTGCATTGGCGGCGGAGAAGCCACGGCAATTGCGGTCGAAATGGTTTAACGATTACGTGTACGCCGCAGTGAGGCTGATCGACCGGATCCTTGCCAATTATGACGGCAAGTCGCATAATGCGCGCCTGCAATTCCGCAGAGGGAGACCTCCAATGAAAAAATTCCTAGCACTAGCTGCTGTCGCCACACTGGCCGCATGCGGTGAGAAAGCTGCAGACGACGCGGCGACAACAGACATTGCTGCAACCGAAGAAGTAGCCGCTGCTGCTGTAACCGCACCGGCACCCGGATCTTACACCGCAACCTATGCGGACGGCACCGTCGTACCTTACACGACCAACGAAGTTGGCGTGTACACAGCGACGGTTGATGGCGCCGAGATCAAAGGAACATATACTTCAGAAGGCGCGCGTTCGTGCTTCGATCCAGCTGGCGACGGCGAAGATGAGGGCGAAGTATGCTGGACCGCAACTGCGGCTGACGAGACCGGCTCCTTCACCGCAACTTCGGATGCTGGTGAGACCGTTACTGTCGCACCTGCAGGCTAAGCTTCACAACTTTTCTAATTTCAAAGGGCGGTCAGCAATGGCCGCCCTTTTAGTTTTCACCACTGGTTCGACGCACTCGATACTACCTAGGGTTCACCAGCGCCCCAAAGACGGGATTGCGACACCCAACCCCTGTACCCCTTAACATCAAGTTCGCACCAACCATCGCTACAACCGCCAAGATAGCCAACAACTCCCGGCTCGAGATTCCACTTAAGACCGCCGTTGGCGTTTGCTGCGTCGCGCATTGGGGCAAGTCCTTCACCAACCACCAGCGCTGTGAGGCGCGGACTTAACAGGCTGCTTGAAACCCAGCCTTGCGTGCCTTCTGAATCCTGCACCAAGCGCCAGCCATCAACCACACGAAGGACCTTGAGCGGCAATTGCTCACGCCGGTAAACCCAGCTGACTTTATAGTCGCGGCTCGGGCCTACGCGCATGTTCAATTCATTTGTCTTAATCGACGCCCAATAGGGAACGTCACGGTCTTGCGCATGCAGCGGGGGCTGAAGCAACACGAACAATAAAGAAAGGCAGAAGAGAATCCGAAAACGCATGACCTGATATTAGCGCCCCCCAGCCCCAGCATTCAAGCATGATTCACCGGAAATTCCGCGCTGGCCAGCTTGACGCTCACTATCAAGCCGTCCTAGCGCCCTAATCATGCCTCATGCCAACGCTCCTAATCCAAACGATATCAACACACGCCGGGTTGAAGGCACTCCGAAAGTCGCTGTCACGCGCCATCTAATGCCAAGCATTGAAGCGCGGATGAGCGAATTGTTTGACACCACTTTGAACACCACAGATATTCCCATGACGCGCGAAGAACTGACCGCTTCGATGCAAGGCATCGACGTTCTGGTTCCTACGGTAACAGACCGTATCGACAGCGCCTTGATTGACAGTGCTGGCGAAAGGTTGAAATTGATCGCCAGCTTCGGTGCAGGAACGGATCATATTGACCTGAAGGCCGCGCGCGAACGCGGCATCATGGTCACCAATACCCCCAGCGTTTTCACCGACGATACCGCCGATCTGACCTTAGCGTTGATTATCGGCGTTCCGCGCCGGGTGCGCGAAGGCGTGTCGTTGGTTCGCCGCGGCGAATGGACCGGATGGGCACCATCTGGAATGCTCGGGCGGCAATTGGGCGGAAAGGTTCTCGGCATCATCGGAATGGGCCGGATTGGCCAAGCCGTCGCCCATCGTGCGCGCGCCTTCGGTCTTAAGATCGCTTATCACAACCGGCACCGGCTGCCGCTTGCGGTAGAAACTATGCTCGGCGCGCAATTCTTCGAGCACGAAGATGATCTGATTGCAGCGTCGGATATTGTCACGCTGCATTGCCCTGCGACGGAAAAAACCATCGGTTTCTATGACAAGGACCGGTTTGATTTGATGAAGCCCGGCTCATGCCTGATCAACACCGCGCGCGGCGACCTGGTCGATCAGGAGGCATTGATCACGGCCCTCCAAAGCGGTGCCATCGCCGGGGCTGGTCTTGATGTCTATCCCGATGAACCCAATGTCGACAAGCGCTTGCTAGCCCACCCCAATGTCATGACCCTACCCCATATCGGCAGCGCCACCGCAGAGGGACGCGAGGCCTCTGGCGAGAAAGTCATCGCCAATATCCGTTTCTGGGCCGACGGACACCGCCCGCCGGATCAAGTGCTGGATGCGCTCCTTTAAGGTATGGTGACGCAGGCTCAGTGGGTGTGCCATAATTGGATAGCGCCCGCCTTGGCGTATTAATGCGGGGCTTGGACGGAGTGTCCGCAACTGGGTCGAAGTCCGACCTCACTCCCCCGTCAATATCCGGTCAACCAATTCTTTCACCGTCGGCGTAAAGCCGTTGGAATAAAACGGATCCTGCTTGAACCGGTATGCTGTGTGTCCGGCAAAGGCGAGGTTCTCGTCAACCGGTTCACCATGCGCGATATTTTGCAGGTTCTTCTGGATGCAGAAGCTACGCGGATCAGCGAGGCGGCCAGTGGTATAATCATCGTGGTCTTTCCAAGACGAGAACGCGCAATGTGACAGGCAGCCCATGCAATCGGTCTGATCTTTTCGGATTACGTCGCGCTTTTCTGGCGTCACAAACACCAGCGTATCATCAGGTGTCTTTAGTGCTTCGGAATGGCCCTCGCCCATCCAGACGCGAGCGTTTTCCTGATCAGCTGGCGCAACCCACAATTTCGCGCCTTTGCCGCCAAAGCCCAGTTGGACCGAATGGTCGCCGGTTTGCTCTTTGGAGAAACTAATCTGCCGCTCGCTACGATCAATCAAATCGAACAGGAACGGATTCTTGACCGCCGAGGAATAGAACCCGGTTGGCGAGAATTTATGGAGCAAGACATCGCCCGGTTCGACCGTACGCAACATGTCTTTCCATTCCTGCGGGATCGGGCTTTCCTGAGTTAGCAAGGGGCGCGTGCCGAACTGGAATGCGATTTTGCCAAGTTCAGGGTTATCGATCCAGTTTTCCCATTCATTCAGCGCCCAGACGCCGCCTGCCATCACAATCACGCATTCTTCCGAAACGCCTTCCTTGCGCATCGTTTCACGCAAAGCAGCAACGCGTGGATAGGGATCCTGTGGTTCGCGTGGGTCCTCTGCGTTGGACAGTCCGTTATGCCCGCCCGCGAGCCACGGGTCCTCATAGACTACCGCCGCCATTAGATCAGGGACCTTGTGATAACTGCGCTTCCATAAAGCGCGGAACGCGCGCGCAGAACTGATGATCGGTAAATAGCTGACATTGTAGCGCGCGGCTATTTCCGCCAGCTTATACGGCATCCCCGCGCCGCAAGTTACGCCACTAACCATGCCTTTAGTGTTTTCGAGAATCCCTTCGAGCACTGCTTGCGCGCCGCCCATTTCCCACAAGACATTGATGTTAATCGCACCCTGTCCGTTGGACATTTCATAAGCTTTTTGAACCTGCTCGGTCCCACCATCGATGCCGTAACGGATCAGCTGTTCGTGCCGTTCTTTGCGGGTTTTTTGGGGATAGAGCTGCGGAATGATTTCGCCATTCTCATCGGTGCTGTCGGCATTTACTGCACTGACGGTTCCAATACCGCCAGCAGCAGCCCACGCGCCGGAGCTCATGTGATTGGTTGCCGAAACGCCTTTGCCGCCTTCGATCAAGGGCCAGACTTCGCGTCCGCCATACTTGATCGGGCTCAATCCCTTAAATCCCATTGTCCATCAACCCTTGAATTACGACCTATTTTGCCGCTTTGAATTTCTTATCCGCTGAGCCATTTTCTGGCCCACGGCACGGCTTTATATCTTTTGGTTCCGGCCTCGTAGCGGCTGCTTTGAATTGTGCATAGTACCCAGCAAGCTCCGGCGCATCCTTGAATGTAACCAGTTCAAAACCAACCTGCTTGAATTCGCACGAAAGCAGTAGCGGATCAATTCCGTGTTGGTCGGTCGGGCGGTCAACATCGACCACAATTACTTGTCCACCTTCTCTTAATGCAGGCCAAAGCCGATAGAGAAATGCATAAGGCTCTTGCACCTCATGATACATATGCACGAGGAAAATCCGGTCAAAACTATCTTGCGGCAAACGCGGATCATCGCCAGCACCTGGCTTGATCGAGACATTATCTAGCCTGTCCTTCTCCACTCGCGTGCCAAGCCGAACCAGCGCCTGTTCGTCTATGTCCTGCGCCAGCACCCTGCCTTCGGCGCCGACACGTTCTGCCAAACGAACTGTGTAATACCCCTCCCCCGCACCGATATCGGCAACGGTCATTCCCGGCTTTATCTCAGCCAAGTCCATCACTGTCTCAGCCTCGCCAGCAGCATCGCGAGCAGTCTCGGTAGAGAATGAATTACCGCCAATCTCAGACACAGGCCGATCAGGAAGCGGAAATTCAAGCGCAGTTTCCGGGCGGTCGTTATCTGTCACCGGCTTACAGCTCGATAACAGCAACCCACCGGCAGCCAAAGCTATCAGTGCCGGGCCAATTTGCGCAGAAACATTCATCAAATTCGCCTTAATCCGACCGGGCCCCTGCGGTAAAGTTCGCAAGCATAAAACTTGCGCCGCGACATCCCGAAAGCACTAATCAACATCCTCCACATCAACTGCTTCACCAGTCACCCGTTGCGCCAACGCCGCTGAGATAAATTCGTCAATTGCGCCATCCAAAACGCTGTCCGGCGCGGTTGAGGTGACGCCAGTCCGCAAGTCCTTGACCATTTGGTATGGCTGCAAGACATAAGATCGGATCTGGTGGCCCCAGCCAATCTCTGTCTTCGATTCATACTCACTGCCTGCTGCCGCCTCGCGCTCTGCCATCTCGCGTTCGAACAGCCGCGCTTTCAGCATATTCATTGCGGTTGCACGGTTCTTATGTTGGCTACGATCGTTCTGGCTGGCGACGACAATTCCGGTCGGCTGGTGGGTAATGCGCACTGCAGAATCGGTCGTGTTGACATGTTGGCCACCAGCGCCCGACGCGCGATAAGTATCAATCTTCAAGTCGCTTTCATTAATGTCGACTTCGAAATCATCGTCGATAACCGGATAGACCCAGACCGAACTGAAACTGGTATGGCGCCGCGCCGCGCTATCATACGGGCTGATACGAACCAGACGGTGCACGCCGCTTTCGGTCTTGGCGTAACCGTAGGCATTCTCGCCCTTCACCAACAAAGTCGCGGATTTGATCCCGGCCTGCTCACCTGCATGATAGTCGACAAGCTCAACCTTATAGCCTTTGCGTTCGGCCCAGCGTGAATACATCCGTTGCAGCATTTCTGCCCAGTCCTGGCTTTCTGTCCCGCCAGCGCCCGCGTGAATTTCTATGTAAGTGTCGAACCCGTCCGCTTCGCCGGCGAGCAGTGCCTGAACCTTGTCAGCATCTGCGCGGTCGGCAAGCTTTTCGAGGCTGGCCAATCCGTCATTGACGATGTCTTCATCGCCCTCTGCTTCGCCCATATCGATGAACTCGCAAGCGTCGGACATTTCGGATGAAATTTCGCGGACGGTGTTTACCGATGTTTCAAGCAATTTCTGCTCGCGCATTAGTGCTTGCGCCTGCTTGGGATCATCCCACAGAGTCGGATCTTCTACACGGGCGTTCAATTCATCCAGACGGCGCAAGGCGCGTTCCCAATCGAGCGACTGACGCACTAATTGGAGAGCGGCTTCAATCCGGTCAATATGGCCCTGACCCTCGGCACGCATAGAAATTTCCTTAAGCAAGTTCGCAGTCCGCTTAGCGGAGGAACATGGTTTGTAAAGCTTAGCGGCACTCGCAATTTGGTGCGTCCACTACGCCGTGCCTGACTAGTAGATGCCGCCTTGTTCTTCGACAAAGTCTTCTTGAACTTCTTCTTTGGGTTTCGCGGCAGCCTGTTGGCTTTGCGTCTGCGAACCACGGCGGATCGAGGCGAGGATTTCCTTGCGTTTGCTTTCTATCTCGTCGCGCCGGGTCGCGCGCGGCGGTTCAGTGTCAGGCTTGAAGGCTTCCCATATTACGCTCGCCTTGGGGTCCGAGCCGGGCCATGCATCGAACACGCGTTTGCCCGATATCCGGTCGACGCGAACCATTCTCACCCCGGCCGGAGCAATAAACGGATCTCCGCTCATCCGGCTCTTGGTCTCTTCGAAAAACTGTTTAACAATAGGAGCGGTCACCGTACCGCCCTGGGCATAGCCACCAAGGTTTTTCGGATTATCATATCCAATATAAGCACCGGCGATGACGTCAGGCGTTCCGCCTACGAACCAAACATCCTTCGGGCCGGATGTCGTCCCGGTCTTGCCGAACATTGGCAGGTCAAGCGAACGCAGCACCGTGCCGGTCCCCCGCTGAACCACGCCCTCTAACATATGTACCGTTTGGAAGGCGGTGCGCGCATCGATGACTTGATTTCCGCCCGGCGCGAGGCGCGGCATCGGCTGCCCATCCCACTGCGCCATGTTGCAGCCTGCACAATCACGCTTGTCAGCACGAAAAATTACCTTGCCGCGGCGGTCCTGTACGTAATCAATGACAGAGGGAACAAATTGCCGCCCATGATTGGCCAATGCCGAATAAGCGTTGACCATCTTCACCACAGTGGTCTCGCCTGCACCCAATGCGAAAGCGGGATAAGGTTCAAAATCGCCGATACCCACATTCTTGATAGTTTCAACGACTTTTGGCATCCCGGATTCCATTGCGATATGCACAGTCATTAAGTTCCGCGATTGCTCTAAGCCCCAGCGCATGGTGTGCACGCCGCCACCTCCGCCGCCGGAGTTGCGGAAGCACTTCTCACCCAAGCGAGAGCCTTGATAATAACAATAGGTCTGATCGGGAACTTCGCTGGCAGGCGTCATACCATTTTCGAGGCCAGTCGCATAAACAAACGGCTTGATGGTAGAGCCAGGCTGGCGATTTGCCTGCGTTGCCCTGTTGAAAGAGCCAAGCCGGCTATCGAACCCACCTTGCATCGCCAAAATTCTACCAGTCTGCGGATCTTGCGCAACAAAGCCGCCAGATACGCCCGGCAACGTTCGTACAGCATATCCGCTACCCGATTTTGCTACCGCGATGACATCGCCGGGCTTCAGAGCATTTGGCAAATTGGTCAAAGGCGCTTCTTCTGCATCTGAAAAACCGACGGTGGCTGAAGCACCATTGCGCGCTGTCACAACGCCAACTCTCCAACCTTCATAGTTGATGCCAAGATAGGAGCTTTCCAGCTGGCTACTCCAACTTCCGTCATCCAGATTGATCGTTGCAATCGGACCGCCCCAGCCCTTGCCGCTATGATAACGCATCATACCCTTACGCAGTGCATTTCGAGCCGCATCCTGCATTTGGGTATCAAGCGACGTGCGAACCCACAGCCCGCCTGCATAGACACTGTTCTTTCCGTCATCGGCGGTTTCGCCAAACTCCTCAATTAGATTGCGGCGCACTTCCTCAAGGAAATAACCGGCATCAGCGGATCTGCTATCTTGTGCCTGAGTGATCAAGCCAAGTGGCAAACCCTTGGCGAGTTCTGCTTCGGCGGAGGTGACAAATTCATTCTCAACCATTTGGCTAAGGACGAAATTGCGACGTTCGATGGCGCGCTCTGCATTTTTCGAACGACCATAAACTTCCGGAGCTTTTGGCAAAATGGCAAGAAACGCCATTTCCTGAAGCTCTAAATCCCCGACATCTTTTCCAAAATAGGCTCGCGATGCGGCCTGAACGCCGTAAGATCGCCGGCCCAGCGGAATTTCATTAAGATAAAGTTCGAGGATCTGTTCTTTGTTCAAAACCCCTTCAATTCGCCGCGCAAGCATCAATTCCTTGATCTTGCGGCTAACGGAATATTCGTTTGTGAGTAGAATATTCTTGGCCACTTGCTGGGTTATGGTCGAACCACCAACCGCGCGCTCGTCGGACCCCATCTTGCTGACATAATCGATAACCGCGCCAACCAAACCACCTGCATCAATCCCACCGTGGCTAAAGAAAGTCTTATCTTCTGCTGCGAGATAGGCTTCGATCAGAGTCTCAGGAAAGTCGGAATATTGTAACTGAACCCGCCGTTCACGGGCATAAGAATGGACAATCTCGCCATCAATACCGCGAACCACTGTTGGCAATGGCGGCTCATATTCAAGGAGTGTTTCAGCGTCGGGCAAACTTCTGGCGAGCAAGACCCACGCTATCAGCCAAAGCACCAGCAATGCGCCGAGCCCGGCGCTGCCCCATTTGAACCAGCGGCGCTCGTGCCAATTGCGCTTAAACCAAGCGATCATGCCGCTAGCTTCGCGGCGGATTCTATAGCTCAAGGATTCGAATTTCGATGTGTCAGTCATAGTTGGCCATGGCCCTTAGCACGGAGATTCTGTCTCGCACCAGAAGCTTTACAAGAAGCTTTACGGGCGCCACCGGAATAGTGGTCCAAGTGTGGCTGAGTAGCCGTTTCAAAGCACATGCTTATTGGTCCGTTTGCCGGGCGAAATAGATTCTTATCGCCCGCGCCATCACCTGAGCAAAATTGGTTCGCCCCTCTTCAGATGCGAGCCGCTGCGCATCGGCGGGATTGGTAATATATCCCGATTCGTAAAGCACTGCCGGTACATCAGGCGCTCGTAAAACTGCCAATGCGGCCGAGCGGCGCCGTTGCGGATGGAAGCGGAGCAAATTTTGCCCTTCACGCGTGATCAATCCAGCGAATTGATCTGAGTTCTGCTGAACCCGGCGCTGCGACAGTTCGACCAGAATATCGCTAACCTCTTTACTGTGACCTTCGATAATTGCCCCGTTCAATGATCCGGCATTATTTTCTCGCTCTGCGAACAAAGCCGCCGCTTCGCTCGAAGCCTCGTCAGATAGGGTATAGATACTCGCCCCGCTAACCCCGCTGACCTCGCCCGACGAATCGGCATGGATCGAAATGAACAAATCAGCATCTAGCCTGCGGGCGATCTCGGGGCGCTCTTCCAGAATCAGGAATGTATCATCAGACCGGGTCAATGCGACCCGTATTCCGCCTTCTTCAAGCAACAGGTCCCGCAATGCGATTGCCAAGCCTAGGACCACATCTTTTTCCCGATACCCGGCCCCACTTGCACCGGGGTCTTTGCCGCCGTGTCCTGCGTCGATGACTACCAGCGGACGAGTGATATCTTGCGGCCCAAGAATCTCAGGTAAATCCACCGGTGCGCCCTGTTCCGGCAATGCCAATCTGATGACATAGTCGCGCCCCAAATGGGGCACCGGAAGCGTCAGCCCGAATGCATAAAGCCCGCCGAGCAAAACGACAGGCGCAAGAAAAATCAGCCAAAGTTGTATACGAAGTGACATTGCTCGCCGTTGTTAGGGTGTTGCGCACACATTGCGCAATATGGTTGCGATAGGAAACCCACGGTGCTAGCGCTCTGTCACTGGAAAGGGTTCCCCTCTTCGTGTTCGAATGATTTGTAAATCATCCTTCGTTAAGAGAAACATTCCAGATACTACCACAGTATTCGCTTTGGTAATTCAACAGGTTGATGCAGACATGAGAAGCCTCTCCCCGACCCAGACGACATGGCCGCAAGGTCATGGCGTGACGTGGGCGGACCGGGCAGCGCAACATTCGCGCAATTTTATCTCTGCATACACATCACTCCGGTTCAGCATAGAAAACGCGGCGCATCAGCGCCGGAACCGGTCATTCATTTCCGCACGGCCAATTAAGTCCGGCGGTATTCACACATATTTGCGTGTCCCTTTGTTGGAAACGGCCGTTAGGCCTGTTCCGCCCGGATGCGCATGGAGAAAATTCAATGGCAACGCGCATGCTAATCGATGCGCGCCACTCGGAAGAAACCAGAGTGGCGGTATTAAAGGGAAACCGGATTGAGGAATTTGACTTTGAATCTGCTGAACACAAGCAGATCAAAGGCAATATCTACCTAGCGAAAGTTACGCGGGTCGAACCATCGCTGCAGGCGGCATTTGTCGACTTCGGCGGCAACCGTCACGGTTTTCTAGCCTTTAACGAAATTCACCCCGATTATTACCAGATTCCGAAAGAAGATCGGGAAGCTTTGCTGGCTGAAGAAGCTGAAGCTGCCGAAGAGGAAGCCGCTTTGCGCGCTGCCGAAGAGGACGAAGGTCACATTCCAGGCGACGAATATGATGCTGAGGATGAATCATCAGAAGCGCTCGCAGAAGACCTAGCCGAAGACGGCATGGAAGAAATCGATACGTCTGAAAAAGACAAAGTCGCCACAATCGAAGAAGGCCACGTTGATGGCGACGATGACGACGATGATGATGACGATTCGGACGAAGAAGAATCCAAGGAAGACGGCGGAGAAGATCGCGGTCGCCGTGGAAGAGGCCGCGGACGCGGCGGACGGAAGGCCAAAGGCGGCCGGCGTCAAGGCGGAGGCAAGAACGGCGGAAGCCGTGCCAAAGCTGTCGACGAAGTTCGTGCCAAGCGGATGGCTCTGCGCCGCCGTTACAAAATCCAGGACGTCATCCAGCGCCGTCAGGTTCTGCTCGTACAAGTAGTGAAAGAAGAGCGCGGCAATAAAGGCGCTGCTCTGACCACATATCTAAGCCTCGCTGGCCGCTACACCGTGCTTATGCCTAACAGCAGCCACGGCGGCGGCATCAGCCGTAAGATTTCCAGTGGACCGGATCGCAAGCGCCTCAAGCAAATTGTCGGTGATCTTAGCCTTCCCAAGAGCATGGGGCTAATTGTCCGCACTGCTGGCCTCAGCCGCACCAAAACTGAGATCAAGCGTGACTTCGATTATCTCGCCCGTTTGTGGGATGATATCCGCAATAACACGCTCGGCTCTAGTGCCCCTGCCCTGATCCATTCGGACAGTGACCTAATCAAGCGCGCAATCCGCGACATCTACAATCGCGAGATCGAAGAAGTAATCGTCGAAGGCGAAGACGGTTATAAACTGGCCAAGGGTTTCATGAAGATGCTGATGCCCAGCCACGCGCGCCGGGTGAAAGCCTATTCCGATCCGGTTCCCTTGTTCCAGCGTTACGGCGCAGAAGACCAATTGCGGGCAATGTATGATCCCATGGTCCAGCTGAAATCGGGCGGTTACCTTGTAATCAACCCAACCGAAGCGTTGGTTTCAATCGACATCAACTCAGGCCGTTCCACGAAAGAGCACGGCATTGAGCAAACAGCAGTTGCCACCAACGTAGAAGCCGCGCGTGAAATCGCTCGCCAACTGCGCTTGCGCGATATGGCCGGTCTGGTCGTGATCGACTTCATCGACATGGAATATAATTCCAACATCCGCAAAGTTGAGCGCGCAATGAAGGACGCACTCAAAAACGATCGCGCCCGGATTCAGGTTGGTCGTATATCGGGTTTTGGCCTGATGGAAATGAGCCGCCAGCGTTTGCGCACCGGTGTGCTTGAGGCGACCACACGAGAGTGTCCGCATTGCGATGGTACCGGACTCGTCCGCACTGCCTCTTCCGCAGGCCTTTCAGCCCTACGTCTGATTGAAGACGAAGCGGCGAAAGGAAAAGGCACCATAATTTCGCTTGCGGCCAGCACAGAAGCAGCAATCTATCTGCTCAATTCGAAGCGGGCCGATCTGCGCGAAATCGAAGAGCGCTACAACGTTTCTGTCGAAGTCATTCCAGAAGGCGAAGAAGAAGGCGCGAAAATGGCGGTTGGCAGCGCTGGCCCCAAACCGACCGAGGCACCACATTTTGAACCTATAGTCGATGATGATGATGACGATGATGATGATGACATCGAAGTCGAAACAGACGATGCGGATGATGACGGCGGTGATCGCGATGACAATGGTCGCCCCCAAAAGAAGCGCCGCCGCCGTGGCGGTCGTGGCCGTAAGCCGCGCAATGACGATGGCAGCGACAATGACAATTCGTCTGATGACGATAACAGTGATCGCCCAGCGAAGCGTGATGATAATCGCGACAACAGCCGTAACGAAGAGCTCGACGAAGATGGCAAGCCGAGGAAGAAACGCCGCCGTCGTGGTGGACGTGGACGCCGTGGTGGACGCAATCGCAGCGATAGTGAGCAAAACTCTGAGAATGGTGGCGACAACGAAGCTGGCAATGACAGCAACGAAGTAACCGCCAAAGATGCTGCGAAGCTAGATGCCGTTTCGGAACAAGTCGTCCAAGACATGGCCGTAGTGGCCGGTCCCGATGGTGCGCCCGAAACTGCTCAAGCTATGGCCGCAGAAGATGCTCCTAAGCCGAAGGCTCGGCGCGCTCCTCGCAAAAAACCTGCTCCGAAAGCAAAAGCCGACGCAGCAGCGGTAGAAGATACTGCCAGCGATACTGAAGCCAAGCCGAAAGCCAAGCGTGCACCGCGCAAGAAAGCCGCACCGAAAGATGCAGCCAATGGCGAAGCCGAGGTTGGTGCTGCAGCTGAAGAGGCACCAAAGCCAAAGCGGACACGCCGCAAAACTGCGGATGCCAACGAGGCTCCTGCAGCAGAAAAGGCAAAACCAGCGCCACGCAAACGCGCACCTGCAAAAAAGAAAGCCTCTGAAAGCGAAGCGAAGGCCGAGGAGACATCCTCTCCTGCTCCCGAAGCGACTGACAAAGGCGAAGCATCTGCCGAGCCAACCAAAGGCCGCAAAGGCTGGTGGCAACGCACATTTGGTGAGTAAGATCGCCATACTTACCGGAGAATGAATTAGGGCCGCCCGGCGTAACATCGCCGGGCGGCCCTTTTCGTGGTACAGTCAAAGAGATTTGAGCATGACCATAATGGCCGCTCAGCTATTCGGTCTTTACCCCGACACCCCATTCCATCCAGCCAACAGGTCGCGGGGTCTTGGGGGCGTATCGTTCACCCAATTGCTCAACCTCAAAGCCGCCCTCGCGCACCGCCGATGTGATCGGCCTAGTCAAATGACATCCACCAGCTAGCGGCTTCCAAATAGGCTCGATCCGGTCCTGCCATTTTGCCACATCGGCGTCTGGCGCTCGGCCATGCTCGAGAAACAGCAGCTGCCCTCCAGGCTTCAATATCCTACGCATCTCTCGGACAACTTGTGTCTGATCAGCAACCGAACACATCGTATAAGTGCAGACCACGGTGTCGAAATTCTCGTTCTCGAACGGAATATCTTCTCCAATCCCGTCACGAATATCAGCCGCCCAACCCTTCTTGTCCGCGGCCGCTTTGGCATATTCCAGCAGCTTTCCGCCCGGATCTATTCCGCAATAGCGTGTAATAGCGGCGGCGTTGTAGAATTCTTGATTGATGCCGCCGCCGCAGCCGATTTCAAATACATCGCCCCTGGCGCGCGGTACAATTTGTGACCGTAATTTCATGATTTGAGGGCTACCGCACGCAACCTTGATCAGTCTCGGTACGCCATGTTCATCCCACCAACTTTGCAAACCCATTCCTGCCCCCTCTTCCCATCTGCGCGAACGAACTGCATGGTAAGTAAAACCAAGAGGATTGATATGGCAAAAGTTCACCGTACCCCGGAAGCATGTTTCGCAGACATTCCTGATTACCCATTCAAACCGAATTATCACGATCTGAAAGGCGGGCTACGTTTGCATTATATTGACGAAGGACCACGCGACGGCACGCCAGTTTTGATGATGCATGGCGAGCCGAGCTGGAGCTTCCTCTACCGGAAAATGGTAGGCCCAATGGTTGATGCTGGATACCGGGTTATCGCGCCCGATCTGATCGGCTTCGGAAAGTCAGACAAGCCGACCTCAAAATCAATCTTCTCGTATGCCGGCCATGTCGCATGGATGCGCGAATGGTTCGACGCGGTCGGGCTAAACAATGTAGTGCTTGCATGCCAAGATTGGGGATCCTTGATCGGCCTGAGGATGGTCGCTGAAACGCCCGACAAGTTTGCCGCGGTGGTACTGTCCAACGGCGGCCTGCCTGCAGGACAAGAGCCTCCGCCAGCATTCGCGAAATGGCGTACTTTCGCCAAATTCAGTCCAATATTTCCGATTGGCGGGATTATTCAGAAGGCAACCAGAACGGATCTGCCGACCAATGTCGTTGATGCCTATAACGCGCCCTATGACATTCATGGTAGCAAGGCGGCGGCGCGGATATTCCCCGCTCTGGTTCCGCTTGGCAAAAATGTTGCTGTGCCCGATCAACTAGAGGCTTGGAAAGTGCTTGAGGGTTTTGAGAAGCCATTCACCTGCTGTTTCAGCGATAAAGACCCGATTACCCGCGGCGGCGATGAGGCGTTCAAACAGCGCATTCCCGGCGCAAAGCATAACTTGCACAGAACGCTACAGGGTGGCCATTTCATACAGGAAGATGATCCCGAAGGGTTTGTCGGTGCGATCCTCGAAACTGCAAAACTCGCGGGCGTTTAGCCATTCGGCCTAATTGACCGCGCGTTGCTCCTCTAGCGCAACCGCAACCTTGCCAAGGTCGCATTCAAGTGCATGTTCGAGAGCTCTGTCGTCAAGCACTACAAAACGCACCATCTGCGGCATCGATAGGCCGACCCGCAACGTCCCGCCCCACTTGCCTGCTGCCGTACGAACACTTTTGACAGGTTGGCCCAATCGAATTCCATTCATCGCAAGATTCCGGTGGAGTATTTCGGAACCCTCGAACGATTCAGATGTCGGATGGCTACTGACATCTAGCGTAGCCAAGGTTAGCATCTCAAGCGGGTGCTCGCGCGCTTCTGCCCCGTGTCCGTCGCTATACGGTTTGACCAATGCGAAACCGAAAGGTTCAAGCAAGACCCGCTTCAGAGTGTTCTGGAACGCAAAGATCACTCGCCGAACGTCGGCAATCGGCACCCTCTGAAACCGTTCGAGTTCAAAAATCGATGCCTCGATCCGCAACGCCAAACCTGGATTGCCGCTATCTTCCAATTGCTCCGCGCCAGCCCAAGCTTTGGGCCATTCAGCGCGTCTGAAAATCGACCGAAAGCCGTCTGGCAAGGCTTGGGCGCCTGCGATTGTCTTGGATGGGACCAAGGCAAAGCCGCTAAACGGCGCTCCGCCCATAAATTTTGAACCGGTCAGAAATACAATCGCTCCGCGTGCAAGATAGGCTTTTACTGCATCCGTCATTATCCGGGCCTGACAGGCGTCGACTACCAGCGTGAATGCGTCACCGAACTCCGCCTTCAGTAAGTCCAACTCAGCCAATTCAGGCAGGATCAGCCCGGTCTTCGAACCATGTACAACGTGAACGAGCGCATGACGGTTCATCTGCTGCGCCAATTCCAGCTCGATCCGGATGGCGGCGGTCATTTCCGCGCTATCACAGGCTTGCCCCTCAGTGCACCTAACGGGAATATCGGCCAAGCTGACTTCAGCCAATCCCGGCACGTTTTTACCAGCTTGCGCGGACACGCCAAGCGCGGTTTCACCTGCAAAGAAATTTCCATGCGCAGAGTGAACGCATCCCCGGCCGACCTCGTCTGCACCAAGCAAAATATTGTGTATTCCGCCAGCCATCCGGCCACGAACCGCCGCCAGCGCTACATATTCAAGATCGGTTCCCGATGGGGCAAATACCACATCGCAATCCGAACCGAGTTGATATGCGCCGCGAATACGGCTGCTCAAACCTGCCAAATGCGCGGCATAATCTGGCAATCCGGCTTTAATCACAGACAGCACATGGTGAAATGCATCGACCGACATGTCGTTGGCGGTGGACGATGCGAAGGCCAATGCGGTGCGCGGGTAAGGTGCCGACATATAGCGGTTAAGCCCTGTTTCGGGATCGAGCGTAATCCGCGCATCCCCCCCGGAAGAAAGGAGCGCAATCGCATTTCTAACGGCATCATCGGCTGAAAAATCAGGGTGCAGATCGGAAAATTTCTGGGTCATTCAGTGCGACACTCAACAATTGTACTTTGAAGAATGGACTAGCAGATCTAAGGGGCAGCACCACCGCAAAAGAGGTTAATAAAGCCGTGCAGCAGATCAAGCCGCTTACCATCGATGCCGCGACCAAAGAGCAATTGCGCATCTTGTTCATCGCAAAACATGCGAAATGGGATGGAGGTCTGCACCCTGATGATGGCAACCATGCACTGTATCACGTTGAAACGCGGGAGATTTTGAAGGGCCTTGGGCTCAACTTGATGCTCGCTGACAGTTTCGATGTCTTGTTCGAAAAGCCCGAAGTCGACTTCGTCTTTCCTCTGCTAAACCGTGCCGGCTTCTTTAACTCCGAAATGCTCGGCCCGTTGCTTTGCACCCGGCATGACATCCCGTTTTTGGGTGCCAGCCCGATTTTGCGCGGCCTTTCAGACGATAAACATCTGGCAAAGCGCGCAGCTGTGGTTGCTGGCGTGCCGACAGCAGATTGGGCGATCTATCGGCGCGGCGCCCCCATTGATCCAGCAACCTGCCCCAAGGCAGAGCGTTATGTTATCAAGCCCAATGCCTCGTCAGCCAGCTGGGGCGTGCATGACGCGACCGATTGGGCTGGTGTCAAATTGGCAATCGATGAAATCCACGCCGATAAGCATGACGCAATCGTCGAACCATTTTTGGTGGGAAGCGATGTCGAAGTTCCCGTTATCACGATGGGCGATCCGGTTCTGATGCCCAAAATGATCTTCGAACAAGCAGACCCCGCCCATTTGCGCACATATCAGGAGAAGCGTGATCTGGTCGACCGGAGCCAGAAATACTCGCTTGATCCATTCGAAAATGATACGGAATTATCCGATTTGATTAGCGATTATACTCAGAGGCTATGGGCCGATTATCGTCCATTCGATTACGGCCGGTTCGAATTCCGTGTAAACCGCGAAACCCGCAAGGTGCATTTCATCGAAGTCAATTTGAACTGCAATCTGTGGTCGCAAAAAGTCTATGGCCGCTCAGCCGTGCTCGCCGGTTGGACACAGGCTGAATTGATCGAGACAATCTTGGCCGATAGCTTGCGCCGCAATCGATTGATGGTCTGATACTGGTATTGGGGCGGTGACGTCCGTTAACGAACCATTTGCGGGTATCAGCCCAATCAAGCCTCCAACCGCTCACCTGCAAAATCAAACACTTCTCCGCTATCATTTGGCGTAAGCTGCGATAGCACATCCAACATGGCGCTTGCCGAGTATTTCGGCGTGAACAGCTTGCCGCTTGGGACATTGCTTTGAAAGGGTTCCGATAGCGGCGTATCCACCGTGCCAGGGTGCAACCCTGCGATCACGGCGTGTTTATGCGTACGGCCGAGTTCTATTGCGAAGTTCTTGAGCAACATGTTCAGGGCCGCCTTGGAAGCGCGGTAAGAATGCCAACCACCCAGCCCGTTATCGCTGATCGAACCGACCCGTGCGGATAGCGCCGCAAACACCGCGCGCCGGTCTCGCGGCATCAACGGCAGGAAATGTTTGGCGATGATGGCAGGGCCGATTGTGTTTAGGCGAAGCACCTCCTCCATCGAGCGCGGGTCGATTTTGCGGTAACTCCGCTCCGGCCCAGAATTCTCTGTTAGCGTGAGAATCCCGGTTGCAATAACAATCAAATCGGGTTTTCGATCTCTAACCAAATCGGCTGCGGCAGCAATACTGACCTCATCCGTCAGGTCGAAAGCAAAATTGCGCACTGACGGATGCGTCGAGCTATCTCCGCACCGGGACCCAGCGAAAATATGGTCTACATCCCACTCTTGGAAAGCCTCAGTGAAAGCTGCTCCAATCCCGCCCGATGCGCCGAAGACAACCGCGCACCGCGGCCAATCGTGCTCATGCTGTCCTACATCGCTCATGGACGATAGACGGACGGAATGGATCAAAGGTTCCCCCGCAGGTAAATTCTCATGCAAAATTCGCAAGACGGCTTTCGTTCTTTTGAACTGTGTTCCATGTGTTCCATCGTATAGTGAAAGCCGATGCCAGAAACTGGCGGCAGACGCTTGTGTTGACGGGCATATTCGGTAAGACACGCGCAAAGCGAAATCAGGACTTTGACCTCATGGCGACATTCACCCTTCCCAAGAATTCCAAGATCAACGGTAAAGGCCGTAGCCACAAGGCTGAAGGCGCAACGCGGGTCAAAACCTTTAAAATCTATCGCTACGATCCCGATACCGGCGAGAACCCGCGTTATGACAAATTCGAAGTCGATCTGGACCAATGCGGCCCTATGATCCTTGATGCCTTGTTCAAAATTAAGAACGAGATAGACCCAACATTGACCTTCCGCCGGTCTTGCCGCGAAGGCATCTGCGGTTCCTGCTCAATGAATATGAACGGCAAGAACGGCCTTGCCTGTACCTCTGCAATTGAGGACATGAAGGGTGATATCCAAATCACTCCTTTGCCGCACATGGAAGTGATCAAGGATCTAGTCCCCGATTTCACTCATTTCTACGCGCAATATGCGTCAATTCGCCCATGGTTGCAGACTGTTACGCCAACTCCAAGCGGCAAGGAGCGCCTGCAGAGCCCGGAAGAGCGCGAGCAGCTTGATGGCCTATATGAATGCATTTTGTGCGCCTGTTGTTCGAGCAGCTGCCCGTCTTATTGGTGGAACAGCGACAAATTCCTCGGCCCGGCTATTTTGCTGCAAGCCTACCGCTGGCTCGCCGATAGCCGCGATGAGATGACCGGCGAGCGTTTGAATGAGTTGGAAGACCCGTTCCGCCTGTATCGCTGCCACACCATCATGAATTGCGCGAACGTTTGCCCCAAGGGTCTAAGCCCGGCCAAGGCAATAGCCGAAACAAAGAAGATGATGGCCGAACGGTCGATTTAAGCCAGAGAGGCTGGAACCGTGCGCGCTCCGCCTGATTTCTTTGAATATCGCAAGCTGCCTGAGCACCCCGGTTGGTACAGCTGGGATTTGAAGGACAATACGCGGTTCAACACGCAAGTGATGGGTCCGATGATGGTGCGTCAGGAAGGCACTAAGTGTCGTCTGCGGATGATGCCCGAGAGGCGTCACACCAATCTACAGGATATGATCCACGGCGCGGTAACTTTGTCGCTGATCGACATCTCGTTGTTTTCGGCCATGCATGTTCTCCGCGAATCCGAAGCCGGAATGGCGGTTACTTTGGAGCTTTCCACCCAATTCATCGGCGGCGGAAAGCCGACCGAACCGCTTGATGCCGTGGTCGAGGTGATGCGAGAGACTGGCCGCCTGATGTTCATGCGCGGTGAGATTCTCCAGCAGGATCATCTGGTCGCTGCATTTTCAGGATTGGTGCGCAAAGCGTCACCCAAAAAATGACGGGAACACCAGTCTCTCGTTATGAACAGCTGGTCGCCGCTGGTGAATTACGGCCAGATCCCGAACAAGCCAGCGCCGCACGAAAATTGGCAGCGCTGCGCGAGCAATTGGTCAGCCAGAACGGCCAAGGGTTTTTCGGAAAATTGCTCGGCAAGAAAACCCCGCCGCCACGCGGAATATACATGTGGGGCGGTGTTGGCCGCGGTAAATCGATGCTGATGGATTTGTTCCACGAAGCGTTGGCCATCGGTGAAAAACGCCGGGTGCACTTCCATGCTTTTATGTTGGAAGTTCACGCATTGCTGCGCGAAGAGCGCAAGAAGGAAATCGGCGATCCAATCCCGCCGGTGGCAGCGCAGATCGCTAAGGGGCTCCGCTGCCTCGCCTTTGACGAGATGGTGGTGAACAACAGCGCAGATGCGATGATTATGAGCCGGCTTTTCCGCGCGCTAATCCTCGATGAAAATGTCACGATCGTCACAACGTCCAATCGCCCTCCGCAAGACCTGTATAAAGACGGGCTTAATCGCGAGCATTTCCTGCCATTTATCAATCTGATTGAGGAGCGACTGGACATCATCCCGCTCAACGGCCCTACCGATTATCGGTTAGACCGGCTCGACGGGATCGAGGCCTGGCACACCCCGCTGGGAGACGATGCAACCGCGCAGGTCCGTGAAGCATTTTTCCGCTTAACCGATTACGATCCAGATGATGGCAACAATGTCCCATCCGGCGAATTGGATTTGGGCGGCGGGCGAAAACTGTTTGTTCCAAGAGCGCTCAAAGGTGTCGGCGTATTCAGTTTCAAGCGGTTGTGCAGCGAAGCACGCGGCGCGAGCGACTATTTGGCAATTGCCCGGACCTACCATTCCGTAATTATTGTCGGCATCCCGCAAATGGGGCCCGATGATCGCAACGAAGCAGCCCGCTTCATAACCTTAATCGACGCGCTTTATGAATACCGGGTCAAATTGTTCGTCACCGCCGAAGCTGAACCCAGCGAACTCTATCAAGCCGGCGATGGCGCTTTCGAATTCGAGCGCACAGTCAGCCGGTTGATGGAGATGCAAAGCGCCGATTATATGGCATTGGGCCATGGGACCGCTGATTAAGAAGCTAAATACTTATGCTGCGTCAGCCAGTTTCTGCTGAGCTGATGCCAAACGGCACATCACCTTGAGGTCGCGTTCACTCACTTGCAATGCAGCGTCTGCCCACAATTCAGTAATTTCTGTGAGCTCTGCCAATTCCAGCTTCCACGCAGCTTTCATTGCCCGCCTAGCATTTACTAGTCCCGCATGACGGCGATCGGATTTCTTTATGTAGTCCCGGCAGGCATGCAGGCCCTGACCATTCTCCGCTAATTGATGGACCAGTCCAAGATCAAACATCTGCTCGGCAGTAAACGTCTCGTTTGACAGGATGAGCCGCTGGGCAGCGGCTGCTCCGAGCTTCCGATACAGGAAGGCGTGCGCCCCCATGCCAGGGAACAGACCGAACATAATTTCGGGCAATCCGAAAGTCGCCCCGCGTTCTGCGACCACATGGTCAAACGACAGCAAAGCCTCGAAACCCCCGCCCAGCGCCGCGCCTTCGACCAAGCCGATGGTTAGCATTGGCAGGTTCAGGCTATTCATATTACGATGAAGAATCTTACAACATCGGTGACCGTACATCTCAAGACCTTTGCGGTCCTGATTGCGGATCAAGTCTTGGAACAGTGTCAAATCGCCACCAAAACAAAACACACCAGGAGCACGACTGCCTAAAATAAGATATTTGAGAGGGAGCTTACCCGGGCCAAAGCCCTTGGCGATGTTCTTCTGCCAACTTTCAAAATCGCCTAGCATTGGCGGTGTAAAGCTAGGCCTACCCTTCGGTCGCATATACGTCCAAAGCGCCTGCGTATCCTCCTGATAGAGAACATCAAGCTCTTTCAATGCCAATAATTCTTCAGGAATTTTATTAAGCGTAGCGGGGCTCTCAAGCATATGCTCGTCACCACTTCCAAACACCATTGCGGACCTTTCGACGTCGTGCACGCCGCTTGCTCCCTCAACTAATTCCGCTTCAACCCGATCCATTTGCGACCCCTGTCTTGGGTGGTTTCGGCCCTCATCAATTGCAGGCTACATGAGTGCTGACTCGCTTGGCAAACGATTATTTACAATTAGAATTCATGAATTGTCCCGAAGGAGGCCACCGGATAAGTAAATGTGACTCGTTTTCTGCGACTTAGCCTACGATGCCGAGATGCTTTATTGACTTTTGAAGCATCAATAACTGCCAAAGAATTCTGCCATTATCGGTACGTCCTTCGATGTGATCGTCTGCAATTCGCGTTAAAGCTTTGGAATCGAACCATCCTGTCTTCGCCAAGCCGGCGCTCGCAGCAATTGCCTTTGCCTGTGACGCAAGTGGCCCGCGAAACCATTGAGAGATAGGCGTCACGAAGCCCTGCTTCTGCCGGTATAGAATATTATCCGGTAAGTAGCGCTCCATCGTATGCTTTAACAGCCACTTTCCCTGCCGCCCGCGTATCCTCTCCTTCTGCGGCAATCGTGCAGCAAATTCGATTAGACGGTGATCAAGCAGAGGCTCGCGCGCCTCAAGACTAACAGACATACTAGTGCGATCGACTTTGGTCAGGATATCTCCTGGCATCCAGAATTTGAGATCCGCATATTGAGCGCGGTCGAGGCCCGATCTGCCGGGTGCATGCTTCATCAAGTCAATTAGCGGCTGTTCGGCGCGATAATCGCCTAGCTCGCGCCGCATTGGTTCAGAAAATATCGCGTGGCGATGCTCAGACGGAATCACGGAAAGCGCTCGCGCATATCCGACCTCGCCATCTGCAGCCAACGACTGAAAAGTGGACTTGGCGCGAAAATGGCGCGGCGCCCAATCTGCCTTTGGCCAAATCGCACCCAATCCGCCAAAAATGGGCTTGCGTAAGTATGCCGGCAAAACCGCCCTCGCCTGTTCTTCACGCGCATGGAAAACCTGCCTACGGTATCCTGCAAAAGCCTCATCTGCGCCATCACCTGACAACGCCACGGTGACGTGCTCTCGCGCCAACTGGCAGACGCGCCAAGTCGGCAGAGCGGATGCGTCGGCAAAGGGTTCGTCGAACATACTAACGAGGCGATCAATTTCTTGGAAATCGTCAGGCTGAACGGTCTGGCTGTGATGGTTGGTTGAAAAAAGATCAGCTACTTGCTTGGCGTATCCGGTTTCATCCAGATCAGCGACATCGAACCCGATTGAACATGTATTTACAGGTTCCGAGGAGGCTTCCGCCATCAGCGCAACAACGCTCGATGAGTCCACGCCGCCCGACAGAAACGCACCCAGCGGTACATCGGAAACCATGCGTGAAGTTACTCCTTCGCGCAGATGATGCATCAATTCCGCGGAAAGATCCTTGGTCGATCCCTTATGTCGATCGGCAAAGCTGATATCCCACCATTGACGCGGCGGCGGCGCGGACGCCCCGTGTTTCAGCACACGAAAATGCCCTGCTGGTAGTTTCTCTACGCCCTTCAAGATCGAGCGATGGTCTGGAACATAGCCCCAAGCCATATAATCTTCGACTGCCTTGGGATCAGCTTCACGACGCAACAGAGGATGCGCCAGCAATCCCTTTAATTCAGACGCAAAAGCCATGCTTCCATCGCTCAATTCAGCCATGAACAGCGGCTTCACACCCAAACGATCGCGGGCCAGCAAAAGTTCTTTCTTGCGCTTATCGTAGAGCGCGAAGGCGAACATACCGTTCAGCCGGTCGAGGCAGTCAATGCCCCAACGCTGCCATGCGGCCAAGATGACCTCGGTATCCCCGTCGGTTCGGAAACGAGCTCCCTGTCCTTCAAGCTCGCGGCGCAATTCGCGAAAATTGTAAATCTCGCCATTAAACGCGATCACCGTTTCACCATCGGCTGAATGCATCGGCTGCGGTGAGCCTTCGAGATCGATTATCGAAAGACGTCGATGGCCCAGCCCAATTCCAGCATCGGTCCATACCCCGGCACCATCTGGACCGCGATGAACCATCGCATCGCACATCCGTTCAACACGGAACGGATCGACGGGCTTTGGAGTCCCAAGGTGAAATAATCCGGCAATTCCGCACATTTTGCGGCCCTAACGCAGAGCCGCGATGCGGTCCATCCATTCGCCTTCATCACCAATCGACTTTCTAAAGTCATTGAGACTGGCTTCCATATCGCCGCCGTCTTTCTGTTCTGCTGAGAGAACTAGCATCATTGTCGGCGCAGGATTGAGTAGCAAGCGGTCACGCATATTGGCGAGCTTCAACTTAATCGCGCTCCCAGTTAGCAAATCTCCAACCCTATATGTCGTGGCAACCAAACGCTTGTGCTGACCGTAAGCAAGCAGATAATCCGCCTTGGCATACGGAACGGTGCTGGCGGGTTCGAGCCAACGCCAATCAGAGCTGGGGTCAAACGCTCCTTCGCCAAATGCGCTAGCTTCCCGTCCCTCTTCCTGCGCTGCGTAAAGCGCAAAGAACACATCGACTTCTCGCCCGCTTTCGCTTCGGTAGCGGCCAAGCAGACGATGATCTGCACCGCTGGCTTTCGGCTTCCAAGTCACGACCGGTGTGTAATCGACCAGCGTCCAGCCACTGACCATTGGCATAACAATTTCTGTAGGTATCGAAGCTTCAACCCGGGAAGCCATGGCATTCCAGATTGCGACGCTTGCCAGCAGCACGAAGACGCTGACCGCCATCTTGTTTATTCCGATTGTCCACCGGTCAACAATTTGGAACCACTTGCGCTCATCAATATTCGGGAAATCTACTCCAATATCTTCTGGGTCGCGGTCAAACCAGCGCCATGAGACCGCCAACAGCGCGCCAACGACTAGAGCAAAGAACACCCAGCCGTAAAACACATGGTCGAAACCTTCAGCAAACTCGATACCCTGTGACTGAGCAATATAGATTGTGCCCCAAGCCCGCACGCCGTTGGCCAGAATCGGAAGCGCTATTGCCCCAGCCATAAAAGCAGCGCGGCGTCCCCATTGTTTGAAGCATGTGTAGGCGACGAGTACACCAAGCGCGACCATTGCAACCAGGAACTTGACCCCTGAGCAGGCCTCAGCCACTTCGAACAAGCCGGCTGGAGTATCGATAAACACGCCATCGATTATGGCGGGAATTCCGCTCCATTCGGTCAACCAGATCACAAGTTTGGCAGTGATCATTTGTAGCGAAGGAACCAATTCCTCACCAAACGGCACAAGGAAGATCATATACGCGAGCGGGAACAGGCTCGCGACTGCAACACGCGCGCCCAGAACCGCAATAATAGCTGATTGTAGGGCCAATACTGCACCGAGCTGGCTGGCGCTGTTGACCCCGGCCATCGTCCCAAGCAGCCACAGAAGCAGGGCCCCGGCGAGGGGCAACAATCCAGGCCACCACGCCTGCGGATTAATCGTCGCAAGCCCATCCCGGCGAGCGTAAACCAGCCAGCCTATGATCAGCGGCACCAATAGAATATGGTTATAAGTGGAAATGTTCCACCACTGGTCAAACATCGCAAGCCAGTCGCGATAGGTCAGCGCCAGAATCGCAACAGCAGCTAACGCAAGACGCAGTAATGAATTCCGCCAATGGAGCGGAATGCGAACAGTCAAGTGCTCGGCCAGGACATTAGAGACCGGAATATCAAGCGGCATTGCGGTCGGCTTCGCTTGCGTCATAACCGCAAATCTCGACCAAAGGCCGAAGCATCGCGCTCCAACCCTGATGTTCTGACACGTAGCGCCTCGCCGCCGCAGCCATAATCAACGATGCTGGTCCATCGCCAAGTAACGCAACCGCCTTTAAAATCAGATCAGCATCGTCGCAGCCGATGGCGAAATGCTTGCCGTCGGTCGCGTCAATTCCAGTAGCAGCCTCTGGAGACAGCAGCACAGGGCGCGCCATCGCCATGGCTTCCAGCACTTTGTTTTGCACTCCGCGGGCGATCTCCAATGGCGCGACAACCAAATCCGCCGCGGCAAGAAACGGGCGCACATCTGGAACTTCACCCCACACACGAATGCCAGGCTCGCCATCGCGGCGCGTAAGCCGTGCGACCGGAGCGCGGCCAACCAAGTGGAAAATTGCGCCCGGAAAGCGGTCGCGAATTTTTGGCAACAACCGATCCATTACCCGTTCGGCAGCCGCTATGTTGGGGGCGTAATCCATCTGTCCGGTGAATACGAGATTGGGCCCGTTATTCGCGGCGAACTCGCCCTGCGGGACGATGTTTTGCGGATCAAAAAAGATGGTGTCGATCCCGTTACGCACGACAGAAATATTGCAAGTCAATGTGTTCTTAACGCGACTTCGAAACAAATCCGCCTCGGCATCGCTGACAAGCAGAGTGTGGTCAGCGCGCTGGGCCAAGCGATCTTCGACTGACGCAAGCAATTTGCCTTCGCGTGCATCAATCCAACTGCGCGGAGCCGAACCGTCTTTGGCGTAGGCTTCGAACTTGGCTGAATCGACATCGCACAGATCAACAATCACCCGCCCGTGAAAATCGGCAGGAACATATTGCCCCATCTGACCGGAAAATACGAAAATGGTCTGGATGTTCTTTTCGGTGATGGTGCGCTCGACCCAATGAGCAAGCTTCACATCTTCGAAAGCGGTTAAACTCACCGGCTTTCCGCTTAAAACGGCCTCCGCCCCGGCGCGCACCATCGACTTTTTTCTCGGCAGTAATGCGTAGCTTGCGCAGACAGCAGCCAACTCGCTTTCATGTTCAAAATCGCCAGGCGTATCTCCGAAACAACCTACGTGTACGGGGGCCAAATCAGTCAGTGCTTTGAGCAAATTGTAAGACCGGATTTTGTCACCGCGATCAGGCGGGAAAGGCATCCGGTGCGCGAGGAATAAAATATCTCCCATCATGCCAGCCCCTTGGAAATTAATGGACCAACGAAATTGGCAATTGGCAATGGAAGCCGCTTCCAAATATCAATCTTGGCTGAATAGGCATCGTTATTCGGGTTGATATTGCGCGGCGCCTGGCCCGGCGCAGTCCAGCTTGAATAGCGTAGCGGCTCAGGCTCGAAACCCCAGTTCTTCTTGTAACTGAAAGGCCCGCTGCCGGTCTTGGAACGGCCAAAGTCAAAGCGTTCGCATCCCTTTTTGCGAGCGTGCAGCATCAGTTCGAAATACATCCGTTCATTTGCGCGAAGCTGTCGCGCTGCGAAGATACCGCCACCCCAATAAGGCAATACGTCACCGCCATGATAAAGCGATAAAACGCTGGCAATTGGAACACCTTCATGACGAATTGTCAGAATGTCGGCGTGGTCGCCAAATTCATCAAGCACGGCATCAAATAGAGCGCGCGGAAACACTGGCGTGCCCAGATTGCGAACGCTTTCGCAGTAGACGGCGTAATGCGCCGCACAGTCACTCTCACCGCTGCCAACGCTCACTTCCAAATCGAGTGCCAAGCTTTTCCGGATTTCGGCGCGTTGCTTCCGGGGGATATCGGCTAGCTGAGTCTCATCATCGACCGCCAGATCACGGACAAATCCGCAGTGGCTGTCCTCCCAGCTTCGCCAATGCGCTGGAGCGTCTCCGCCGCGCAATTCTACTTCGCTGCAAGATTTCCGCATCGCCAATTCTTCGGCGGCGAGGCATAATCGTTCGGCCGTCTTGCTGTTACTTACCAAAGGCCCCCCGCCAACCGCAAACCCACTCGAAACCAATGCCCTGCCAAATAGGGGCGAATGCACTTCATTAAGCGGCAACCAGCCAGTGAGACTACCGCATTTTTCGGCAACCAATCCGGCAGCTTTTTGGCCGGTTCCTCTTTCGATGGCGCGCAGCCATTTGGGACGGTGAAACACGGTGCCGCCCATTTCGGCGACAAAGCTCTCAATCCGGGCAATCTCGCTTGGATCACGCAAATCAACCTGTGAAACCGTTTCGGCGCTTAGGGGGAAGGGAGCGTTCATGCTGCCAGTTCCTGCGCGAACTCTGCTTGTCGGTGAGCGAGCATATCCATCCGGCCCCAAGCGAACTCGTTGATCAATTCAGTTAGCTTCGGTGCCATTTTCTTCAAATTGGTGTAATGCCTCACACGCGATTTCAGCGGCGCACCGGGCACGCGTGGTTGGTCCGGATCAATTTCCCATGGATGAAAATAGAAAACGGCTGGGCGCTGCTCTTCGCGATTGACCTGTCGAATCGCCCAGCGAGAAAATGCATAAGGCAAAACGCGGAAGAACCCGCCGCCCCCAGCGGCAACGCGGCGGCCACCAAGAATGGCTGTGGTCACTGGAATTTCGACAAGATCCGACCATGGAAGCGGCTTGAACGCAAAGCGAGGTGCCTCGCGCCAGCCATAATGGTCATGCGCAATGGGTGCGACGCTGCTGGAATAGGCATAGCCTTGCTCTGCCAGTTCCATATAGGCCCATGGTGTACGCTGATCGATCGAGAAGCTTGGTGCGCGGTATCCAGTAATTTTTGCGCCCGTACTGTCTTCCAATATTTCACGAGCAATACGAATGTCTTCGCCGAATTCCTTGCGGTCAAAATTGAAAACACGCGCATGGTCGTACCCGTGGCTGGCCAGTTCATGACCCGCTTCGACAATCTTGCGCATTAACGAGCCATGCCGTTTAGCGACCCATCCCAGCGTGAAGAAGGTGGCCTTTACGTCAGCGGCCGCAAACAGATCGAGGATGCGCAGGACGTTGTCCTCGACACGTAGCGCGAGACCATCCCAATCATCGCGGTCAATGACATTCTCGAACGCGCCAACCTGAAACCAATCCTCAACATCAACCGAAAGGCCATTGACGAGCTTGGAGGGCTGGCCCTTATCTTTTTCTATCGGCGAATATTCCATTACGCCAGCCTTACGCAGCTTCGCGAGATTGTTGCCCGCTTTCCATCCATTCGATCAGCATCGCCAACACATTACGCACGCCGCGCTCTTGCTCCTCCAGCTTGCGTTCAAAGCTGGCTATCCGCGCCAATGCATCTTCGGACAAGTTGCTGCCGGTCGGCTGGCCTTCAACCGCGCGGGATAGCTCGACCACGGCTTGCTGCAATTCGGCAATCTGGTTGTCACGCTCCGCCAAAATCTCTTCAAGCTTGGCTTGATCCAATCTGGGTTCGGCAACGTGCTTGATCGGACCTGGCGCAGGGGCCGGTGCGAGCTTTTCCATTGGCTTGGGTGCTGCCTCGGGAAACGCGCTATCCCCCTTCATTTCATCTAACACAGCGGTCAGCATGGCGTTGTCGATGCGAGTGCGTTGCTCCACTGCGCCCAGCAGCAACAGACGGGTCACCACTTGGTTGACACGGCGTGGGATACCCCGGGTTGCTTCATATAACCCAGCGAATACACGCTGATCAAAATCAGGATTGCCGGTCCAGCCGACGCATTCAAGACGGTGCTTGATATAGGGTTCGATTTCGCTCGGCTCCATCGACTGAAGATGATGTGCGGCGATGACACGCTGGCGAAGCTGTTCGAGCTCGGAATGTTCCGCCAAGACTTGCTTGAATTCAGGCTGACCCAGCAACAACAATTGCAGCAATGGATGAGAACCCAGCTGAAAATTGGACAGCATGCGCAGTTCTTCCAGCGCCTCAACAGACAGGTTTTGGGACTCATCTACGATCAGCAAAGTGCGGCGCCCTTCGCGCGCTTCTTCGTGCAAGAAATTCTCAATCGCGCCCAATGCAGATGCCTTGTCATGGCCCTGCACCTCCAAGCCAAAACTTTGCGCGACGACATGGACAAGTTCTTCGCCGTCAAGATTGCTGGTCACGACCTGACCAACGGTCATTTGTTCGCGGTCAATCTTTTGCATCAAATGCGCCACAAGCGTCGATTTACCCGCGCCCACTTCGCCCGTGATAACGATAAAGCCTTCACTCTGTGCCATGCCGTATCCGAGATAGGACAGGGCTTTACGGTGGGTAGCACTCTCGAAATAGAAATTCGGATCGGGGGTTAGCTGGAACGGTCGCCCGGTCAGTCCATAAAAATCATCAAACATCTGTCTATCCCCTTGGGTCAGAAGCCGTAGCGAAGGCCGACCAGGGCCGATGCTGCGGTGAAGTCTGCGTCGGACACATCGCTATCGATGCTGTCTATCGCGATGGCTGCGCGGGCTGAAAGGCGTGATGTCAGATTGCGATTATAGGCTGCCGAAGCACCCAACGCAGAAACCTCGCCGGCAAGGTCAAACCCGCTGCTGAAGTAGTTGTAATAAGCGTTTGTGGTGAAGGTCGAATTGGCATCGACATTCCCAGAAACGAAGGCCGCGACATAGTAACTCTCGTCAGTCACGCCGTTGGCCGCACCTAGTACGGTACCCGGGGCTGCCAGGAATTTTCGGCGGTCATAGCCTACGCCAAGACCGGTCGAAAGCCGTCCCAGCTTCGTCGAGTAACTGGCTGTAACACCGCGCGAACGAAATACCGATGACCGAACCGAACCAAGCACACCGCCGAGACAGGCTGCGCCTTCTTCACCCGCAACACAGCCGTTCAGGTCGCCAGACAACGCATTGCGCGTTGCGGTAAACTCTGTCGGCAGATTGGCGAGCGCAGTGTTAAGTTGGTTACCGAAGCCCGAAATGGTATCGTAAACTGATACGTTCAACGAACTGCGCTTGTTCGGGGCATAGGCGAAGCTTCCATAATAGCTGGTCGAATCATACCGGCGGCCGACTCTCGCATCTAATAATGTCCGCGAACTTGGGCGCCAAATCACGCCTGCATCCCAGATTAAACCCGATACGTCGTAAGCTAATTGGCGCGGCTGGCTTGTGTCGGTCACATACCGCCCGTCAGCGCCGATCACTGGGTCACCTGCACCATCGCGCAAGGCATCGCGGCTCGACACTTCGACATCTTCGTATCCCACGCCGGCGACCAGCGCGAGACTATCAGTCACGGGAACTTGGACGTCGCCGCGGACGTACAAATCGCGGACGCGCTGATCGAGATTAGACACATCTTCCTGATTCCAGCCAGCGTGAATGCCAACTCCAACGGGCAAAGGTTCGCCAGGGCTTGTGGCAAGGCTGATCGCAGCGCTTTGCGAGACACTATCGTCGAAAATATCAACTGGTTCTGCACCCACTGCTGTGGCCAGCACATCGGGGGTTTCGACACGGGTGTACCCAATGCGGTAATTCGCATTGACCGCGACGTCGCCAGCTCTCGTGCTCAAAGTTGGTCCGGCATAGGCAGAATAAATCTGGCTTTCTGCTGTGTCGCCCAGAAGCGGATTGACTGTCGCACCGCCTGTACCATCAACCCGTGTGCGAGACGCCAAGGCGCCTGCATCAACGGTTAAAGTTTGCGGCACAATCGAAGCATAAGCGCGCGCAATACCTGTGACAGTATCACTATTTAGCGCGTTGTCCCCGTAACCGATATTCTTATCATATCTCAGCGACACCGACCCGCCATTGTTGCGACCAGTGATTGATGCTTCCACACCTGCTGCAAGCTGGGTGTATGTCGTCACTTCATCGCCAGGTGACAGCTCTGCAATCGCAATTTGTGATACTTCGATATAAGGCTGGACCGACACCGCACGGCCTCCGCTCCCAGAGGATTCACCCTGATCATCAGCGCCGTCCGAATCCTGCGCAAAGGCGGGAATTGTGATGCCAATAGTGGCGAGCGCGAATGCCAAAGCCGTGAAGCTGGTTTGTGTGCGTTTCATGATGGGTTATTCCCCATATCCATAATAAGAGCCAAAATTTCTTCCGCTCGGGCTGAATTGTGCTGCGTTGAGTAACAATTTGATATCTGGACAGGCGGCGAGCAGCTGGCACGCATCTTCCAGCGCGCTTTGTCCGGTCTTATCCGCTCGCACGACAATCAAGGCTTGCCCGACATATTTGGCCAACTCAGCTGCCGGAGAGGCAGACAAAGCAGGAGGAGTATCGAAAATCACCATACGATTTGGTGCGCCTATGGTCAGCCGGTCGAGCACTTCTCCAGTGCGTACGCTCGACAAATACTCGCTGTCTGAATTGGTCTGGCTGCCCGACGGCAGCACCCACAGTCCGGGGATATCGGTGCCAATCACCATGTCCTCTGGCTTGATCGAATCGTCTGCAAGGCAGTCCATAAACCCGGGTCCCTTGGGCAGGCCCAAAGTCGACAGGATCGAAGGTTTAGCGAAGTCTCCGTCGATCAGCAGCACTTCGCTATCGCGCTCTGCCGCCATCGCGATGGCGAGGTTGGTCGCGCAGAAAGTCTTGCCTTCACCGGGATGCGGTGAACAGATCAGCACCCGGCGCGATTTTGCGGTTCCACGCTCTTTTGCAGCTTTGATCAACTGACGTTTCACAATGCGAAATTCTTCGATCAAACCTGTGACCGTCCCTTCAGGAACAATCAGACCCTGTTCGCGTAAATGTTGGCGATCTACAGGGAATTTCTTACCTGCCAGCGCAACCGCACCGAAGTCCTGCTCGACTACTATTTCGGATGGACGAACTGGTGACGGAAGGTTGGACTGAGAAGATTGCTCAGGCTGATATTCCGATGGAACGGCAGGCAGGCTACGCCGCGCAGACGTATCAGCGGCTGGCTCTTCAGCCGCGGCGTCGATCGCTTTCTTGTCCACCTGACGCACTTTGGCACGCTTCAGTTCCCGCTCGGGCAGTTTACCCTTTATCGGGCTTGCCTTGAATGGGTCGAAGCCAAATGCACCGCTTGCTCTTTCGAAAAGCGAGCTATCCTTCGAGTCTTTGTCGCCAGGAAGCGGGATTTTGCTTTGTTCTGTCATATCCTGTTCCTCAAGCCACCATGCCGCGCTGGACGAATTCAACCGCCAACAGAACCACACACATGCCCCCAAGCGCGGCAGAGGCGCCGAAGAACATTCTCATCCGTTTGGTGCGAACCTGACGTGCGGTGTCGGTCATGGTTTGCGAGATCGCGCCGAGAACCGGGAGGCCGAGCGAACGCTCAAGCTTGGCTGTTGTCGCGAAGGTCGAACGAAGTTGGCCAATGGCGAATGCGGTTCCAGCACCTGCTGCAAGGCCAGCTAGCAACACGCCGATCAATAGTAGTGGACGGTTAGGAGCGGACGGTGTGCGCGGTGTCGTTGGAGGATCGATTACCTCAAATTTGAAAGAGCTACGCTCATTCTCCACCTGACCGCGCAGCTTCATTTCTTCGCGGTCTTGTAGCAATTCGTCATAATTGTCCTTGAGCACTTCATAATCACGACTGATCCGGCTTGCCTCCGCGGCAACAGCTGGTTCGCTGGCTTGACTTGCCATCAGCGCCGTAAGTTCTGACTGCAGGGCAGCCTGCCGCGATGCCAACGATTGAACATTAGCCTGACGTTCAGCTTTGATTGACTGAAGCGCGCTGTAAGCTGGATTTGACGTCCCGGCGACATTGGGATTCTCTCCCGCCGCTTGACTTTTAAGTAATGTAATCTGCTTGTTGAGCGCGATAATGTCAGGGTGGCTGTCTGTTAGACCCCGCGCTTGCAAAGAAGCCAGCCGACCTTGCGCTTCTGCCAATGCAGACCGCGCTCCGCCTGAACGACCCACTCCAGGAACCGTTTGGGGCGTACCCGCAAGCTGCCCATTGATCGCGGCCAATGCGCTTTGCGCCGCCGCGAGATCAGCTTCTACATCACGCAGGTCGGAGCGCATCATCGCTCGCTTGTTTGCCAAAGTGCCGGAACCACCGATCAGATCGGGATGCTCGGCTTCGAAAGCCAAACGCTTCTGTTCAGCGTCTTCGAGTTCGCGCTTGCGCGCTTCAAGCTGCTCGTCGAGGAACACAAGAGTTCCTGCAACTTCACCGCGATTGCCTGCTATGTTCTCTTCACGAAAGATATCGATCAGTTTTTGGACAACAGCTTGCGCCAATTCGGCATTCTCTGAATCGGACAAATCTCCATCGCCAATTTCGGCGGAAAGCTCGAAGAGATTATCTTCCTCACTTTTGACTGATACATTCTTGGTCAGCGTCGTAATCGCATTATCCATATCGCGCTGGGTAGCGATTTTCTCACCGAGTTTGGTCGAACGAATGACCTTTTCGAGGTTTACTGCGCTGGAAAGTGTTTGCCGGACGCGAGTAATATCGCGTTCTGCACCGCCCTTGATACCGATTTGTTCGGCCAGAACGTCTTCCAGTTGCACATAGATACGCGCCTGAGACTCGTAGGCATTGGGGATCATGGCGACCACCAACCAACCGAACAGACACACACCCCAAGCGACAGCCAAGGCTAGCCAGCGGCGCTGCCAGACCGAAAAAATCGCTGCTCGGAGATCTTCGAAAACTTCGTTCATTGTATCAGCCGATCCCTCAGAACATGCTTTCCGGGATGATGATTACATCACCCGGCATCAGCAGGACATTGGCGCGGCTATCACCCTTCTTCAGCAGATCGCCGAGGCGCAGGGAATATTCTTCCTGCCGCCCTTTTGACTTGTCGAAACGGATAAGCTTGGCCCGATTACCAGACGCAAATTCCGACAGGCCGCCAACTGCGATCATTGCGTCAAGCAACGTCATGTTTGCGCGATACGACAGTGATGCCGGCTTTTCGGTCGCGCCGATCACGCGAATTTGCTGATTAGGTGTACCGACAAATTCGGTCACGATTACTGATACCAGAGGGTCCTCAATAAATTCGGACAATTGCAGGCGAATGTCCTGCGCCAACATTGTTGGGGTTTTTCCGACTGCTGGCATATCTGTAACCAGCGGCGTGGTGATGCGGCCATCAGGACGAACCTGAATTTTTTCGGCACCCAGTTCAGGATTGCGCCAGACATGGATGGTCAGCTCGTCTCCGGCCCCGATGATGTATTCTTCACCTGGGCCCTCTTGAAGGGCGCTGTAAGTTGCTGGCGGAAGCTGTGGTCCGCTGGTCGTCGCGCAGCCCGAAAGTGCGATTACGCCCAAAGCGCTGCCGGCTAGCAAAATTGAGAACTTAATATTGGGCATCGATGCGCATTCCTTCCCATCAAATTGGGACGTTATGCGGGCTTTGAAGCGCAGAGCAGGAGCTACCTGATCCAACGCACCCGCGGGTTCAGGAATGCTTACTGGTCAAAAAGGGTGAATATACCGTTAGCCTTTTCGGGTTTCCGGTTGTTTAGTATGACCAAGTCCCAAAGCGGGACAGGTTGAAACAAAACGTTAAATCAGAATCTCCGCAGCTGGACCCTGGCCCAGAAACGCTGATGGCGATGCGGTTGCGCCATAGGCTCCAGCGCAAAATACGGCGACCAAGTCACCGACATCTGCACGGGGCAAATGAGCTTTATCAGCCAACCGGTCGAGCGGAGTGCACAGGCACCCTACAATATCGACGATTTCGACAGCTTCCTCGGCAAATTTTGTGGCAATTGCAGAAGGGTAATTGCGCCGAACTACTGTTCCGAAATTACCCGATGCAGCCAGTTGATGGTGCAAGCCGCCATCACAAACCAGAAAAGTCTCCCCATAACTCTCCTTCCGGTCGACAATTTCAGTCAAGTACACACCCGCTTCGCCAACTAGATAACGGCCAAGTTCGATGCACAGATCGGTATCGGCCAAAGACGCAGGCAAATCCGCAAAACGCGCCTCCAATGCCTCACCGATGCTGGCAACATCAACCGGCCTGTCCTTATTAAAATAAGGAATGCCGAAACCGCCACCCATATTAAGTTTAGGTAAGGGTCCCCCGATATCGCGTGCCAATTGATCGGCCAGCTCAAGCACATTAGCTTGCGCTTCGATCAATGCGTCCGCGCCAAGCGCCTGACTGCCGGTGAAGATGTGGAGGCCGCGCCACTCAGCTCCGCTTTCCAATATCTGCCGTGCCAGGTCCGGCACACGGTCCTGATCAATCCCGAACGGCTTTGCTCCGCCACCCATTTTCATACCCGATCCGCGCAATTCAAAGCTCGGATTAACACGGATCGCCAATTTGGGGGCGAACTGAAGTCGCTCGCCAATAGCCAAGGCTCGGCGCGCTTCGTTTTCCGATTCCAGATTGAGCGTTACGCCTTTACGAATGGCGGCTTCCAATTCGGCATCGCGTTTGCCTGGTCCAGCAAAACTTATCTTGGAAGGGTCCAAGCCCGCCGCAATAGCCAGCGCTAGCTCGCCGCCCGAGGCAATGTCAAACCCGTCAACCAATCCCGCCATATGGCCTAAAACTGGCGCAAACGGGTTTGCTTTGATTGCGTAATTTATTCCAAGCCGCTTGGGCATTGCTGCTCTCAACGCCGCGACCCGATTCGTCAAATGATCGCGTGAATAGACGAAGGCAGGGGTCCGTCCGGCTCGTTCCACCAGCTGTCGCGCTGTCTTGCCGCCGACTGCCAATTGACCGTCCTTCGTCTCATAACCAGCGGGGATCGGGCCAACAGCTTTCATGCCTCTATCTCCCGCTTAAGCGCGGTCCTGTCCAGCTTTCCATTGGGGTTAAGCGGCATTTTGCCGCGCCAATGGATTACATGAGGCTGCATGAAATTGGGGAGTTCCTTGGCTAAAGCTTTGGGTAACGCCTCTTGCGGGTTGTCCGCATCCTGCGCCGCGCGAACCACCAAATGGATAGAATGGCCGAGTCGTTCATCGGCGATCCCTAAGGCGACCGCCTCAGCCACAAGGCCAGTCGCCCTAGCGGCGTCTTCGATTTCCTGAGGGCTGATACGATTGCCAGCGCTCTTGATCATCGCATCGCGCCGCCCAACGAAATAGAGCAAGCCATCAGCGGCGCGCTTCACCCGGTCACCCGACCAAACGGCGATACCGCCATATTTCGACTCCACGGGAGCGGGTTTGAACCGTTCCGCAGTGCGTTCAGGATCTTGCCAATATCCTTGCGCGACCAATGGCCCGCAGTGGACCAGCTCGCCTTCTTCGCCTGTTTCGCTCGGATTGCCATCATTGCCAATTACCATAATTTCGGCATGAGGAATGGCCTTGCCCATGGAAGTTGGGTGACTCTCGACCAGATCTGGATCGAGAAAAGTCGAACGAAACGCCTCAGTCAGGCCGTACATCGGAAATAGGCGAGCCTGCGGAAAAATATTGCGTAAATCGGCAACCAAATCCTCGGTTAGCGCGCCGCCGCTGTTGGTCAATCTGCGCAAAGGCGATGACGATTCTTCTGGCCAATCCACTTCGGTAAGTTGCACCCAAAGCGGAGGAACGGCAGCGAGTGTGGTCACACCATATTTCGCGCAGGCCCGAACGACATCGCGGGGAAAAAGATAGTCGAGCGGAACCACACAACCACCGGCGAACCATGTGCTGAACAATTGATTCTGGCCGTAATCGAAAGAGAGCGGCAGGACACCGAGTGTAACGTCATCGTTCCCCATGCCAAGATAATGGGCGACGCTTTCCGCCCCCAACCACAAATTTGCATGGCTGAGCATCACACCCTTGGGGCGTCCGGTCGATCCGCTGGTATAGAGAATGGCGCACAACGCGTCCGTGTTATTCTCGCTCGGAGAAAGCGGGTCAGCGACGCTATCGAGCGCTTCCAACACAGCATTTTCGTCAATCACGAGACATCCGGGCGGCAGATCTCCCTCCTCAAGCGATGCTAGCCGTGCCTTTGTTGCCAGCAAAAGCACCGAGCCGCTATCGGCGAGAATATGTGCCGCCTGACTGTGCTTCAACAGTGGATTGATAGGAACGTGGACTAGCCCTGCCCGCGCCGCGGCGAGCGGCATTAGGCAGGTAAGCTCATTCTTTGCAGCCCAGCTTGCAACCCGTGCCCCTTGCTGTGGCACGCGATCTCTTAACCAACCACTAAGCCGCGCGACACGGTCCCTTAAGTCCTTGAAGCTAAGCGTGTGGTTGCGAAGCACCAAAGCCGGGCTATCATCCCCTCCACATTCGGCGAGATGGTCGAGCGGTTTGGCTCGCGATAAGGTATCGGGATTAGTCACAGTGGGCATTTACGCTCCGCAAAAGGAAACAGCATCGTTGGTAAGCATCAGCTATCACGACACAGTTAACGTTCTGCAAGGGGCGATTAAAGAGGATGCTGTTTCTCCTTTCGAGCGAACCAGCTGGTTCAAACTATTAGAAGACGCAGGGGCCAAACCTGTTGTGATTCTTGCTAGCGACGGCGATGACCATGCCGCGCTCATACTCACAGCAAGCCGTGGTAGGCTCGAATCGCTGACAAATTGGTACAGCTTCAGCTGGGCGCCGATTTGCTTGGGGCGGCACGATTTGCTTGTCGCACTTGCACAGGACCTTCGCTCAAGGACGCACCGTGTCACCATGTGGCCCATTAAAGGCGAAAGCGCTGAACTGGTTTCGCTTCAAGCCGCTTTTTCGGCAGCGGGGTGGTCGATCAAGAAAGAACGATGCGACCACAATCATATTTTAGAGGTAAACGGACGCAGCTTTTCTGAATATTGGGAAACGCGGAGCGGACAGATGCGGGCAACGCTCAAACGCAAAATGAAGAAGGTTGAGATCGAAATTCTCAATCGTTTCGATCCTGATGCTTGGGCAACCTATGAAGCTATCTACCAGAGCAGCTGGAAGCCTGAGGAAGGAAAGCCCGAATTGCTTCGCAATTTTGCGCGCAGTGAAGGCGCTGCGGGCCGTATCCGTCTCGCTTTGGCCCACCATAAGGGAAAAGCCGTCGCGGCCCAATTTTGGACTGTAGACCGCAATACGGCTTACATTCACAAGCTTGCGCATCTTGAGGAACATTCTGCCCTATCTGCTGGGACCACATTAAGCGCTGCCCTGTTTGAACATGTGATCGATATCGATAGGGTCACAACTATTGATTACGGCACTGGCAACGACCCGTATAAATCCGACTGGATGGAGGTGGATCGCCCGCGTTACCGAATTGATTGCCTTGACCCCAGGCAACCTAAAGCATGGCCATCGCTTACAAAGCGCCTGTTTGTGCGACTTGCACCAATTGCCTCACAAAGCTAAGGGCAGCGCCGCACTTCCAAGGGAAAGCACGCGCATGATTGGCGAGCCCGAGATTAACGGTTTACAAATCACCTCTTCCGATAAGGAAGAGATGCCAGGTAGCGCCGCGGTAGGTGATCTTGCGCCTAGCCGACATGTGCTTGATACGCAGCTGCGTTCGATCCTCTGCGACGTACTCGGCCTCGATGCGGATGAAGTCGAAACCTTTGCTAATGACACTGGCCTTTTCGGACATCTTCCAGAGCTAGATTCAATGGCAGTCGCGGGATTGCTAACCGAAATGGAAGATAGGATGAACATCATTATCGAAGATGATGATGTTGATGGCGAAATGCTCGAAACCTATGGCGGGCTGCTCGCCTTTGCCGAGGCCAAAGCAATAGAGAACTGATTTTGCGCAGCTTCTCAACTTGGCCCGCGCCCTTGCCCGGTGGCGCAACCAGCGACGAGTGCGCCCTCGCATTTGACCAGAATCGTGTTCACCGATTGTTGATATTGCCCGCATTATTTGACGAAGCGAACAAGCTACGCAGGCTAACGGTTGAAATCATGCGGCGTTTGGATTTGTCCGGAATTGATTCAATTTTACCCGATTTGCCCGGCTGCAACGAGAGCCCTGCCGCGCTGCGCGAGCAAAACCTTGTCAGTTGGAAAGAAGCGACCAAAGCCTGCGCCAAATATTTCGGGGCAACCCATGTTTTGACAATGCGGAGCGGCGCCTTGTTTGCCCCACATGATATTCCCGGATGGCGCTACGCCCCGGCTGGAGGTCAAAAACTAATCCGCTCCATGCTCAGAGCAAGAACCATCGCATCGCGCGAGGCTGGCCAAGACGAAACAATTGGCGGATTGGAACTGCGAGCCAAAGAAGCAGGCATCACTCTTGCGGGTTGGGAATTGGGTGCTGATATGTTTGCCGCCCTCTCAGTCGCCCCGACACCGGCTACCCCGACATCTGCTGGCTATTTTGACATCAACCAAGAAATGGTTGGCGGCGGCGGTTTGTGGTTACGTGCAGAGCCCGATGAAGACCACGAACAGGCAGATGCAATTGCCGCGATCATTGCAGTGGGGCTTGCAGAGGCATGAGCAGACTGCACCTGACCTTTGAATGCCAGCAATATACGCTGGCAGGAACTCTCGATACCGCCCCAGGCAAAACCGGCTTACTTATCGTATCGGGCGGCAATGAAATCCGCTCAGGCGCTTTCTCCGGCCAAGCAGATATAGCGGCGCGTATTGCCAGTGCGGGCTTCCCAGTCTTCCGGTTTGACCGCCGAGGCATCGGCGACAGCGACGGCGAGAACCGCGGGTTCCGCCGGAGTGCGAAAGATATCAGCGCCGCATTAGACGCTTTTCGCGCAATCAATCCGCAAATGGACCGCGTGGTCGGTTTCGGAAATTGCGATGCGGCCAGCGCATTAATGCTGGCTGGCGGCGCAGAATGCGACGGGTTGATCCTGTCCAACCCTTGGACCATCGAGCAAGATGATGGGACGCCGCCACCGGCAGCGCTCCGTGCACGCTATCTCGCAAAATTGAAAAACCCTAAAGAAATCATGCGCCTATTGCGCGGCGGTGTAAACTTTCGCAAGCTATTCGGCGGGCTGAAGCAGGCTACTGGCGGCGCATCGGAATATTCTGCATTGGCGCAGGAAATGCAGAAAGCCATCAGCAAATATAACGGTTTCGCCTGCCGCATCCTACTCGCAAAAAATGACCGGACAGCGCAGGCATTTGTGTCCAATTGGTTAATCGATGAAAGCAGCACCTATTTTTGCGAAGGCGCTAGTCACGCTTATGTCGAGCAACATGCACAGAAATGGCTAGAGGCGCAGATATTGGAAGTCTTGCGATCCTAGGCGCCGCGCCTAGCGTACAAACAAGCTCGCCAGCTCGACGTGGCTTGACCAGCGGAACTGGCCAACAGGATGCAATTTCTCAAGCCGGTATCCACCTTCAACCAATCGCTTTGCGTCGCGTGCCCAGCTTGATGGATTGCAGCTGATATAGACCACCCGCTCGGTTGTGCTTTGCGCCAATTGATCGCATTGGTCACGCGCACCAGCACGCGGGGGATCGAGCAACACCCCGCCAAATGCGTTGAGTTCTTGCGGTAACAATGGTCCACGAAACAAATCACGGTGAATCGAATGGATCGGACGGCCTGAAAATCGAGCGGCCAGCAAGCAGGCCATATGCGCATCGCGCGCAGCCTCTGCTGCCAGAACTTTCGCTTTTGGGGCGAGTGCAAAGGCAAATGTACCCAGGCCGGAAAACAGATCGGCGACGGTTGTTGCGCCATCAAGCCATGCGACTGCATCAGCCGCCAGAACCGCTTCCCCGTCTGGCGTTGCCTGCAAGAAGGCTCCACTAGGAAAACCGACCGGAACACCCGACATTGTAATCGTTACAGGCTCCGGCTCCCACATCGCCTCTGGCCCGTATCCCTGATCGACGGTAAGCCGCGCCAGACTCATATCGCGAGCGAAATCGAGCATTGCCTCGGTTTGCTCAAGGCCTTCGATAGCCAAATTCTTGATTGAACAATCAACCCCTTGGTCGGTCAAAGTCAGCTCAATGTCGCAAGAATATTTGCCTTTGCGCCGCCCGAGTATCGATCGCAGAGCATCAACTACCGAGAACAAACGCTCATCAAGAATATGGCATTCAGTCAGGCCAACAATCTTATGTGACCCCCCCTCGCGAAATCCGATCAAGGCTTTGCCGCCGCCATTGACCGCATGCAGTGTCGCCCGGCGGCGGCTTTTGGAAGGCGAGAGATGCGCAGGCAGCAATTCGCCAATTGAGATGCCCTGCCCATCTGCCGCATTCACAACGCGAGAAGTCACGAATTCCGCCAGCGATTGTTCGTCCAATTGCTGCAACGAACATCCACCGCATTTCCTGAAATGCCGGCAAGGCGGCGTCACATGATGCGGCCCGCGCTCCAGCGTTCCATCGGGCAGCAATATGTCACCTGGCGCAGAACCGGGCGCGTGGCGCCCATCGGCGGTCAAGCCGTCGCCTTTCGCGGCAATACGAACTATTTCAGATGGATTGGTCACAGACACGCCGCGTAGGCCTGTGCGACCCTTCCTGCAAGCTCGGAGGCGGTAAACGGTTTGCCTGTGATGCCTCCAGCAAGCCGCGCGGCTCGCCCATGCAGCCAAACACCGTCACACGCTGCGACAAAAGGATCGGCCCCTGTCGCCAGTCTGCTAGCGATTATTCCGGCGAGAACATCGCCAGTGCCGGCCACCGAAAGCCAGCTGGATGCAGGCGGCGCGATTGCCATACCCAGATCACGATTGAAGATGATTGTATCGGGCCCCTTCGCCACAATCGTAGCGTCGGTCATCCAATCAAGTTCGATGGTGTGGTGGACTTTTGAGGCCAGTGGTCCCTTTGTGTCCGGAGGTTCGAAGGCGCTTCGCAATTGCGCCAGCTCGCCAGAGTGGGGTGTCAGAACGAATGTGCGTTCGGACGGCGGCGGCCAATCCACCTTCCCAATTAAATTGAGCGCATCTGCATCGAGGACAGTGGGAATATCACGAGGCCAATTTAGCACAATTTCCAAGACTTGCTGGGAACGTGCGCCAGTGCCCAGGCCGGGTCCTGCCACAAGCGCAGATATACGCTCGTCTGACAACGCCTCGCTCAGCGGACGCGAATCGACCACAAGCTCGCTTGGGGCATCTAATTGTCGTCCGCCGGTCAGGATTTTCACATATCCCGCACCACCACGCATCGCCGCCTTCGCTGCGAGCTGCGCTGCCCCGGGCATATCGCCAGCGACAATCGCAACCAAGCCGCGTGAATATTTATGCGCGGCAGCATTTGGGGCATCGAACCGAGGTTTGGAAAGCAAGCGCGGCGTCGTGAAATCTGCTTCATTCGATGCATCGATGCCAATAGGTACCAATTGCCGACTTCCCATGTATTGGGCGGCGGGCATTATCCAATGCGCCCATTTCCATGCCCCCAGCGCGATGGTCAGATCATAATGCGGTATACCCGAGAGCAACGCGCCATTATCCGAATCGACGCCGCTAGGCAGATCGACCGCAATGACGAAATCATGCCATGAGGCGAGTTCTTCCAGCATCTCCACCAGTTCATTGGACAGGCCGCGAGACAGGCCCGTTCCAAACAGGCAATCGACCAGAATATCTGCCTGCGCCTTACGGTAATTGTCCTGAATGTGCCCGTGATAGGATGCGCGGGCATTTTGTGCGGCAGCGCTTACCGGATCCGCGGGTGCAACTACCGACACTACCAACCCGCGTTGGCGCAAAACCTCTGCAATAACATAGCCATCGCCGCCATTGTTGCCGGGCCCACACAACACGGTCACACTGCGCCCTGCAGCAATCCGCCAGACCCATTCGGCAGCGCCTTTACCAGCAATCTGCATCAATTGCTCATTGGTGCCGCCAGCATCAATGAGCGCCTGCTCCGCCGCCTGCATCTGGCGGACGGTCAGGATATGGTCACTCGCTCGCAGCATCCGCATTCTGCTTCTGCGCTTTGAAGCGGTAGCGATCTGGCCCGATGGCCACCTCTAACAGATCGCCTTGGAGTGATCTTACCAGAATTTCCGCGCCATCTGCCTCGGCCAATCCGCGTCCGTCGGTAAGCTGCTCGAACCGGCGAAATCCGCCATCGGGGTGGCGGACCACAAGCAAGTTCAGACCATCAGCAGTGGCCCGTTCAACTTGACAGGTTGCGGAAAAATCTCCGCTCTCGCCCAACGCACATTCGATAGTTTCGGCCCCTGCCTCTGCTTGCGGTTGATCGACATCTGCCGAACAAGAGGCCAGCAGTACCACCGAACTTGGCAGCGCGAGGAATCTTGCTGACATCGCTATCAACCCCGCTTCAACTGAGAAATATCGCGCACCGCACCGCGTGCCGCACTGGTGGTCATCGCGGCATACGCTTGCAAGGCTTGCGACACCATGCGGGGCCGGTCCTTTGTAGGCCGCCAAGCGCCATCGCCCTTGGCCTCCATCGCTGCACGGCGTTTGGCCAGCTCATCATCGGAAATTGCTAATGAAATTTTTCTGCCCGGAATGTCGATGGCGATTGTGTCCCCTTCTTCCACAAGAGCAATGGTGCCGCCCTCTGCCGCTTCTGGCGACACATGACCAATCGAAAGACCCGATGTTCCGCCGGAAAAGCGCCCGTCGGTCAACAAGGCACAAGCCGCGCCTAGCCCCTTAGATTTGAGGTAACTGGTCGGATATAGCATTTCCTGCATGCCCGGCCCGCCTTTGGGCCCTTCATAGCGGATTACCAGCACATCGCCCTCGGCAATCTGTTCGGTCAGGATCGCGGTTACCGCATCATCCTGACTTTCGAAAACCCGCGCCGGACCAGTGAATTTCAGAATCGATTCATCGACGCCAGCAGTCTTTACGATGCAGCCATCGAGCGCGATATTGCCCGCCAGAACCGCCAGCCCGCCATCTTTGCTGAAGGCATGCTCTGCACTGCGGATTACGCCCGTTTTACGGTCGAGATCGAGGCTGTCCCAGCGGCTCGACTGGCTGAACGCGGTTTGAGTCGGCACCCCGCCCGGTGCGGCACTGAAGAACTCATGGACCTTCGGATTGCTGGTGCGCGAGATGTCCCAATCATCTAGCGCATCGGCCATTGTCGGGCTGTGCACAGTCGGCAGCGCTGTGTTGAGCAGGCCAGCATTGTCAAGCTGTCCCAGCAGCGACATAATCCCGCCCGCTCGGTGGACGTCCTCCATATGGACGTCGTCTTTGGCCGGAGCGACTTTGGATAGACAAGGAACACGGCGACTGAGCCGGTCGATATCCTTCATAGTGAAATCAACTCCCGCTTCATGCGCTGCAGCGAGCAAATGCAACACGGTGTTTGTCGAGCCACCCATTGTAATATCGAGTGACATTGCGTTTTCAAATGCAGAGAAACTGGCGATGGAGCGTGGTAGTACGCTTTCGTCATCTTCTTCGTAATAGCGTTTGGCCAAGGTTACGATCAATCGTCCGGCGCGCTCGAACAGACTTTTGCGGTCGGAGTGCGTTGCCAAAACTGAGCCGTTACCGGGTAGCGACAGGCCAAGCGCCTCGGTCAGGCAATTCATCGAATTGGCGGTGAACATTCCGGAGCAGCTGCCGCATGTAGGGCAAGCCGAGCGTTCGATATCTTCGACCTCTTCATCAGTATATTTGTCATCGGCGGCGGCGACCATCGCATCGACCAGATCGATTGCCTTGGTTTGACCATTCAAAACGACTTTGCCAGCCTCCATTGGCCCGCCAGAGACGAACACCACCGGAATGTTGATCCGCATTGCCGCGTTAAGCATACCTGGGGTAATTTTGTCGCAATTGGAAATGCACACCATCGCATCGGCGCAGTGGGCGTTGACCATATATTCAACGCTGTCCGAAATCAGATCGCGACTGGGGAGAGAATAGAGCATGCCGTCGTGCCCCATCGCAATGCCATCATCGACCGCTATAGTATTGAATTCCTTGGCAACTCCGCCCGATGCTTCGATCTCTCGCGCAACCAATTGGCCAAGGTCTTTAAGGTGGACATGGCCCGGCACGAATTGGGTAAAGCTGTTGACCACAGCGATAATTGGCTTGCCGAAATCGCCATCCTTCATGCCCGTTGCGCGCCACAATCCGCGTGCGCCGGCCATGTTACGGCCATGAGTGGTAGTGCGGGAACGATAGGTCGGCATTATAGGCTCCGGTCAGTCTGACGGTTTGAACAACCGCCTTGGCAGCAATCCTACCCTAGCAGAAGGCCCGACTGAAACAGAAAATCTTCAGGCGGCCATATTGGTGGACATATTGCGGGCCGACAGACTAATTGAAGGCGGGTCAGCTTTCACCCTTGATTGCCAGTGCGACCCGGTTGGTGACATCGGTAATCAGCCCTGCCCAGCGCGCCTGCTGCGCCTTGGTGGTGATCAGATCCTGCCTTATTTCAAGCGTGAGATATTTGCGGCCCTTGGCCTCTGCATGGCGGTCCATTGTGGCGTTCAATTGTTTGCCCGAATAAGGCTGGTTGTCGCCGACCGTCAGGCCTTCTTCCGAAAACAACCGGATCGCATGGCGGGCGGCGCTATCATCTTGATTATACAACAACGCAACTTGCCACGGACGATCCTCGACTTTGCTTTCAAGCTTGGGTGTAAAGCTATGCAATGCCACGATAAGTTCGGGTTCAACTTCATCCAGCCATTCCCCGAGCGCAGTGTGATACGGCCGATGAAATCGCTCCAGCCGAACCTCCAAATTCGCACCGATATTGCCCGGTATCAGATGCCCGTCACTCTCTGTCGGGACTACTGCAAGCGCGTCCTCTGTGCGATGCAAATCGCAGACGAGGCGGCTGACGGTGGCAATATGGGCCGCGATACCATGGCGGCGCCCCATCCGGTCAGCCAGGCCATTCGTGCCAATATCTACCGCGATATGCGTGTCCAAAAGCTCGGACGGAATGCCGAGCACCACATCATCTGGCACAAAATTCGACGCATGGTCAGCCACGCAAACGATCCCGCCGCGCTTTGCTTCGCCAACGCGACGATAAGGAAGTTCATCGATCATCATCGGATTTTCTCTATCTCAATTTGCCAGACATTTGCCACCAATCAGGGTATGTAGACGCGATTTCTCGTGCGGCTTCATTTAAATCGTTTTCGGAGTGATAGAGCGCAAAGCAAGTCGCCCCCGAGCCTGACATACGGCTCAAGAACGCCCCTGTCCCTCGCAGGGCTTCAAGCACTTCAGCAATGGGAGGGCACAATTGAATGGCAGGCGCTTCCAGATCATTGCGGCCCTGCGCGGCGATGAATGAGGCTGGGCCATCGGGCATTGGCCCTCGGTCAATTCCATCCCACGCCTTGAATACCGGCCCTGTGGCAAGCGGAACACGCGGATTGACCAGCAAGACGGGCGTTCCGGCCAAATCGCTTTCTGTCGCTTCCAATTCAGTTCCGGTTCCACGCCCGATACAAGTGATGCTTTCGACACAAGCGGGAACATCCGCGCCAAGCTTGGCCGCGCGCTCGCGCCAATCGTCGGGCACACCATGCATCTCGCGGATAATTCGGAACACCGCCCCTGCATCAGCAGACCCTCCGCCCAAACCGGCGGCGACCGGCAAGTTTTTCTCCATAGCAATCGCCAACCCGCCCGAACGGGGCAGCGCGGACATAGCCTTGGAGATTATATTATCAAACGGATCAGTTAGTTGCGCAGCGAATTCTCCAGCGACTGTCAATATATCCTGCTCTGCCGAAGCCGCGCTCAGCACATCCCCGCGATCAACAAAGGCGAATAAAGTTTCGAGCTCATGATAACCATCCTCCCGCCGCCTGCGGACATGCAGAGCAAGGTTAATCTTGGCATAGGCGGTTTCGGAGAAAGTCACAAAAATACGTTAGCCGCGAATAATGAGATTGTCTTGTGTTGGGGTGGAAAGCGGACAATCGTCAGCGGTGATAAAGCCGCTAGCGAGTTTGCGATTCACTGGCCCGCCTAAAGATAATGCTTGTCTGGATTGACCGCCGCTTCGACTCTTTCAAAATACACTCAATCGCTACTGAATTTATTGGGATAATCGCTATTTCCATTGTCGGGATATGGTCATCGAATAGAAACGTTGTTTTAAAGAAGGTCGCGCCGCAATTGCGAGCTAGTTCACCTGTGACATTTGCAATCATGTCCTCGTTTCGAAAGCCCTCGCGTGATTCGACCGGCTCAATCAACTCCAAGACGGCGATAGTCGGGCGCGGTTCATCGGAAACGAGAAGCATCTTCGCAAGTATGCTGACGCTCAATATCGTCAGGGCTCCGAGCGCAAACCATGTTAGCCGGGTTCGCCTCACTCCCTTGTCTCCTTGATAACTTCGAATGACCCAACAAGATTAAAGATCCGCCTGCGTGTGCAATTTGGTCGTTTGCGTACGCTCCTCACATATTCGGATAGTTCGGTCCGCCGCCGCCTTCGGGCGTGGTCCAGTTGATGTTCTGGTTCGGATCCTTGATGTCGCAAGTTTTGCAATGGACGCAATTTTGCGAGTTGATCTGGAACATCATCGTTCCGTCATCCTGCTCCAGCCATTCATATACGCCAGCCGGGCAATAACGGTTTGACGGCCCGGCATAGACGCCAAGTTCGCTCTGCCTTTGCAATTCGAGATCGGCGACTTTCAAATGAACCGGCTGATCTTCGGCGTGATTGGTGAAGCTGAACGCAACCGACGTCAGACGGTCAAAGCTCAACTTGCCATCGGGCTTGGGGTAATCAATCGGCTTATACAGGTCGGCGCGCTGCAGATATTTGTAATCCGGTGTGTGATCCATCGTGATCGGCAGCCCGATCTTGAGCGTTCGCATCCACATATCGATGCCGCCAAGAATAACGCCGAAATCGTCGCCGAACTTTTCCATCGCGGGAAGCACGTTTTTGACTTTCTTCAATTCGGTCGCAATCCAGCTATCGCGCAGATTTGCGTCGTAATCGGCCAGTTCGGTGTTCTCATGACCTGCGGCGATTGCCGCTGCGGCGCTTTCCGCCGCGAGCATGCCGCTTTTCATTGCGGTGTGGCTGCCCTTAATCCGTGGGACGTTTACGAAGCCAGCCGAACAGCCAATCAACGCGCCGCCCGGGAATGCCAGTTTCGGCACAGACTGCCAGCCACCATCATTGATCGCGCGCGCGCCGTAAGCAACGCGCTTGCCGCCTTCGAGGATTTCGGAGATTTGCGGGTGATGCTTCCACCGCTGGAATTCCTGATAGGGGGAAACATAAGGGTTCGCATAATTGAGCCAAGTCACCAGCCCCAATGCGACTTGCCCATTGGCCTGATGATACAGGAACCCGCCGCCGTTGGTGCCGGTTTCACTCAGCGGCCAGCCCTGCGTATGGATGACCCGGCCAGGCTCATGCTTTTCAGGGTCAATGTCCCAAACTTCTTTGATGCCCAGGCCATAGACTTGCGGCTGACAATCAGCCTCAAGGTCGAACTTGGTCTTCATGATTTTGGTCAGATTGCCGCGAACGCCTTCAGCAAAAAAGGTGTATTTCGCCTCGATTTCCATACCAGGCTGAAAATCGGGCTTATGCGAGCCATCCTCTGCCACGCCCATATCTTGGGTGATAACACCCGTAACCGCACCTGCATCGTTGAACATTACTTCGGCGGCAGGGAAGCCAGGAAAAACCATCACCCCCATGCCTTCAGCTTGCTCAGCCAGCCAGCGAGTCAAATTGCCAAGCGATCCGGTGTAATTACCGGTGTTGGAAAGGAAGGGCGGCATCATAAGATGCGGCAGCGAAGTTTTCCCGCCTTTGGTCAGAACCCAGTGCCAATTATCGGTAACCGGCGTTTCCGCCATAGGGCAATCCATGTCACGCCAATTGGGCAGCAACTCGTCAAGCGACTTGGGATCAACCACCGCACCCGATAGAATGTGGGCACCAATTTCGGAGCCTTTTTCAAGGACGACGACCTCGATTTCGTCATTGATTTGCTTCAACCGGATTGCTGCTGCGAGGCCTGCAACCCCGCCCCCCACGATCACAACGTCGCATGGCATTGATTCGCGTTCAATTGTCTCGGCGATTGGTTCGGTGCTCATCGCGGTCAGGCCCTTGTCAAATTACTGCGTCTAAACTCGCAGAAACCCTTGAATACTGCCACGCGGCAGGTCAAGACCCACTACGGATATGGAACAGCCCACTAACAACAATTTGGCAGACGAATTTGCCGCTGCGCTGGAGTGGTGGAAGGAGGCTGGCGTCGATAGCGATTTCGCGGACGACGCTACGGATTGGCTGGCCGAGGCTGATACGCTAAAAGGGGTGTCCTCACCCATGCAGCAGATTGCCCCGCAGCCAAAAAAACCAATAGCACCAGCAGCCACACCGCCTGCAAAAAGAATTGGCGGCGACCAAGCTGGTTGGCCAGCCGAGCTTGCGGCGTTCCAAAGCTGGCTGTTGGAGAGCGCAGATGTCGATGATGGCGGTGCGTTCCCTATCGTTCCCATGCGCGGTTTGAAGGGTTCAGAGCTGATGGTGATCGTCTCTGAGCCTGAGGAAAGTGACCGCGATCATCTGTTGTCAGGACCGCAAGGCAATTTGCTTAGCGGAATGATGCGGGCGGCATGTCTGGATGATAGCGGGTTATATCTGACGTCTGTTTTGCGCCGTCACACACCGATGCCCGATTGGTCTTCTATGGCAGAAGCGGGACTGGGTGAGCTGCTCTCGCATCATATAGCGCTGGCTGCTCCAAAACGGATCCTTACCTTTGGCCGCAACATTCCGGCGCTTTTGGGGAACGACACGGCGCAAGGCGCTGCTATTTTACATAATTTTAACCATGAGGGTGGAAGCATCCCCGCAATGGGCGTCAGCTCGCTTGCCGAATTGCTGCGATCTGCGGGAAGGCGAGAGCGATTCTGGCAGAGCTGGCTTGGATGGACAAGCTGACTTGAGTGATCGGATAGATGATTTGACACAGTTAAGCGCAATACAAAAAGCTTCCTTCCTCGCAGCCAGCATTCTGGCCTGCTCCTTGACCGGCGGCATCGCCGCGCCGGCTGCGGCAAACAGCAGCGCTGCGGAGTATTTCCGTGATCGCGCAGTATCATCCAACGTGCCGCAATTGCTCAGCAATGAAGACAAAGCGTATTACCGCCAATTGTTCGGCGCAATTGACGATGAAAATTGGAGCCGGGTAAAGTCGATGCTGGCCGACCGAGCGGATGGTCCGCTTCATCAGGTCGCCAAGGCCGAGTATTATCTCCATGCCAATTCACCGCGAGTAGAAGCCGACCAGATCCAGCAATGGATGTCTGCGGGCCGGTATTTACCGCAGGCAGAACAACTCAATATTCTCGGTGAAAAACGCGGATTGAGTGCAACCTACGGCCTGCCGACTGAACAAACCTTTGTTCGCCAACCTTACGCCTCGAAACGTATCCGACCTCGCAGTATTAATGACGGGACGATGCCTAATTCGACCAAAGATGCGATATTGGATCGGATCAAAAATGATGATCCCGATGGAGCAAGAATCTTGCTCGATGGTATTGATGGAGCTTTAAGCTCAGCGTCGCGTGCCGAATGGCGTCAACGCGTCGCTTGGAGCTACTACATTGAAAATAACGATCCTGCAGCCTTCGCTCTTGCACAAACGGTCAATGATGGATCAGGCGCTTGGGTCGCAGAGGGCAATTGGGTCGCCGGCCTGTCGGCATGGCGGATGAATGATTGCGGCAGCGCTGCTGTATATTTTGAAGAAGCAGCCAATGGTGCGACCGATATCGAATTGGCCGCTGCAGCCCGTTACTGGGCAAGCCGAGCCTATATTCGGTGCCGTGCACCAGAAAAAGTGACCGAACAATTGCGCGGCGCAGCGCAGCTTGATGAGACGCTTTATGGCATGCTTGCACGCGAACAGCTCGGGCAGGCCATGCCACAAACGCACTCCTCAGCCGATTTCAATCTCGAAGATTGGCAGAAGCTTCGCAATATCGAGAATGTTCGAACCGCAGTTGGATTAGCGGAAATAGGTGAAGCTGGCCTCGCCGATGAGGTTTTACGTCATCAAGCCCGGATTGGTGATGCGTCGCAATATAACGAGTTATCACGACTGGCTCGCGAATTGGGTGTGCCAGCGACACAATTATGGATGGCACATAATGCGCCTCGCGGAGCCATCTCCGAACCTGCGTTACGATATCCTGCGCCGCGATGGACCCCAGTGTCCGGCTGGAAAGTCGACCCCGCGCTTGCTTACGCCCATACATTGCAGGAATCTAACTTCCGCGCTGCGGTGGTCAGCCCGGCCGGAGCACGCGGGTTGATGCAAATCATGCCTGCCGCCGCAATCGACCACCGCGCCAAGTTGGGCCTGCGCGGTAATGCGCGTGAATTGTCCAAACCTGAAATCAATCTGGCATTCGGACAAGAACACCTCAACATGCTGCGTGACAGCCCCGCGACTGAAGGGAAACTGCCCAAGATTATGGCCGCTTACAATGCAGGCTTACGCCCGGTTGGACGGTGGAACAGCGAAGTACGCGATCAGGATGACGCGCTGCTGTATATGGAGAGCATCCCTTACTGGGAGACGCGCGGCTATGTCGCAATCGTAATGCGCAATTACTGGATGTATGAACGTCAAGCTGGCGGTGCATCTCCTAGCCGTAGCGAGCTAGCACAAAATGATTGGCCCAGTTTTCCTGATATGGGCCGTGCCCGCTTTACCTCGCGGGATTGAGGCGACTGATAAATGGCGATTGATCAATCCCTCACGTTCAAGCCGATAAACATTGCGCTAATGACGGTTTCGGACACGCGCACCGCAGATGATGATACCTCAGGAGCTATTCTCGCCGACCGGATAAAGAACGCGGGCCATAGACTGGCAGCTCGAGCTATTGAGAGGGATGATGCCGGCATAATCGCCGGAAGGCTGAACACTTGGATCGACGACCCGGCTATTGATACCATTATCTGCACCGGCGGAACTGGATTGACTGGCCGCGATGTGACACCAGAAGCGCTTGAGCGCGTATGCGAGGCGGGTGGCGGTCGCGACATTCCCGGTTTTGGCGAATTGTTCCGCTTCCTCAGCATCACTAGCATCGGCACCAGCACAATCCAAAGCCGCGCTTGCGCCGTGGTCACTCGCGGGACCTATGTCTTCGCATTGCCCGGCTCAAACGGCGCGGTCAAAGACGGATGGGACGGAATACTGGCCGAACAATTGGACAGCCGCAACCGCCCCTGCAACTTCGTGGATCTGATGCCGAGATTGCAAGAGAAGTAATGTGGCAAGGCGCGCCTCCAACCGTCCTATGCGCAAGGCCATTCGGGACATCGTCGAACCTGCGATCGAAGCGCTGGGATTTACCGGGAAATATCCCGCATGGCAGCGAGCATTTGGCGAAGAGTTCCATTTTATTGAGCTGCGGACGGACAAATATGGCGGCTGTTTCGGAATATCGGGCGCATGGGGGACGGCAAAGGATTTCGGCGATCATCCCCCCAGCTTGCCCGCAACCGATTTTGAACACCGCGCCTCGATCACGCGGCCCATCGAGTTATGGACAATTGAAGGTGAGGCTTACACGCACTGGATCAGCGCGTTTGATTACCAATATATTCTCGGCGACCCGAACGAATGCAGCGCATTGGCCCAAGAGGCAGCAGACGGCCTTTCTGCGCTCAAGCAGTGGTTCGCATCCAAGGAATTTACGAACGGGGTCAAGCCAGTTTTCAGCAAAATCGGCAGCGCAGTAAACGGCAAGCTAATCTCCGCCATTGCCTCCGCTAAAGCCGAAATGGGACTCTATTAACCGGGCTACAGGCTTAAACGGTTTCACCCGAGTCCTCGGTTCAGGCGGACGCCTCACCCAAAACCCCCGCCAGCCGCACCCGGTTCAAAACGCACCAGTCGGCTGTCGAGTAGTGCGGCCGTCCGGTTCACCACTGCCAACTGATAATCCACGTCTTTGATCATTTCGAAAAACGCACCCGCATTTGGATATTGCGCGACAAAGCCATCATGCCATTGCATATTGTCAGGTCCGGTCACGACCGTCTGAAACACGCCGCGCCATATGATGCTGCCGCCTACTCGATTGAATATAGGACCGCTGGTTTTGCCATATTCCTGGTAAGCGCGCCGACCGCTCCAGCCTTTGGCTGCGTTTGCATGACTAGCTGGATAGTCCGCGTCGTCACGATAGTGTAGCAGGTTTAGCATATGGATCGGCTGATCACGCGGCAGATCTTTAAATGCTTGGAAATTGGCCGGGCTCGGATCGATGTAGGTGGTCACTTAGTAATCTCCTTAAACCTGCAATTCGCGCCATTCGCCAGGCGCAAGTCCCTCGGCAGTCCATTCGCCCACGCTCCACCGGACAAGGCGCAACGTCGGAAAACCGACCGCCGCAGTCATCCGTCGGACCTGCCGGTTTTTGCCCTCCGAAATCGTCAGAGAAATCCAGCTATCAGGCACATTTTTGCGGAAGCGAATTGGCGGATCGCGATCCCAAAGTTCAGGTGGATCAAGCCTTTCGGCCTTGGCGGGTTTAGTCATCCCATCCTTCATTTTCACACCGCGCCGCAACGCGAGAAGCGCCCCCTCATCAGGCTCGCCCTCAACTTGCGCGAGATAGGTTTTCTCAACTTTATAGCGTGGTTCTGCAATGCGCGATTGCAGCACGCCATCATCGGTGAGCAACAGCAGACCCTCGCTGTCTTTATCGAGCCGCCCCGCAGGATAGACGCCGGGAACATCCACAAAACTCGCCAAAGTATCGTGCGCATCACCACCAGCGCCTCCGCTAAATTGCGACTGCACACCGAATGGCTTGTTCAGTAGGATTAGACGGGAGATACTCTAAGCCCCCAGCTTGTAATCGCTGAACCGCTCTCGAAGGTCCTTCTTGCTGATTTTGCCCGTTGCGGTGTGCGGAATATCATCCACAAACTCGACCGCATCGGGCATCCACCATTTCGCGATAAGCGGCTTCAGATGCTCGTTTATATCGTCTGCCGAAACATTCGAGCCTTCCTTGCGAACCACAAACAGAACGGGTCGCTCGTCCCATTTGGGGTGCGGCATACCCACCGCAGCCGCCTCTGCCACTTCGGGATGGCCAACGGCTGCATTTTCCAGCTCGACCGAGCTGATCCACTCGCCGCCGGATTTGATCACATCCTTGGTGCGGTCGGTCAGCTGCAACGTGCCATCGGGATGGATGATGCCCACATCGCCGGTGTCGAACCAATTATCTGCATCGACGCAATCTTTCTCCGCTTTGAAGTAGCGTTTGATAATCCACGGGCCGCGGATTTGCAGCGCACCCGATGATTTGCCGTCGCGCGGTAATTCCTTGCCCCAATCGTCCAGATCTACTGTGCGTAACTCGACGCCAAAAATAGGACGTCCTTGCATCGCAGTCTTGTCGACTTTCTGCTCGAATGTCAGGTCTTCCCAATCCCAAGTCGGACCGCCAACGGTGCCAATTGGACTGGTCTCGGTCATTCCCCAGGCATGCTGGACTCGGGTGCCGTTCTTCATCAATCTCTCAATCATAAAGCGCGGACAGGCTGAACCGCCAATCGTCGCAGCTTTCAATTTTGGCAGGTCAATTCCTTGCGCGTCGCAATAATTGAAATGCGCAAGCCAAACGGTCGGCACGCCTGCGCTGTCGGTCACGCCTTCGCGCTCCATCAATTCATGTAGCACAGCAGGATCGTTGACCGCCGAGAATACGAACTTGATACCCGCCATGGCCCCTGCATAAGGGAGACCCCAACTGGCTGCGTGGAACATTGGCACAACTGGCAACATGACGCTGCTGGCGCTGAAGTTGAATGTCGAAGGTTGCAGGCCAGAAACCGCATGAAGCACGGTTGATCCATGCTCGTATTGAACGCCCTTCGGGTTACCGGTCGTTCCGCTGGTATAGCACAGCATACAAGGATCTTGGGCGCTGCCGGTGACCCACGAAAAGTCGCCATCCTGCGCGCCAATCCAGTCTTCAAAAGCGATTACGTCAGAGCCCGCTGGCGGATCGAAACAGATGTAATGTTCGATTGTGGTCCACTTGCTTTTCATCTTGTCGACAATTGGCTGGAACGCTGCATCGTACAGCATGACCTTATCTTCAGCATGGTTGGCGATATATTCGAGTTGATCGTCAAATAGGCGCGGGTTTACCGTGTGGAGCACCCCGCCCATTCCGGCGACGCCGTACCAACTGACCAGATGGCGCGAATGGTTCATAGCAAGGCTGGCTACGCGCTCTCCTTTTTTGACCCCAAGCACTTGAAGGGCTTGCGCCATCTTTAGTGCATCGCGGCGAACTTCTGCCCAATTGGTTCGCGTTTCCGTGCCATCAGCCCAATGCGTCACAATTTCCCGTGTACCGGCTTCGCGTGCCGCATGGTCGATCACATGGGTAATCCGCATCGTCCAATCCTGCATAGCTCCAAGGGCATTTCCGGTCATCGGCATCATCTCCAAAGTATGTTGTTTTTCTCTACATGCCTGTGCTTGCCAGCCAAGGCAATCGGTCTAAAGTCGTGGAATGAATCCACTCAATGATTTCAAGATAGCAATTGTCGATTTTACTGGCCTCGCGAAAGATGCTTTGCACATTTATGTTGCGCTGGGAGTTTTCATCGCAGCCTGCTTGATTTTCCGGTGGCGAGCCTTGGAATGGAAGCCTGTTTTGCTGGTGCTTGCTGTCGCGATTTGCGGTGAAATCTTCGACATGCGCCACAATGCGTTGAGGGAAAATGACCCGTTTGTGCTCGCAAGCCTGCACGACGTCTGGAACACTTTACTGGTCCCGCTGATCATTTTCGCAGCTGCACGATATTCGCGCATATTTGAGAAGCCAAAACCACCTAAGGCAGAGGCTGTGGTGTCAGGCAACGAGCCGGAGATGTGAAGCACCACGCCGTGTGGTAAGCGAAACCTGTTCGATTCCGTCGATCAAAGCCAATCGTTCGGCCAGCTCCCCGTCGAGTGAATAATCGCGGCCGAGCCGCATCAACGGCTCCGCCCCATCACCCGTTTTGAGCTTAATTAGGACCTCACCATGGCCGGGCGTGCCCGGTACCAGCTCCATTTTCAGTTCATGCAACGCCGCCGCGCTCGATAGATCAAGCGTCAGGAGCATGCGCGAACTACCCTTGATCTCCTCCAGCGGTTTGCCGCCGCGGACCGTCACCCTCGGAGGCTCGTCCGGGCTAGGAGAATCCAATTCCACATTGAGTAAAATACAGGTGCTTTCCGCAGCCCACTTCTGGAAATTTTCGACCAAACCCTCTTCAAAGCAAGCCGCACTGAATTGGCCAGTTGAATCGGAAAAGTCGGCGCGAATGAAGTCTTTTCCGCGACGCGTCTTACCCTTGTTTACGCTTTCGACCATCGCCGCCATCACTGCGCTCTGGCGGCCACCGGGCGGAGCGCCCGATTCCATCAGGCTCTGGAATGTGCGCGCGCCATTGGCAGAAGCGATCGTCCAATATTGCTGGACCGGATGGGCTGAGAAATAAAACCCGAAATTCTCGCGTTCCTTCGCCATGCGGTCGGGCCGCGACCAGTCCTCGACCTCTTTCAAACGCAGCGTATCACTCGCCGTATCCTCGCCAGCGAACAAGCCGCCTTGCCCGCTCTCGCGTTCCCGTGATGCGGCATCCGCAGTTGCGAGCAACAATTCGACATTCTCGAACAATAGCCCGCGATTGGGCTCAAGCCCGTCGAGCGCACCAGCACAGATCAGGCCTTCCAATTGCCGCCGACTCATCGACCCAGGCGGCAAGCGTTCAAATAAGTCTTTCAAACTCTCGAATTCGCCATTGGCATTGCGTTCGGCGACGATCGAATCCATCGCTTTCTCGCCCACATTACGAATTCCCGCGAGCGCGTAACGCACTGCATATCCTTCATCAGTACGTTCGACCGAATATTCACCGACGGAACGATTGATATCAGGCGCAGCAATCTCGATCCCGTGCCGCCGTGCATCATCGACAAACAGCGCCAATTTCTCTGACTGGTGCATGTCGAAACACATCGAAGCAGCGTAAAATTCTTCAGGATAGTGCGCTTTCAGCCAGGCCGTTTGATAGGCAAGTAAGGCATAAGCGGCAGCGTGCGACTTGTTAAAACCATAGCCCGCAAATTTGTCGATCAAATCGAACAGCTCATTGGCTTTGGGTCTGTCGATTTGCGAGTTCTCTTTACAGCCCTCAATGAATCTGGCGCGCTGCTGGTCCATTTCCGCTTGGTTCTTCTTACCCATCGCACGGCGGAGCAAGTCGGCATCTCCAAGCGAGTAGCCAGCAAGGATTTGGGCGGCCTGCATCACCTGTTCCTGGTAGACAAAAATACCATAAGTCTCGGACAGAATTCCTTCGAGTTTTGCGTGCGGATATTCGATCGGAACTTCGCCAGCCTTACGCTTTCCGAACAGGGGAATATTGTCCATCGGACCAGGACGATAGAGCGAGACGAGCGCAATGATGTCTTCGAATTTGGTTGGCTTCACTGCCGTCAGCGTCCGTCGCATGCCTTCCGACTCCAGCTGGAACACGCCGACCGTATTGCCCGCCTTGAGCAAATCGAACACCGCTGGATCATCCCATTTCAACGTTGACAGATCGAGCTCTATCCCGCGCTTTTCGAGCAGGTCGGTTGCTTTGCGCAGCACCGACAAAGTCTTCAGGCCCAAGAAATCGAATTTGACCAGGCCCGAGCTTTCGACATGCTTCATGTCATACTGGGTCACCGGCATATCGGATCGCGGGTCGCGGTATAACGGCACCAATTGCGCCAGCGGCCGGTCGCCAATCACGACACCTGCCGCGTGGGTCGAACTGTTACGCGGGAACCCCTCCAGCTGCATCGCCAAATCGACGAGACGTTTTACCTCATTATCATTGTCATATTCGCGCTTGAATTCCGCTGCCCCGTTCAACGTACGTGGTAATGTCCATGGGTCGGTTGGATGGTTCGGCACCATCTTGCACAGTCTGTCGACCTGACCGTAACTCATCTGCAAAATCCGTCCGCAATCGCGCAGCACAGCGCGAGCCTTCAGCTTACCAAAGGTGATGATCTGCGCGACATGATCATGCCCGTATTTGTCTTGCACATAGCGGATGACTTCGCCTCGCCGCGTTTCGCAGAAATCAATATCGAAATCAGGCATGGACACACGCTCGGGATTCAGGAACCTTTCGAACAGGAGACCAAGTTTTAGCGGATCAAGATCAGTGATGGTGAGCACCCAAGCGACCAATGACCCCGCACCTGAACCACGGCCTGGACCAACCGGAATTCCGTTATCTTTCGCCCATTTGATAAAATCGGCAACGATGAGGAAGTAACCCGGAAAACCCATTTTGACGATAATGTCGACTTCGAATTCCAGCCTGTCTTCGTAGATTTTCCGCTCTTCCGGCGACATCTCGCCATAGGGTTCAAGCCGCATCGCCAGACCCTTGCGCGCATCGTCCCCAAGCGCTTTCGCCTCGCCCTCCAAATCACCGGCAAGGCTGGGCAGGATCGGATCGCGGTATGGCGGCGCATAAGCGCAGCGCCGAGCGATGGTCAAAGTGTTCTCGGTAGCCTCGGGCAAATCCTCGAACAGCTCCTCCATCATATTGGAGTTTTTGACAAAAGCTTCGCGGTTCGACCGTGGTCGTTCCTCCGCATCTATTTGCGAGGACGCCGCGATACACAGCATCGCATCATGAGCGGCGTAAACATGCGGCTCGGCGAAGAATGCAGGGTTGGTCGCAACCAGCGGCAAATCGCGTGCATAGGCAAGATCGATCAGCGCGACTTCGGCGGCATCCTGAACCGCATCGTGACCGCGTGTCAGTTCGATATAAAGCCGATCAGGGAACAGCGGTTGAAGCCTGTCTAACAATGCCTCGCCATGGTCGTGTTGCCCCTCGGCCATTAGCCGGGATATCGCGCCATCTGCGCCGCCTGTTAGCGCGATCAGGCCATCAGTATGCCCTTCCAGATCGCGCATCCGGACATGCGGTTCAAATTCTAACGGACGGTCAAGATGCGCCTTGCTGACCAGATGGCACAGATTGTCGTAACCCGCCTCGTCTTGCGCATAAAGCGGCAGGTAATCGACCTGACGCCCCTCTGCATCGCGAGCAACCCCGAGCAGCGCCCCAATGATCGGCTGGATACCCTCGGCCATGCAGGCATTGGCAAACATAACCGCGCCATACAGCCCGTTGCGGTCACAGATCGCGATGGCTGGAAAGCCGCGCTCCTTCGCCAGTTTCGCAATCGCTTTGGGATCGATAGCCGCCTCGAGCATCGAGTAAGACGACTGGACTCGCAACGGAACGAACGGGGCAAATGACATATTGTATTTATGCGGATTGCGAGGCAAAAAGTGAAGCGCGGCTTCCACAGTTTTTACGACCTGATTTGCAGTGCATCGCTATTGGCAGATGACTGCTAAGGACCCAATTTCGGACGTTCAACTTAGGCCTGCAGAGTGACCATTTTGAAGCCAATCAGCATAGCCCGGCGGAAGCTTGCTCATTGCTTCGTCGTAGAGCGCCAAGTCTTCATCATCTAGCACTCCGACCCAGCGGCCATTGGTCCCCTTATGGATAAAGCTATTAGCACCGCCTTTGAACGCGAAGGCGATGTTCTCCCCAACCACTTTTGACGGGTCTTTCTTGACCTCCGCAAATGTGCAGCGTTTGACGACATCGGCCCACATTTCGTCAGGAACTTCGATTTCGAGATATGCGGCGATGTCATGCATCTGACCATCCAAGTCCGACAACAGGTCGTTGAAATGCACCAGCTTGACATTGGCTTGATGGCGATGATTCCAAAAAGTCAGTGCATAGCTCAGGTGCGACCAATACGGATAACCGCCAACTTCCCAATCGAACCAGCTCCGCGTAATCCAATCCCGCCAGATTTGTTTCACGTCTCCGCCAAACCTTGGGAATTCATCACCGACACGACCTGGAATCCCGTTTGCCGTAGCATAAAATTCATCGGTGTGACTGCCCCAGTGGTTCAGCAGTGACATGAACACATCTCTTGGATCGCGGCTCACACATAGATACTTTGCCTGAGGATAATAAGGCAGTCCATCGAGAGGTGTATGGGTCTTGATATAACGGCGATGCTTCTGCGCTTCGAGCTGTCCGAGCACCATCTCCAATGGAAATGGACGAAAATCGAGCCAAGGTGAAATTACCGAAGCAGGACCCGGCAGTTCCCCTGTCGGGAACAAGAGATTACCAACTATGGTCTGCATCAACGTGGTCCCAGCCTTATAGGACGTTGCGATGATAATATCGTCGTCGCGCGGTTCAAACCAATTCCAGCGCGTCGAATCCAAATGATGGTTTTGGTATATGTGTGACCGAGTTGGTTGGTTGGACATTTGAATTTCCGCCTACAGGACGCGACCCCTGATTCCAACTTGCTAAAGGAACGCCCCAAGTTTCACAATGCAGCCCCGTCGATTAGGTCCCATTTTTGGGCTTCACCCCACGTCCGCTTACCACCCAGAGCAAGATTTTTTCCTAGAAACATCGCAATCGCTAAGTGTCGCATGATCTTTCAATTGTCGGCCGGTCGCTTAATTTTCGACAGTGCCAGAGCGTGGAAAATGACGCTCGCGGCGGAAGTCTTCGGCTCCGACTCACAAATTTATCGATCCTACGTAAGCAGTTATCAGGCTGGCCAAGGATAACTCAGCAAGAATGAAGTCCTGTCCCCACCTAGATGACAAATTTCAGGGAGTTAGAAGCCACCCTCTTCCGCTTTCGCCGCAGCGATTTTTTTGCGAGTGTCGCGGATGCTCGAATATGCGCCATAGATGATAAGCGCGGCGAGGAAAATCCACACCCAAACCGGAATATTATTCCCAACAACCGCCAGATAGAGATAGGCAGACACGAAGAAGAAACCTGCACACATCGTCGGCAGAACGGTCGATTTGCCGACCTTCGCGTTGCGCACAAGCCAGCCGATGCAAAGCAAGAAAAACGGGATAGCCCCGATATAGATGCCGCCAAAGATATAGGGGTTCACCCCGTACTCGGCACCGAGCGACAGGAACCACTGATTAAACGATTCGAGCATTACGCCCTCCAATTATGTAGCATGCCGTTCGGACGCGCAGGCCGATTGGTTACAGCAGTTTTGCAATATCTTTTTCAATCCGCGCAGGAGTATCAGTCGGGGCGTAGCGCCGCACGACTTTACCTTCACGGTCGATCAGGAATTTGGTGAAGTTCCATTTGACGGTCTTGCTCCCCATCAGCCCAGGCGCTTCGCCCTTCATCCAATCATAGAGCGGGCTGGCACCAGCGCCGTTAACTTCGACCTTGCCCATCATCGGGAAGGTGACATCATAGGTCAGCTTGCAAAAACTGGCGATTTCTTCGGCATTACCAGGTTCTTGCGCGCCAAATTGATTGCAAGGGAATCCGAGCACCTCAAAACCCTTACCCTCAAATTTTCGGTGTAGCTCTTCCAAGCCTTCATATTGCGGCGTGAAACCGCATTTGCTGGCGGTGTTGACCACGAGCAAAACCTTGCCCAGTTTCTCCGACAGATCGAGTTCGGTTCCGTCAGGTTTCTTGACGCTAAATTCTGCAATCGTGGTCATACATTGTCTTTCTCAAAAAGGCGGAGTTTAGCCGAGCCGGCCTTCATGCAGCCTTAGCACACGGTCCATCCGCGCTGCCAGCCGCTCATTATGGGTTGCGACCAGAGCGGCACTGCCCAATCCGCGGACTAGCCCGAGGAATTCCTCGAACACCTTATCTGCAGTTGCTTCATCGAGATTGCCAGTCGGCTCATCCGCCAGCACCAATTCAGGCCGATTTACCAAGGCACGGGCGACTGCAACCCGCTGCTGCTCACCCCCGGAAAGCTGGCTCGGCCGGTGAGTCAGGCGGTGCCCCAAGCCGAGGGAATTGAGCAATTCCTCAGCGCGTTTCTCTGCTTGAGCGCGAGGCTTGCCGACGACCAGTTGCGGCAGGACCACGTTCTCCACCGCGTTAAAATCAGGCAACAAGTGGTGGAACTGATAGACAAAGCCTAGATGGTTGCGGCGCAGTTCGGTTCGCCCATCTGACGGCAGTGACGAGGCGTCTGTGCCGCCGATTTCAATCGAGCCGCCAAATCCGCCCTCCAGTAAGCCGACCGCCTGCAGCATCGTCGATTTACCCGAACCCGAAGGCCCCAACAGTGCGACGATTTCACCCGGTTCGATCACCAGATCAACTCCGCGCAGCACATCGATTTTGATGCCGCCTTGTTCGAAAGAGCGGGTCAGCCCGGTCAATTTGACGACAGGATTACTCATAACGCAGCACCTGCACTGGATCTGTATTGGCAGCTTTGTAAGCCGGATAAAGCGTCGCGAGGAAGCTGAGAACCATCGCCAGCAAGCAGATGCCTACGACCTCCGCCGGATCAACCCGCGCCGGCAATTCAGTTAGGAACCGCACCGATGGGTCCCACAAAGCCTGGCCAGTGACCATCTCGAAAAAGCTCACGATGGCTTGGCGGAAATAAAGAATCAGAAAACCGAGAACTAGACCGCTTAGCGTCCCGAAGGCGCCGATTACGGTTCCTGTTGTAACGAAAATTTTCAGCACATTGCGCCGCGTCGCACCCATGGTGCGCATGATTGCAATGTCGCGTGTTTTTGCGCGAACCAGCATCACCAGGGACGACAGAATATTAAACGCCGCGACGAGCACGATCAGCGAAAGAGCAAAGAACATTGCAGCGCGTTCCACCTCCAACGCTTCAAAAATACTCGAATTCAGCGTGCGCCAGTCGTTAATTTGCGCCCTGCCCTGCAACTTTGCTTGAAGTGGCTGCAGGATGCGCCCGACATCTTCGGCATCGGTGGTCATCACCTCAATCAAGCCAATCGTATCGCCCGTCAGCAGCAATGTCTGCGCGTCCTTGATCGGCATAATCACAAACACTTGGTCAAAATCATACACGCCGGTTTCGATTAAGGCGGCAATTTCATACCCAACCTGCCTGGGCACTGTGCCAAATGGAGTGGAGCGCCCTTGAGGGTTGATGATGGTGATTATATCGCCAATCTGCGCGCCCAGCTTTATTGCCAGCCGTGATCCAATCGCGATTTTGCCCGCTTCTGGTTTTAGTTGCGACAAATTGCCAGCGACCAGATTCTCACTAAGCTTTGCGATGTCTGCCTGTGTATTGCCGCGCAAATTAATTGCTTCGGCGCGGCCATTGAAGGTTACGAGTAACGGCTGTTCAATCAGAGGAGATGCGCTGGTGACATCGGGTGTCTCGCGCACTTCTTCCAGCAATTGCTCCCAATTATCAAGTCTTCCGCCGTAACCCTGAATGATCGCATGGCCATTCAAATTGACGAAGCGATCAAGCAATTCGCCCCGAAAACCATTCATCACGCTCATCACAACAATGAGCAAAGCGACGCTTAGCATCACTACGCCGATGCTGATGCCTGCGACGAGCGCGATAAAGCCCTCGCCCTTCCCAGGCATCATGTAGCGTTTGGTTACTGTCCATTCGAATGGGGAAAGGAGCAAATTGGTTTCGCTTCTGTAACTGGCCGATATCAAGGGTGTCAGGTCGCTTGTTTAGGCAGTGTTTGCTTTCGCTGCAATGAAATGCGCCGCGCCACCAGTGGAAATTGCCAAATAGGGGGCCGATTAAGGCCAGCTGACACTTGTAATTACCCGTTAACACGGCCATTGAGCGGCGCTCGGCGGCCATCACTCGGGCGGTAAAAAAATCCATGAACTTTATTCACCCGTTTTATGATGATAATGGCGATAAGCTGCGCGAGGAATGCGGCGTCTTTGGTGCAATCGGGGCGCAATCCGCTTCGGCAGTAACCGCACTTGGCCTCCACGCCTTGCAACACCGCGGACAAGAGGCTGCGGGTATCACCAGCTATAATGGTGACCGTTTCTACTCTGTGCGCGGCACCGGTCACGTCGCTGATAATTTTTCCACCGAAGAAGCATTAGCAGAATTGCCTGGCCATATGGCAGCAGGACACGTGCGATATTCTACGACTGGCGGATCAGGCCTGCGCAATGTCCAGCCGCTTTATGCAGATCTTGCCTCGGGCGGATTTGCGGTTGCACATAATGGGAATATTTCAAACGCGCGTTCGTTGCGTGACGGGCTCGTCAGCAGGGGTTCAATTTTCCAGTCGACTTCCGACACCGAAGTCATCATCCACCTTGTCGCAACTAGCCGTTATCCTACGACAATAGACCGTCTGGTCGATGCATTGCGCATGCTTGAAGGGGCCTATTCGCTAATCGTGATGACGCCCGAAGGGATGATAGCTTGCCGCGACCCCCAGGGCATCCGGCCATTGGTGATGGGTAAGCTTGGCGATGCAGTTGTGTTTGCCAGCGAGAGCGTAGCGTTTGACGTAATAGGGGCAAAGTTTGAGCGCGAGGTTGAGCCCGGCGAATTAATCCATGTTGGCTTTGACGGAGCAGTAAAATCATTGCGGCCGTTCGGCAATATTGCCGCGCGCCCATGCATTTTCGAACATGTCTATTTCAGCCGCCCTGATTCAATTTTCGTTGGCCAGTCTGTTTACGAATCGCGCAAATCAATTGGTCAGGAACTGGCATCTGAAAGCCCTGCCGATGTCGATCTGGTCGTTCCTGTGCCCGACAGCGGTGTTCCAGCGGCAATCGGTTATGCCCAGCAATCGGGCGTGCCGTTTGAATTAGGTATTATCCGGTCTCACTATGTCGGGCGGACCTTCATCCAGCCATCACAAGGCGCGCGCACATCAAGTGTCTCGCTGAAGCACAACGCCAATCGCGCTCTCGTTGAAGGCAAGCGGATCGTACTTATCGACGACTCGCTCGTCCGCGGAACAACTAGCATCAAGATCGTCCAGATGATGCGCGATGCTGGCGCATCAGAGGTTCACTTTCGTGTCGCCAGTCCACCTTTTGCGCATAGCTGCTTCTACGGCGTCGATACGCCCGAGCGTAACAAGCTGCTTGCGGCCCGGATGGAGATCGAACCGATGCGAGAATATATCGGCGCCGACAGTCTGGCGTTCGTATCGATAGACGGACTTTATCGTGCGGTGGGTCTAAAGGGGCGTGACGCCGCTTGTCCGCAATATTGCGATGCTTGCTTTACCGGCGATTATCCCACCCCGCTAACCGACCAAGCGATCAAACGTGACGGTGATGCGCAACTCTCCTTTGATAAGGTCGTTAGATGACAAATACCGTTGCGCTCGATGGCAAGCTCGCCCTCATTACCGGTTCGAGCAAAGGCATTGGCGCGGAAACCGCCAAGGCGCTAGCCGCTGCGGGTGCGCATGTTGTGCTCACTGGACGCGATGTGAAGGCGCTCGAAGCAGTGGAGGATGAAATTCATGCTCTCGGCGGGCAATCGACAATCGCTCCGCTTGACCTCGGGGAGCCCGACGCCATTGTCCGGCTTGCCGGCGCGATTGCAGGCCGCTGGGACAAATTGGATATCCTAGTTATTTCAGCAGCTTATCTGCCAACTTTAACGCCGGTTACGCAGATTGACCTTAAGCAGTTCAGCCAAGCGATAACGACCAACCTATTGGCCACTCAGGCGTTGCTAGCGGCGTTTGACCCGCTGCTGAAGCGTGCAGAGAATGGCCGCGTAATTGGCCTGACAAGCAGCGTCGGCAACGAAGCACGAGCCTATTGGGCAGCGTATGGTTCGACCAAGGCAGCGTTTGAATCGTTGCTCGACAGTTACGCGCAGGAAGTCGAGAAGATCGGAAATGTGCGCATTGCCATAGTCGATCCAGGCGCAACCCGCACCGCCATGCGCGCAAGAGCCTATCCCGGCGAAGATCCGGCCACGGTCAAAGCTCCTGATGTCGTCGCAAATCGGATCGTGGAACTGCTCGGCGAAGACTTCCCAACTTCGTACCGGATTCGGGTCTAATCTGCCCTCGTAAAAAGCTGACCCAGCGCCGGGTCGACGTAAACATTGCTTAACCAATTATCGCAACGTCTTTGTAAGTAGAAACGGCCACTTTGTGCAAAGCCTATCCGGTATTCTGTCGGTAAGGTTTCTGGTTAGTCTTCACCCAACAGGGGCACATTCAATGGTCGTCGACACACATGACAGCTATGCATTGGCAGCACAGGAAGATCGCTGCTCTCCGCGCACAAAACTGACTATCCCCGCGCAGCTGCGTGCGTCTGGTGGGCGCGCGTTCCAAACTGTGGTGCAAGATCTGTCGATCTCGGGCTTTTCGGCATCAGCAATTAGCCGAATGCATCCTGGCCAGCTGTGCTGGATTACACTTCCCGGCCTCGAATCGCTTCAAGCAGAAGTTGTATGGTGGGATAATTCAGTTGTCGGCTGTGCATTCATGGAGCTGCTTAGCCCAATCGTGCATGACAATATTTTGGGCCGCTACAGCCCCAGCATGGTCTACCGCAGCACTTTGTAAAGCAGCGCTCCACCGTGGGCGACATAGCACATTGCAGCGAAAGGCGAGCCATCCCCTGCCCTGATGGCTCGCCTTTCTTTGTCGGAGTTAATTATTAGCTGCAGCCAGCTTCGTATCAACCGCATCCTGAACCGCTCGGTAAAACGCAATCCGCTGCTCGCCTTCTGCGCCTTGCCCTGATGCAACCGGCCAATTGCCGTTGGACGCGATCACTAATTTGCGAGCCGGATCGATAAAGATGCCCTGGCCAAAAATTCCCTGCGCGGCAAAGCTGCCATCGTCATAAGTCCACCATTGGAAGCCATAGCCACGGCCCGGCATTCCAATTTCGGCTTGGCTCGTGGTTGCTTCGGCCAACCAGTCGTCGGGGACGACCTTCTCACCGCCCGCAACAGCTCCATTCATTATGAACTGCCCGAAACGGGCATAATCACGGGTCGAAGCCTGAATGCAGCAACCGCCAATTTCATGACCAGTCGAACCCAGAAGCCAGGTAGCGTCCTGTTCCATTCCGAACGGCGCCCAAACTTTTTCGGAAAGATATTCTGCAAGCGGCTTGCCGGAAGCCTCGCTTACCAGCACACCGATCAAATTGGTTTCGCCAGTCTTATAGACCCATTTGCTGCCAGCAGGCGCCTCACGCGGTAAGGTCTTCATATAGCTTACGGTGGCGTCCTCGCCGTCCGGCGCCTCGTGCTCGTTAAACAGCGCAACATCGGATTTGGGATCGGTGTAGTCTTCGTTCCACCGTACGCCTGATGTCATGGTCAGCAACTGGCGAACTGTCACATCGTCATAAGCTGACCCCTTGAGGTCGGCGATATAGTCGGTGACCTTGTCGTCCAAGCTCTTAATGTGACCGTCTTTCACAGCTGCGCCAACCATGGTCGAGGTCAGGCTCTTCGCGACAGAAAAACTGGTCCACTTACCTTCAGCCGCGAAGCCAAGACCGTATTTTTCCAATACAATCTTACCATCATACACGATCACCAAAGCAGCAGTGCGTTGCTCCTTCATATATTGGTCAATGTTGGTGGCTATCGGGAGGGCTTCACCTGCAGGCAGCGGATAGATTGTGTTACCAGATTCAATCACCCGCGCCTTGGCCAAAACCGGTATTGCATCCAGCGTGCGAAAAGCCGCGTCGCGCTGTTCGGTTGACCAAAACAGCACGTTGCGATCTGTCGGCAAATTGGCGAGCAGATTGCGTTGATCCTCGTCAAGCGAGGCCCATGTGACGGCTCCGCCGCCCAACAAGACAGCCAGTATGCCGATGATCCACTTTTTCATTATCGTTCCTCTCTCCCTGCGAGTTAGCGCGCTGGCTTGACCAGCGTCACCTGGCTCACATTAATTCCACCAGCGCGAAATCCGCCCTCACAATACATCAGATAATAACGCCACAGGCGAATGAAACGAGCGTCAAAGCCTTCTGGCAAACGGCCTTCATCAACCGCCCTGTCAAAATTCTCCCGCCAAATCCTGAGCGTTTCGGCATAGTCCTGCGCAAAGTTCTCCTGATTTTCCCATGCGAGACCACGCTCTGCGGCTAACTGTCTGAACTCGCTTTCACGGATGAGCAAACCACCGGGGAAGACGTATGCTTGGATGAAGTCTGCGCTCGCCGCATAGACATCAAACAATTCGTCATTGAACGAAATGAACTGGATTGCCGCACGTCCGCCGGGCTTTAGGTTACGCGCGATGCAGTCAAAATAGCTGGGCCAATATTCGCGCCCGACCGCTTCGACCATTTCAACGCTGACAATGGCATCAAACTGACCGTTTGTATCGCGGTAATCCTGCTTTCGAAACCCAATCGCCGGCTCTTGCCGTTCACGAGCCCAAGCCAATTGCTCTTCGGACAGACTGATAGCGGTAACTGCGGCACCCCGATGTGCAAAATAATTCGCCAAAGCGCCCCACCCGCAACCAATTTCCAACAACGATTCAGGACTGCCCAATCGATCTGCCAGATGATCCCATTTGCGTTTCTGTGCTGCTTCCAAATCGTCCGCATCAGACTCGTCGCCGGAAAAAATCGCGCTGGAATAGCTCATCGTCGGATCGAGCCATTGCGCATAGAAATCATTGCCGAGATCGTAATGCGCATGGATATTGCGCTCCGAACCGGCCCTGCTGTTGCGGTTAAGCCAATGCGCAACCTTCGAGGCCCAGCGGAACGGTCCCTTGGCTCGGCCCGTTTCACCTAGAGATTTGGCATTGTGATTGAAGGTTGCGAAGACAGTGACAGGATCGGGACTTTCCCATTCTCCCGCTTCCCATGCCTGATACCAACCGACCGAACCATTCGTCGCAAGCCGCACAACGCCGCGCCAATCATTCAAATGGACAATTGCGTCAAACCCGGGCGCATGGCCGCCCAGCAGCCGAGTGGTGCCGTCGGGCAAATGGCCAAGGATTGACCCCGCCTTCAAACCCTGATCAATCCGGTCGAGAATACGGTGAATGCTGGGCGCAATTATTCGCCCGATCAGGCCCGAAAATCCATGAGGCTTACGCTCGAACCGCGTCCCGCCTTCAATCAAGGCTTTGCCTCTGCTTGCACTCTGAGAATTCATCGCGCTGCTATGACGCGGCGTGCGTGTCGCGGCAAGCCTACTTCCCCTTCATTTGTCGGTAAGCTGCAAGAGCCCTTTCCCGCGCCTCGCGATGGCCGATCATCTTGGCGGGATAGTTTTTTGGCCGGCAGCCATGCTCTTCGGGATCATGGATATAAGGCGCGTCCAGGCTCGCCAATTCGGGCACATATTCACGGATATACCCAGTGGCATCGAATTTCTCAGACTGGCTCAGCGGTGCCATGATCCTGACAAACATATTGCTATCCACCCCGGTGCCGCTGACCCATTGCCAATTGGTGCCATTGGACCCGTAATCGGCATCGACCAGACAATCCCAGAACCATTGTTCACCGTGTGTCCAATCGATCAAAAGATGTTTGACGAGGAAACTGGCGCAAATCATCCGCACACGGTTGTGCATCCAGCCAGTCTGCCACAATTGCCGCATGCCTGCATCGACAATGGGGTAGCCTGTCTGTCCGCGCTGCCACGCTTCCAAATCCTCCTGAATCAGATGCCCGCGATTGGGATTGCGCCAAAGGCCGTCATCATAACCATCACGGTAGCTTTCCTTGGCGTAAGCTGGAAACTGGCAAATGACATTTTGCGCATAGTCGCGCCAGATCAGTTCCTTCTCGAACGTCTTCCACCCTTGGCTGCGCTTATCCTTGAACCGGTGCCATATTTGCACCGGAGTGATCTCGCCGAAATGAAGGTGCGGCGACATACGGGAGGAACCGTCTTTTGAGGGCAAATTGCGAGACTCATCATAATCAGCGACATGGTCCTGCCACCAATTCAGCCGATCAAAAGCAGCGTCAAAACCCACTTCCCAGAAGTCGTGCAGCCCACCCGACCAATCAGGCTTCGTTGGCAGCAGATGCCAGTCGGCCAAATCGTCGCTATCCGGCCAGCTATCGGGCAATTGGATGGCTTCGGGATCGGGCAGTTCATCGCGCGGCGGCATTTCGGCGAGAATAGCTTTCGAAAACGGCGTGTAGATTTTGTACGGATCGCCCGATCCGGTAGTCACATGGCCCGCAGGAAACAGATAATTTCCGTCATACAGTTGCAAATCGAGCGTTTCAGCCAGTTTGCCCTGCGCCTTGCGCCACCACGGCTCGTAATGCCGGATCGCGTGGATAGTTTCTGCACCCGTTTCCTCGGCGACCTTGGTAAGTTCCTCCACCGCATCGCCGCGCCGTAAAATCAGCCGCGAATTACGCTTGCCTAAAGACTTGGCCAAATCCTCCAGCGAATGATGCAGCCACCACCGGCTCGCCCCGCCATAGGCATGGCTTCCCGCCGCCGCATCATCCAGCACATAGACCGGTATGACCGGCCCGGCTTGCGCGGCTGCAAACAACGCGGGCTGATCTGCAAGGCGAAGATCACGGCGTAGCCAGACAATTTGTGGTTTGGTCATCATCCTTCTTTCCCCTCTCGTCGTCATTGCGAGGCGACGCAGTCGCCGTGGCAATCCAGAGCATCCCGCTCGCCAGTCTGGATTGCTTCGCTACGCTCGCAATGACGGTTCAGCGCACGGGAAGTTCCTCACATTTCACTTTGGGCAAAGCAACGCTGAAGCGATCACGGGCAAGAGGGTCATAGAAACGGGCATCGCGGAGAATGACAGAGCCGTCATCGGCGCGCTCAGCAAAGGGTGCTCGGGACCAGAAGAGGAAGGCTTCGGATTGCGAACCGCCAGTCGCTAGCTCGCTCTCATTTGGCCAGCCACAAGGTCGGTTGGTGATAGGTCGCGCCTCCCATGGGCTGGGCACAACATTAACGGGTATGACGAAATAACGATTCTTTTGGCCCGATATGAGTTCTCTCCCAAATGAATTGAATGGAACTGGGGATGCAATCATCTGCGTGGTCGGAATAAACGGCTTCGGCCCCAATCCATTCTTTGCTGTCGGCACAACTTTCTGATTGATGCCATAGGGCACAAACGATGCATTGGTGAGAACCCAATTTGCCAGAATATAAGTGAGCGACAGCAGTATTGCGGAGACGGCTGGCCAACGCCCACTTTTGCCGCGCTTCTCCCGCCGCAGCGAGAACCACACCGCGAAGCCCATGATCGCCCATAGCCACACATCGATAATGAACAGCGTATCGCCATAGAACCACTGGCTCGAAAACGGCTCCAACAGGCGGATGCCGTAGACGTTGAGCCAGTCCATCGCCGGATGCGTCAGACAGCCGATGAAACTCAGCAGAAACAGCCATTTGAAGCTAACCGGCAGCCGACCCTCGGGCCGCCCGAACCGTCTTTGGCCGCGCTTCGCCTGCCAGCGGTCAAAACCGTAGAGTATCCCCGCCAATATCAGCGGCAGCAGCACCAGCGCTGGCGGGCCATGCGTGATCCCGCGCCGGAAACCGAGATGCCCTACTCCCTCAAGCCAAAACAAACACGCCGCATCGACATCGGGCAAGTTCGCGCCGATAATCAGCGCAGGCATGGCAAGCCCGGTCTTACGTTTGAGCCCAGCCTGACCAAGCAATGCCCCAACGAGCGAGTGGGTTAGATTGTCCAAGCGCTTAGCCGATCAATCCGTCGGATGGCCCTCATTTGCTTCGACAGTCCATGTCTGCCCCTTGGCCAGCAACTTGGCCAGATTGGCCTCCTTGCCTGCAGAAGATTTCGCGCGCTCTTCGATCACGGCTGTTTCGAAAGTCGGACGCGGATCGTCGTAGATTACTCCAAGCGCCATCGGGAATGGTCCGAACTGCATTTCGATCAGCAAATGCGCCATGGTGCGGTTGGTTTGGTCGTGAACCATCACCCCTGCCGCTTCCCAGTCACCATCCGCCACATCGACAACTTTCAGCGCCATCGCCTCGCGGTCGAGCGCGAGGCCCTTGTCGAAACCGGCCTTTTCGTCACCAAACATCATCGGCTTGCCATGTTCCAGCCACAGCTGGCGGTCACCGGCACCCTTGGGCGCGGCAAAATCCTCGAACACGTCTTTATTGTAAACGATACAGTTCTGGAAAATCTCGATAAAGGCCGCGCCTTGGTGACCGTGGGCAGCCTTCAAAACGTCTGGCAAATTCTTCGAAACATCGAACCCGCGCCCGACAAACCGTGCGCCGGAACCCAGTGCAAAAGCACATGGATTGGCCGGATGGTCATAGGAGCCAATCGGGGTCGAAGGGCTCTTGGTCCCCTCGCGGCTGGTCGGGGATGATTGCCCCTTGGTCAGGCCGTAAATTTCGTTGTTGAACAGCATGATCTGCATATTCACATTGCGCCGCAGCACATGCATCATATGGTTGCCGCCGATACTAAGCCCGTCACCGTCGCCGGTCACCAGCCAGATATCGAGGTCAGGATTGGCCAGCTTTACCCCCGTCGCCACCGCAGGCGCGCGCCCGTGGATGGTGTGAAAGCCATAGCTTTCCATATAATAGGGGAACCGGCTGGAGCAGCCGATACCGCTAATAAATACGGTGTTCTTCGGATCACAACCAAGCTGCGGCAAAGTGCGCTGCACCGCCTTGAGGATCGCGTAATCGCCGCAACCGGGGCACCAGCGAACCTCTTGGTCAGTTTCCCAATCCTTCAGCGTGGTTTCGAATTTAACTGGTGCGTTCATGAGGTAATTCCTGATGTCACAATGCGTTCAATAGTACAAAAGCAATCACAATTTGGATTATGCCCACAACGAATATGATCTGAATGATGCGTTTGCTCATTACCCACCCTCACATCTCCGAACTAGGCAACTGAGTGCTGTTCACAGCAACCTCGCCGCCTTCATTGTCGGGGATGCCATCAAAATATTTGCCAATCGCTTCATCCAATTCGGCAATCGCGAAAGGTTGCCCGCTGGTTTTGGTCAGCGGGGTCGCATCGACGAGGAACTGGTCGCGCAGCACGGTTTTGAACTGGCCGGTGTTCATTTCGGGCACCAGCACATTGTCATAGCTGTGCAGCAACTCACCGAGGTTTTTCGGGAGCGGCCAGATGTGGCGAACATGGACATGGCTGACATCCAGCCCCTTGGCCCGCGCATTGGATACGGCGCGGCGGATCGGGCCATAGGTTGAGCCCCAACCGACCACGACCAGCGTGCCGGAATCGGTGCCGGTGGAAACTTCCTGATCGGGCACTTCCACGCCCAAAACCTTGTTCACCCGCGCATCGGTCATCGCCTGGTGGTTGTCGGGCGCGTAATCGATGTGGCCGGTGTCGATCTGCTTCTCGATCCCGCCGATACGGTGCATCAGACCCTCTGTGCCCGGCTTGATCCACGGACGAGCGCCCTTGGCATCGCGTTTATAGGGAAGCAGCTCTTCCCCGTTCTTTTCCTCAAGGAACTTCGCAGGGAACGGCGTGAAAGTCTCCGGATCGGGCACTTTCCACGGCTCGGCTGCATTGGCGATGTAGCCATCGGTCAGCAACATCACCGGCGTCATGTAAGTCGTCGCGATGCGCACTGCTTCAATAGCGACTTCAAACGCATCGCCGGGGCTGCAAGCGGAGACAACCGGCATCGGCGCATCGCCATTGCGGCCATAAATCGCCTGATACAGATCGCTTTGCTCGGTTTTGGTGGGAAGCCCAGTCGATGGCCCGCCGCGCTGGCTGTTGACGATAACCAGCGGAAGCTCGGTCATAATCGCGAGGCCCATCGCCTCACCCTTCAGCGCGATGCCGGGGCCGGAGGAGGACGTGATGCCCAATTGTCCGGCATAGGACGCGCCAATCGCGGCGCAAATCGCGGCAATCTCGTCTTCCGCTTGGAAAGTCGTGACGCCGAATTCTTTCAGCCGCGCCAGATGGTGCAAGATCGCCGAGGCGGGAGTGATTGGATAACCGCCAAAGAACATCGGCAGATCGGCCAACTGCGCACCCGCCACCAAGCCAAGCGAAATTGCCTCCGCGCCGGTGATCGTACGGTATAGGCCCGGTTCGCTTTGAACCGGCGGAATTGTCAATTGCTTGATCGGACCGGCAAGCTCGGCAGTCTCGCCATAAGCATGCCCGGCATTCAGCGCTGCGATGTTCGCGTCAGCAATTTCAGGCTTCGATTTGAACTTGGTCTTCAGCCAATCCTCAATCGGGCCGCGCGGACGGTCAAACATCCACAGCGCAAGGCCCAGCGTCCACATATTCTTGGAACGCAGCGCGTCTTTCTTACCAAGACCAAACGGCTTGACCGCTTCGATGGTCAGTTCGGAAATATCAAACGCCAGCACATCCCATTTGGCCAGCGTGTCATCCTCCAACGGGCTGACATCATACTTCGCCTTATCCAGGTTACGCTTGGTGAACTCGCCCGTGTCGATAATTACCAGACCGCCGGGTTTCAGCGCATCAAGATTGACCTTAAGGCCAGCCGGATTCATCGCAACCAGCACATCGGGCGCGTCACCCGCCGTGCTAATTTCGCGGCTGCCGAAATTGATCTGAAACGCCGAGACGCCAAACAAAGTGCCCTGCGGTGCGCGAATTTCTGCCGGAAAATCAGGGAATGTCGCCAGATCATTGCCTGCGAGCGCGGTCGACAGGGTAAATTGCCCGCCGGTCAGCTGCATCCCGTCGCCAGAATCTCCGGCGAAACGAACGACAACTGCATCAGGTGCTGTGCTTGAGGTTTCCTTGGCCTGCGTAGCCATCAAAATTCCTTTTCGTGCGCTGCTGTCGCGGCGCTAATTTCATTGTGACCCGCCACCTAGGTGGCGCGGCATGGTCTCGCAATGAAGTTTTTCTCCTAGTTTGGCAAAAAGTCGAGTGGAAAAGCGTGGGAACCGAGCTAGAGCCGAGCAACATAGTTCAAAGGCTGATTGAAATGAGTGAATTGAGTGGCACGCTGGGTTACCGATCATGCGTGGGCGTGATGCTGGTTAATGCCGCAGGTAAAGTGTTCGTCGGCAAGCGGATCGACAGCCGCGAAACGATGGGCACAGAGGATATGTGGTGGCAAATGCCGCAAGGCGGCGTCGATGCTGGCGAAGACCTCGAAGCCGCCGCATTTCGCGAATTGGCGGAGGAAACCGGTGTGCCACCTGTCAATGCAACGATCATCGCCCGAACCAAGGAACCTGTCCGCTACGACCTACCCGAAGAACTGATCGGCAAATTGTGGAAAGGCAAATATCGCGGGCAGGAGCAAGTATGGTTCCTGATGCGCTTTTCCGGCGACGATTCCGATGTCGACCTAAACGCGCACGATCCAGCCGAATTCGACGAATGGCAATGGGTCGATGCGCAGCAACTGCCAGACCTGATCGTTCCGTTTAAGAAATACGTCTACCGCACTGTTCTGGAAGAGTTTCGTGCGCTGATTTGAGGGGTTAGCTCGACGCCAACTTCATGATTACACTTTCTAGATTCGTCATGCCTACGAGAGTATTAAGCCAGAAAGGCATGAAACCCGACCTCAACTATATTGCCGTTTTTATGAGCTAGTCTGCTGTACAATGCCCATAGGTGCTGAAATCATTCAATAAAATCGGCCATTTATTCACAAAGCCTTTGGCACTTGTGATTTCCTCTGGAGTCATTTCGCTCTGAACATTGGTTAAGCCCGCTTGAGCTAATTGTTCGCCCTGTGCTGAAGCAAGGCTCCACCATATGTAGGCTCGCCAGTTGTCCTTTTTCACACCCAGCCCGCTATAATATAGGAAGCCAAGATCGGATTGAGCGGGTGCATGTTTTTGTCTTGCTGCCATTCGATACAAGCACAACGCCTCGGCAGTATTCTGCAGCATGTCCGGAATAGTGCCATATGGGCCAACTGCATACATAAAGCCGAGTTTGGATTGAGCGGTGACATTCCCTAGCTGTGCTGCTGCGTCATAGCTGGCCACAGCTGAGTCAATCTGCTGCTCCATCCCCCTGCCCTTTTCATACATTAAGCCGATTCTCAGTAGCGAGGGAGCATGCCCCCAAAGTTCTGTTGTGGCGATATCGTAATACTCGAATGCTTTCTTATAATCCTGTTCTACGCCTTTTTCACCGTATTCATATCTGAGGCCCAATTCGTAGGCATCATTTAAATCTGGAGATTGCGAAACATATTCCCAAATGTCCGGTTCATACTGGGAAATATGGAATATCCAATCGAAGGAGGGCTTGGAGACTAATTCCCTACCATTTGCCCATTTGAACATTGCCTTTGCCGCAGTTTCATCATGACTAGCCGCTTTTTCTGTTTCTGCATTCTGAGCCAAACCTGCAGCCGGAAGCATGGTTCCAACAAGTAAACTAATGGCCATGGCTATCATTTTTCGCAACAGTTCGCCCTATCTTGGTTAAAGGTTAACTCACGTTAAATTGCGTTCCATACTCAGTGTGGTGCTGCCAACTACTGGGCGTTAGCGCGCAAGAATTATGCAAGGCCGGGGTCCGAAAAAACCACCTCTAACCTAACCCCGCTCAATTCTGCGTAACCTGCGCATCTGGCATCACCGCTTCAGCGCGTAACACTTGCGGTTGCGGGCCGCGGGCGATGGCGGCGGCTAGGGTGCGGGTTTCTGTACAGCCTGAGCCGCACAGCGATTCCAGCCTGTCTAGATTGGTGCGCGCTTTGGCAATCGCACCTTTTTCAACCAAGGCTTCACCCTCCCCTGAAATTGCGGCGAGATTTTCGGGGTCGCGCATCAATGCTTCGCGGTAATAGGCGATGGCTTTGCCTTGCAGTCCTTCGCGGCGCGCTGCTTCGCCCAATTGGATGAACAGCGGCGTGTAGGCGGGATCAACCACCAGAGCCGCTTCGAACGCGTCGATAGCTTTTTGCGGCTGCCCTGCCTCAAGCGCTCCCTTGCCTTCTGCGATCAGCATTGCCGCACGCGGACTCGCCTCGCGGTCCTCTGCCACGCCAACACTCGCGGTCATTACGAGTGCGAGTGACAAGGCAGCGGCGGCAGGTGCGAAACGCATAATGAACTCCTTAGCGGCAGAGTATATCTTGGAATCGAGGACTGCCATGGGTCAAATGGTTAACACCAAAATCTATTGGGTGTAAGTCAACTGCGCGATAAAAAATCCGTCCGTGCCGTCATGGAACGGAGTCAAACGCGTTCCCTGTGCACCTTCTGCCCCGTGCGGACGGCCAATCGGTAAATTGAGCGGAGTGGCTTGCCATTGCTTGTTGCTCGCCAAAAACGCGGCAATCCGGTCCGCGCCTTCTTCGTTAAACAGCGAGCATGTGACGTAGATTATCCGTCCGCCCGGCTTCACCAAAGCGGCCGCGATACGAAGCAAGCGGCTTTGAATTTCGGCAAAGCGCAACAATTCGGATTTATCAAGCCGCCAACGCGCCTCGGGATTGCGGCGCCAAGTTCCAGTGCCCGAGCATGGCGCATCCACCAGCACCGCATCGGCCTTTCCCTTATACGCATCAAGCGCGGACAGTTCTTTGCCCGGGTCGAGCAATATCCGTTCAATCATGCCAGCCCCCGCCTTTTCAGCGCGCGGGCGGATGCGTGACAGACGGCCACGGTCAGTATCACTAGCGATCAAAACGCCGTTATTTTCCATCGCCGCAGCCAAGGCGAGCGTCTTGCCCCCTGCACCGGCGCATATATCGATCACGGTCTCACCTGGCTTTGCACCAACCGCAGTGCACGCCCATTGGCTGCCATGGTCCTGCACCTCGATCCGGCCATCAACAAATGCAGGCCATTGTTCAACCTGCGTGCCCGAGGGATATCGCAGACCGTTCGGCGCGATTAGCACTTCGCCCTCTAGCTCTAGGTCAAGATTCTCGCGGCCCGCCTTAAGCGTGTTGACGCGAAGATCGAGAGGGGCGCGGTCGAGCAGAGCCTCGGCTTCATCTCCCGAAACCCAGGAGCCGGACAGCCGCTTCACCACCCATGGCGCTGCAACGCCGCCAAGCGCGGGAATTTCCTTTGTTCCGATGGCTGGCGGCCCGTAATTGGATCCGTCGAATAACTGCGCCACTTCGGGTTCAACCTCGGCATAACGCAACATCGCAGCGCGGCCCGTTTCCGGAATCGGTCCGCACGCGCGAATTGCTCCGTAGATAAGTTCGCGAATAGCGCGGCGATCTTTCGAACCGGCATAGCGGTTATTGCGCGCCCATTCGGCAATAATCCGGTCGGCAGGCGCGCCTTTGCGGTCTGCTGCTGCGATGATCTGGTCGAGAATTGTTATTGCCGATTGAACGCGCGCTGAAGGGGTCATTTTTTGGTTCCAAAGTCACGTTCGAGGGCACGCCCGATTTCTAGGGTGAAGGCGTCGCGGATTTCTTCCGACTTAGGTATCTCAGCACAGGCGAATTGGTATTGTTTGCCATCAACTGAGGTAATATTACGCTCTAGAGCAAGCTCGTCGCCTCTGATTTCACACTCGTCGAGAGCGCGAAAAACCATCGGCTGACGCTGAAGATCGAATTCCCCCGGTCGGTCTGGATGCCATTCTATCAAGAACAGCATGAAGGGGATGATCTCGATCAACGCGCATTACCTCGTGGGGTAATTCGGGGCTTCGCGGGTAATCGCAACGTCGTGGACATGGCTTTCGCTCAGGCCTGCGCCGGTAATCCGGACAAATTTGGCGCGCTCGCGTAAATCGGGGATCGTGGCAGAACCGGTGTAACCCATCGCTGCTTTAACTCCGCCTACCAGCTGATGAACTACGTCCTTAGCCGGGCCTTTATACGGCACTTGGCCCTCGATACCCTCGGGGACAAGTTTGAGCGCCGAGACATCAGCCTGGAAGTAGCGGTCGGCACTGCCGCGCGCCATTGCGCCGACGCTGCCCATCCCGCGATAACTTTTGTAGCTGCGACCTTGATACAGGAATGTCTCGCCGGGCGCTTCCTCGGTGCCTGCAAGCATCGAACCAATCATGATAGTTGAAGCACCAGCGGCGAGCGCTTTGGCGGCATCGCCAGAGGTTCGCAAACCGCCGTCAGCGATGATCGGAACGCCAGCCTCTCGCGCGGCCTCGGCGCTTTCAAGAATTGCTGTTAGCTGCGGAACGCCGACACCAGCGACAACGCGGGTAGTGCAAATTGATCCCGGCCCGATGCCGACTTTGACGCCATCTGCACCTGCGTCAATAAGCGAGCGAGTTGCTTCAGCAGTTGCCACATTGCCCGCAACGATCTGGACTGTGCTGGACAATTTCTTAGCCCGTTCAACCGCCCTGGCGACATCTTTATTATGTCCATGCGCGGTGTCGATCATGATCACATCGCACTCTGCATCAATCAACGCTTGGGTCCGCTCAAAGCCCTTGTCGCCGACAGTTGTCGCCGCCGCTACCAATAGGCGGCCAGTGCCGTCTTTGGTCGCGTGGGGATAATTCACCGCCTTTTCAATATCTTTGACGGTGATCAAACCAATGCAATGATAATTATCGTCAACTACTATCAGTTTTTCAATCCGGCGTTGATGAAGCAATCTTCGCGCTTCCTCCTGCCCTGTTCCAAGCGGCACTGTGACGAGATTTTCAGTGGTCATCAGCTCGCGTACGGGCTGCTTGGGGTTTTCCGCAAAACGCACATCGCGGTTGGTCAGCATGCCGCATAATTTGCCGTCGCGGTCCGCAACAGGAATGCCGCTAATGCGGTTTATGGTCATCAGCGCCTGCGCGTCGCCCAGAGTCGCATCGGGACCGATCGTAATCGGATTGACGACCATGCCGCTTTCAAAACGCTTCACAGCGCGCACTGCAGCGCATTGCTCGGCAATATCGAGGTTACGGTGGAGCACGCCAATTCCGCCCATCTGCGCCATGACAATCGCCATATCCGCTTCGGTGACGGTATCCATCGCGGCGGAGATAACCGGAATATTTAGACTGATAGTGCGCGTGAGTTGTGTACTCGTATCCGCCATGCTCGGCAGAATGTCGCTTTCGGCCGGACGCAGCAAAACGTCGTCGAATGTAAGACCGAGAGGAATATCCATATGCGCCACTTTCAATCTTTCAAATAATCCGGCGCCTTTGCGCCTGATCCTCTGGATAAACCGACTCGCAATAGTCTCGCATCTGAGGATTCGTGGCGGTCCATGTAACGATGGTTTGTGACAGTCGCTAGTGTAGAACGCGGATTATGTGCGTTCAAAGTGCCGCAATGCGGCTGGCTGGGCTAAATCGCAGGTCCGTTTTGCGAGGGCAGGCTTGCAAAATGCCGTACCAAAGCGATGTGGAGCAGCATGTCTTCCGCCGCCCCGCCCAATTCTACTGACGCGACCCGGTCGGTGGGTCGGTGGTAGCGGTCTTTGGTGTAGCGGCCCATCAGTTCAGGCTGTGCAAAAGCGCTCGAAACCATGAGGCTGGGAACATCGCGCTGGAGCAAAATCCATCCATCCTGTCGCTGGATAAATCCGGCTGCAAACTGATCCTTGATCACATCGCGGCCCAATTGACCCGCAATGGCTTCAATCTGCGCATCTAATGGCGTTAATCCCGCGCCAACAATCGCGACCGGGCTGCCTCGCGGCGCGACGCCGATCGTGTCGATATTGAAGGCGGCGACAATGCTATCCAGCGGAATGGGCGGGTCACGGGTGAATGCAATTGCGCCAAGCAATCCCCATTCCTCGGCCGTGGTTGCTACGAAATAAACATCGCGGTCCAGCTTCGGCCCGGCCGCGAGCCGTTTGGCAATTCCGCTCAAGACAGCAAGGCCGCTCGCATTGTCGACTGCTCCGCTGCAAATTAGGTCGGTGGTTTGACCCCTGCCGCAACGACCAAAATGGTCCCAATGCGCCAATAGAAGAACAGCCTCGCCATCCGGGTTCGCCCCAGGCAATTTGGCTATAAGATTGTGCGTACGAACCGCGCCAGCCGCCGATGCAACTTCCATATCAGCGGTTACATTGAGCAATTTGGGACGGAATGCAGGGCTTTCGACTACGCCAAACAAAGAGCGAATCTGTTCAACCCCAAAAATCGCAAATGCGGCTTGTTCGCTCATAAAGCCATCAATTTGCGCGCCGCCCTCGCTCCCGGCAAGCCGATATGTACCCTTCTCACGGATTCCAGCCAATTGATCGAATTCCGCAGATTCCAGCACAATTGCCAGCACTGCCGCCGCACCATTTGCAAGCAGCGCCGTACGCTGCCGTTCGCGGGCCGGATGATCCCATATCATCAACGCGACTTTGCCTGTCAGCACCGAGGGTTCCAGCTCTGAACCCTGCGTTCCCACAAAAAGTATCGGCGCATCGGCAAGCAAGGCTCGTCTGCCCGATGTGAACAATTTGACTTGGCCATCGGGAACAGCGCGTACACGTGATCCTGTGCGAAATTTCATTGTCGCAGTTTCTGGAGCGCGAACCGCGAGTTCTACCGGAGCAAGCCATGGGTGGGCGGGATCGTTGGTGCCAGAGATCAGGCCAGCCGCTTCCCAAGTGTCTGCCAGATAGCGCAACGTCTTACGTTCGCCGTCGGTACCGGGGCGCCTGCCCTCAAATTCATCACTAGCGAGAATTTCGACATGCTGACGCAGCTCCGCCTCGATATCATCAAGCGTTTCAGGTGCGGGCTGATCGAGGCGCGCAGCATTGCAGGCGCTAAGCGATAGCGCGAACGCAACAATTGCGATCCAAAATTTGCGCCTCATTGTGCCCCGTTCTGTTTGGCTTACTGGGCGGTCCAGCCGCCATCGATGCTCCAATTCGCCCCCGTCACATTGCCAGCCTCTTCGCGGCATAGGAACACTGCCAGAGCGCCAACTTCTGTAGGCTGAACAAACTTTTTGGTCGGCTGTTTAGCCAGCAAAACATCATTGATAACCTCGTCCCGGCTAAGCCCGCGCGCCGCCATTGTGTCGGGTATTTGCCCCTCGATCAGTGACGTCCAAACATATCCAGGGCTGATGCAATTGGCGGTTACGCCCGTTTGCGCAAGTTCCAGCGCGATAGTCTTGGTAAAACCGTCAATGCCGTGCTTTGAGGCGTTATATGCACTTTTGAAAGGAGACGCAGTTTTCGAATGTGCGCTGGCAGTGTTGATAATCCTGCCCCAACCAGTCTTCTTCATATGCGGAATTGCCAGGCGCGATGTATGGAACGCAGCAGTAAGATTGAGCGCGATAATCATATTCCATTTGTCGGTTGGAAATTCATCAACCGGCGCAACATGCTGCATCCCGGCATTATTAACCAGAATATCAACCGGCCCCGCTTGAGCCATCAATTTCTCGCAACCATCAACCGTCAGCAAATCAGCAGCGACATGGATTGCTCCCAGTTCCTCGCATAATTCTGTTATTTCGGCTGCTTCGCCGAAACCGCTCAGGACCAGCTCAGCCCCCTCTGCAGCCATTGCCCTGGCAATGGCCAGACCGATTCCCGAGGTCGAGCCTGTGACCAAAGCGCGTTTGCCGGATAGGAACATGGATAAGTCTCCGTAGAATGTGCAACAGACCTTTGTATTATCTGTTATTTGCGGCCATCTACGTGGCTGTCCAGAATTTAAATTCGAATTGCGTAAGAAGCTGAAGGAAATTCCATGCGTTTAAACCGCTTTGATCCAAACAATGTTCGCGTAGGCACAACTGGCAGCGGTAGACGCTTTCCTGGTGGAGGTGGCGGCAAAGTTGGTTGCGGAACGATAGTGGTAGCCATTATTGCGGCAGTCGTATTTGGTGTCGATCCGGCGCAAATGCTCGGCGGTATCGAGAATGGCGCGCAGCAACAAGGCGCCCCAGCGACCGGACAGCAATCAGCAGAACAATTATGCTCGTCCAACGAATATGCACTGGAAACTTGCAACGCGCTTAGCTCGCTCAACGACACATGGGCACCGATTTTTAAACGGGCCAATGTTCGTTTTGAACAACCTACTTTGCGTTTTCCTGCAAGCGGCCGGTTCAACACTGGTTGCGGCGCTGGTTCAACCGGAATGGGTCCGTTCTACTGTCCTGCCGATGAAACGATGTATATCGACGTTGGTTTCTACCAAACGATGGAACGGCAGCTGGGTGCAGGCGGTGACTTCGCGCGCTACTATGTTGTCGCGCATGAATATGGGCACCACATTCAAAAACTGACAGGCGTTGCAGCGTCATTACGCAGCGCCCAGCAGCAGAACCCGCGCGCCGCCAATCAAATTCAGGTGCTTATGGAATTGCAGGCGGATTGCTACGCTGGCGTTTGGGCATCTAAAAACCGCAATCTGATCGAGGCGGGCGATCTGCAAGAAGGCATGAAAGCCGCCAGCGCGATTGGCGATGATACTTTGCAGAAGAATGCCGGTCAGCGGGTCAACCCTGAGAGCTTTACACATGGTACCAGCGCACAGCGGATGCAGGCGCTAGGTTTGGGATTGAAAAGCGGCGATGACACCGAATGTGACCGAATTGTCGAACTTCGGTAAGCTTGATTGACCGATATCTGTGGCGCGTGGCAAACATCATTCCAGCCAATGCCACTAATAGCGGGACCGACCCGATCATAAGTGACCATGTCCCATGGCCGAGCAGGAGGTAAGACACCGCTTAGAATGCTTGAGGATACTGACACCGCCATGGACATGGCAGGGATAGTTGCCCATCCCTGCCGTCATTCTTACCGGAATTTGGTTGGAAAGTAGGTTAGCCTTCCTTGCCCCAATTGCCGATTTTCTGATCCAGCGCTTTCAACACTTCTGCGCGCATATCAGGCGCCATCTCGGGATTATCGGCAATTGCTTCGCGCGCGGCTTTCAAGCCTGTCAGCGCGCTAGCCATAATCTCGGATTTGCAAATCCTGATGATGCGCTTGCCGTCATCGGTTTTCCATTCCCCTGACTCTTTGTCGTCGGTACATTCCATTTCGATTTTGGTGTTGCCGTCCTCGCCCTTCATTTCGATGACTGCCACGCGGACTTCTTCCATGGCTTTGCGGACTTCGACATCCACATCAGCAAGCTGTTCACGGAGCTCTTTCATCATCTCCTCTCGCTCTTCAGCAGACATCTTTTCGCCATCGCCAGCGAAGATCACCTTGTGGCGGCGTTCGACGCGTGACTTGGTCGCATCCCCATTCTCATCGGTTGTCTCCGTTTCGAAGACATACACATCAGCATCTCCATCTGACATGTTGGGCGCATCAGAAGCAGCTTGCAAACTCAACCCCAGCGGTGGAACCGGGGGGACCGGCGGTGCTGGCGGGGCGAGCGGTGCAAGCGCTCCTGGCGCACTCGGTGCGGCTGGGGCCGCAGGTGCACTGATGGATTCGGCATAAGTGATCGACGCAGTGAGTGGTAGAGCCAGCAGCGCTGCCCCCATCATCAGGCGTCCGGCAACGCGGCGGCGCGGGGTAATATCTTTCATAGTAAGGCTCCTCAAACGGTGGATAATGCTTTTCTCTCCAATCACCGGGCAGGCCATCGGCGCGGCGAGCGCGATATTGGGACCGGCGGCGTAATTGGCGATAATGGCAGCATAGGTCGCGCGGTCGGCTTGGCCGCGAGCAGACATCACACGCGCATCGCAAGCAGCCTCCTGATCGCGGCGCATCGCACGCCAGCCATACCAGCCAAGCGGGTTGAACCAGTGAAATGCGAACAAAGGTTGCACCGCAAAATTGGCAATCAAATCGCCTGCTTTGTGGTGCGCCAATTCATGCTCCAGCGCCAAATCGCGTTCGGTCCGGTCAGTCAGAGCCATAAACCCCTCGGGCAACGCGATGACTTTATCGATGATGCCAAACGCAATCGGGGAATTCGTGCCGGGTGTCTCGACAATGCGCACTTGGCCTGACTCACCCACGGGATGCGCATTTTCAAGTAATTCGCGGCGCATCCGGAAATAGGCACTGAAGCGGGCAATGAGGAATACGGTGATACCGGCAAGCCAAATTCCTGAGGCTAGCAGCGTCCAGTCAAAACCCGCAGCTGGGGTGGTTGGCGCGGCTTCCATCGCCTGACGAGTGGTTATGATGATGGTGAGGCCAGCGTCAGCGGGCGTTTCGACCGCCGCGGCTAGCCATGCTGGCAGGGTAATCGGCGGAAGCACCAAGCGCAGCAATGGAATTGCCCAAAGCGCATAAGCAACATTGGGTCCGAAAATCCGCGCCACGGGGCGGCGAAGAACCAATACGGCAGCAATAAGTGCCGCAGTCCAGACAAGCGTATCGATAAGCCAGACACTCATTTGCGCAGCTCCTTTAACAAGGCTTCCATCTCGGTGATGTCGTCCTCGGTTAAAGCCTCGGATTCGGCCAGCTGAGCGAACAGCGGCGCAGCGCGGCCTCCGAACAATCGGTCGACCAAGCGGCGCGACTCCGCTCCGGTATAATGAGTGCGTTCCAGCAAAGGTGTATAAAGGAACCGTCGACCATCAGGCTTGGTCGCAACCGCCTGCTTCGCCACAAGCCGCGACAGAAGCGTTTTGACAGTCGCCATGCTCCAGTCGCGCGTCTCGCAAACATCATCGCAAACTTCAGAAGCTGTAATAGGATTACGGCGCCACAACGCCTCCATCACAGCATGTTCTGCATCGCTAATCCGGTCGGGCCTGTTTTGCGCTTGATTGCCGGTCTTGGGCATTATCTAGGTTCTCGCTTCCATCTTCGATTACGTTTGTAGCCATTATGACTACGTTTGTAAACATGAAGCATAGATGAATGGTTTTCCGATCTAAAAGGCCGCTGGATTTGTTGTAGGTTGGCACCCAGCAAGCCGTGCTAGCCGCAGGCAGTTATTGACGAACTGTTTCGGCGATGGTGCCGGGAACGTCGCGCCTCACAAAATAGAAAAAGACCACAACGCTCAAAAGTGCGGCGAAAAAACACCAAACCGATGCGAACCAGACCGTGTACAAAGCATATGCAAAGATCATGGAAATGATGAGTGCAAGACCAAATAGCCGGACCAGCTTGTGGCTGGATAAAAGCGGCGCAAGACAGGTCGCAATGGCATACAACGCGAATGCCGCCAGATCGTAAGAATGCGGCAGATGGTAATCAATATGGCTTCCTGAAATCTCGGCTGAAACAGGCTGCATAATCAAAGCAGCACCATAAAACAGACTAGTCGCCGCACCAGCAACCAACGGGATCATAATCCGCTTGCGATGGACCACGCTCGATTCAATCAACCAAACCGCCGTCGGCACAAAAATAGGCCACAGTACATTTGCAAATACTAGATAGATGGTAACCAAAGCCCTGTCTTCTTGCAGAATTCCATCCAACTGCTCGGGCAGAACCAGCCACAAAGCCCCTTCTATTGCTTGCTGAACCGCCAAAAGCATCGGAATTGCGGCATAGGGCAGCTCTCGCGCGGCAGTTGCCCGCCGTAAGGTCAGGGCCCCGATTCCGAATAGCCCGGCACTCAGGCCAAAGCTGGCAGTGGCAGAAAAACAAATGGTACCGGTCCCCCCATCTTGATCAGCGCGCATTCTTGCACGGCCAACACTGGCTATCGCGGCCAGCATGGGGGATTAGGAATAGTACCTAAGCTAAAAATCCAGGTAGTGACCAAAGGACATGGCTGGTCCCGGAACTGTTTCGCTCACTACCGATTTTGAAATGGCCCACAAAGGACAGCCAAAGGCCAGTGGCCAATCCGCTGGCCCTAGCAGATCATCAATAGGTCCGTTTTTTCGGTTTGATGTACTCCGCATCATCAGTCAGCGTGTATTCGTGGACAGGACGGTAATCGATTTTCATCTTTCCGCCACTTCCGCCCCAGCCTTCAAACCAGGCGACGGTGTGCTTCATCCATTCCTTGTCGTTCCGGCCATTGGTCTTTTCATCGAAGTAATCTTCGTTGACATGCGCGCCGCGGCTCTCTTTGCGATTGGCGGCGGATGACATGGTCACGCTTGCCTGTGCCATCAGATTGTCAAGCTCAAGCGTCTCGATCAAATCAGAGTTCCAGATCAGCGAGCGGTCAAATACTTTAACATCCTTCAGACGCGTATTGGCATCTGCCATCAAATTCACACCTTCATTCAGAAGGTCATCATTGCGGAAGACCGCACAATGTTTCTGCATGGTCTTCTGCATGTCATCGCGAACTTCTGCGGTTGGCGATGCGCCATCGGCATAGCGGAAGTGGTCAAGGCGGCCGAGCGATAGATCGGCGCTATCCTTGGGCAGTTCTGGCTGTGCCGCGCCTGCCTTGGTGATTTCTTTCAGACGGTGGCCGGTTGCGCGGCCAAACACCACCAAATCAATCAGCGAGTTCGAGCCGAGACGGTTTGCACCATGCACCGAAACACAGGCCGCTTCGCCGACAGCGAACAGGCCGGGCACCACAGTGTCAGGGTTTCCATCAGGGCCAATGGTCACAACTTCGCCGTGATAATTACAGGGGATACCGCCCATATTGTAGTGGACTGTCGGGGTCACTGGCAGCGGTTGTCGGGTCAAATCGACGCCTGCGAAAATCTTGCCGCTTTCGGTAATACCCGGCAGACGTTCGGCCAGAACATTCGGATCTATGTGATCGAGATGGAGATGCAAATGATCGCCATCGGCGCCAACGCCGCGGCCTTCGCGCATTTCTTTCGCCATTGATTGCGACACAACATCGCGCGAGGCCAAATCTTTTGCAGACGGGGCATAGCGCTCCATGAAGCGCTCGCCTTCGGAGTTGGTCAGATAGCCACCCTCACCGCGCGCGCCCTCGGTGATCAGAACGCCTGCACCGTAAATTCCGGTCGGATGGAACTGGACAAATTCCATATCCTGCAATGGCAAGCCAGCGCGCAAAACCATGCCACCGCCATCGCCGGTACATGTATGCGCGGAAGTGGCCGTGTAATAGCACCGGCCATAACCGCCAGTTGCCAGTACCACGCTTTGCGAACGGAAACGGTGGATCGAGCCATCATCCAGACACATCGCAATCACGCCGACGCACTTGCCTTCGTTCATGATCAGGTCGAGCGCGAAATACTCGATAAAAAAGTCCGCGTCATATTTCAGGCTCTGCTGATACAATGCATGGAGCATCGCGTGACCCGTGCGATCAGCGGCGGCGCAAGTGCGCTGAACCGGCGGGCCCGCGCCCATATTCTGCATATGGCCGCCAAATGGCCGCTGATAAATCGTGCCATCTTCGTTGCGAGAAAATGGAACACCGGCATGCTCCAGCTCATAAACGGCGGCAGGTGCTTCACGCACCAGATATTCAATCGCGTCCTGATCACCAAGCCAGTCCGACCCCTTGACGGTATCATACATGTGCCAGGACCAGTGATCGGGCGTGTTGTTTCCGAGCGATGCGGCAATGCCGCCTTGCGCCGCAACCGTGTGCGAGCGTGTTGGAAAAACCTTGGAGATATTAGCGGTCTTCAAACCCGCTTCGGCGGCGCCCATTGTAGCGCGCAGGCCCGAACCGCCGGCACCGACGACAACGCAGTCATAGAGGTGGTCGATAATCTTGTAAGCAGGTGCGGTTGATGCAGATGCCATTATGCAGCTCCTCCAAGAGCGAGACGAACGACGCAGAAGATGCCGAAAGCAGCACCGCCAACAGTCGCGAGATTGAGCAGAGCGATAACGGCAAACTTGTTGCCGGTCGTGTGGATGTAATCTTCGATCAACACTTGCAGGCCCAGCCGTGCGTGCCAGAATGTGCAGACGATCAAAAGCACCATTGCGGTCGCCGGGATCGCGCCCGACAGATAGGCGCTGACCGTGCCGTAAGACATATCAGGCAAAAGCAGAAAAGACGCCATAAGCCAGATGCTGAGCACCACATTGCCGATCGCCGTGAAACGTTGGAGCAGCCAGTGATGCGCGCCATGATGCGCAGCGCCAAGCCCGCGAACTTTTCCAAGCGAGGTTCCGTTACCCATGGTTCAATTCCTTAAAGGTAAAGTACTGCGGCCCAGAAGGCGGCGGTGAGCAGGATGGCGATAATCGGGCTGGCGATGGACCACATCTTATTGGTGTCCAGTTCATACCCCGCGCCGATATCGAGCACGAAATGGCGCAATCCGCTGCACAAATGGGTGAAAAACGCCCATGATAGGCCAATAATCACCACCTTCAGCAGAACCTTGATCAGCGAGTAAAGGATATCCATTCCGCTGAATGTCAAGGAGCCCAGATCGGCCCAGACCCAGCTTTGGAAAGTGTCATAGGATTCCGGCCCGCTTGCGAGCGCACCAAGCCACCATAACAACATGCCAAGGCCAACAATCGCCAGCCCATCCCCGGCCACGCGGTGAAGGATGGAAACCAGCATATGCGGCCCCCATTTCCATATCTGCAGATGCGGTGAAAGTGGTCTGTTCGACATAAGCCTATCCGGAAGTTCCCTGTGACCCCCCTCCCATACCGAATTGCGCCTCTGTGGCAAGGATGGAAAGGGACCACAACGCTCGACATTACACGCAAATTTTCGGATAGCACTTGCATGACATGCATCTTACTCACCGGCTCGAGCCGCGGCATCGGCGCAGCGACTCGTAAATTGCTCGAAACACGCGGCGCGAAAGTAATCGGCCACGGCACTGCTGAGCATGATCCGCAAACGATTGGCGCGGACCTATCTGATCCAGCCAGCCCGCAATTGCTGTGGGAGGAAGCGTTGGACCGTGCAGATGGCGAGATTGATGTGCTGATTAATAACGCCGGATTGTTTTCCGCAACTCCCCTCGACAGCTCGGACATCGAATGGCTGGAAGGGTGGGAGGAAACACTGAGAATCAATCTGACCGCTTCAGCGCAATTGTCTCGCTATGCAGTGCGCCATTGGCAGGAGCGAGGCGTGGCTGGAAGGATCGTCCATATCGCCAGCCGCGCAGGCCATCGCGGCGACAGCCCCGCCCATTGGCATTATGCGGCGGCGAAAGGCGGAATGCTGGCGATGCACAAAACCATCGCCCGAGCCTATGCCAAGGACCGGATTTGCAGCTACGCCATCACGCCTGGCTTTACCGACACTGCGATGGCGGGCGATTATCTGGAAAGCCGCGGCGGCGCGGGATTACTTGCTGATATACCGCTGGGACGCGTAGCCGAGCCTGAGGAGATCGCCAGCATTGCGGTTTTTTGCGCGCTCGATGCCCCTGAAAGCATGACCGGTGCGACGCTTGATGCGAACGGCGCCAGCTATGTCCGATAGCTGGAAAATCACGGCTTTGGCGACAAAATCAGTGGTGCAGGACGCTCTGCTTGC